>CAUTZA010000004.1:0-107322 GCA_963542845.1 uncultured Eubacteriales bacterium | reverse complement strand
AAAGAAAAAAGCTTGATTTAACAAGCTTTTTAAATTATAATAATTGGTACAGCTAGCAGGAAATACTATAAAGCTTTATTTTCTATTAAATGGCTATATTCCTTATAAATATTGATATATAAGGAAAAGGTGAGATATAATCAAAAGAAATATGTAAACCAATTTAGTGTATTTTGGTATATTTTGGAAGCTGGTTATCACCCTAATTATCACCCCCTAGAAATAAATTGTTTTTAAAATAATTTTCTATTATTATATTATTTTGCTTTTCATATTTGTCAAAAACATCAACATAAGTATTTAGAGTAGTAGATATATCACCATGCCCTAATAATTTTTTTAATACGACCGCTTGAATACCTGCTTCAATACATCTAGTTGCATAAGTGTGTCTTAGCATATGTGTATTATAATTTAGGTTATTTGTTAATCTTTTCATTTCACTATTTACTTGGCTAGTACTTATAACATTATCATTAGAAAATAGATATTTCCCTTTTTTATCGGAAATGAAGTCTTTAATTATGGGGTATAATATAGCATTTAGTGGAATTACTCTAGTACCATTTTTTGTTTTAGTTGTTGAATTAATAAAACTTTTGAAGTTTGAATCTCGTGATATAGTTTTATTAATGTTAATTGTTTTTTCTTTTAAATTTATATCATTATAATGCAAAGCGTTCACTTCGCCCATTCTCATACCAGTACATAGTGCTATCATATATTGCATATAATATTTAGATTTAGGTATTAATTCAATGAATTTTTTTTGCTCAGTTATAGTAAAAGCACTTACTTTTTTTGTTTTCTTAGAACTTTTAGCTCTTTTATAATTTTTCAATATATTTCTAGTTATTATTTGTTTATCCATAGCAATATCAAAAGCTCTTTTTAATTGTATAAAAGATTTGGATATTACAGAATCGCTAAAGTTTTTCATGGAATAATTCCATTCATCAATATGTTGTAGTGTGATCTCTGAGATTGGTAATACATTTAATACACCATTCTCAAGTTTTTTAATACCGTAGATATTCCTAGCATATGTACTAATTTGTATTAAGTTTTTGTTAAACTTATCTTTTTCATTAAGATATAAAAGACTTGTAATTGTTGTATTATTTTCTAAAGTATTTAATGTTTTAATATTTTCCATAAAAGAATTATATTTTTCAATAACTATTGCTTGTGTTTTACCTACAAGTTTTTTTCTTTCTCCTGTAATAGGATTAGTAAAATAATATTCCCATCTATTTCTACTTTTATTTTTATATATTGAACCTTCACCATTTGCTCTTTTTTTAGCCATAGAATTCCTCCTTTTAGTTAATAAAAAACAAGAACTATAAAAGCTCTCGATATCTATAAGAAAACCATCACTACATTTAAATATGTAATGTGCATTAATTAAGATATCTATAGTATATAGTATAGATAAAGATATTGCAAAAGTATATTTCATTTAACAAATTATAAAAGTTGTCAAGCAAAAGTATATTTCATTTAACAAATTATAAAAGTTGTCAAGCAAAAGTGCATTTCACTTGACAAGTTATAAAAGTTGTCAAGTGTTTTGAGGTTTTACTTTACAACTTTCTTTCTACTATTTTTACAACTTTACCTATTTGATGATATCCCATTTCATGTAATTCTTTCTTACTATAAATTTTTTCGGGATGTTCAGGATTAGTTGGTTTAAATATAATACGATTAGGTTCAAAGTATATTCTTTTTACAGTATATTCATCATTAAAATAAAAAGCACCAATATCTCCATTATTAAGTTCTAATTTAGTATCAATTAATATTCTATCTCCAGGATAAAGGTCTGGATACATACTATATCCTTCAACAGTCATTGCTATATACCTTTGTTTGTAATCTGAATATTGTAATAATGATTTAGGATAATTAATATATTCATCATATATCAGTTCCGAAGTCTTATTAAAAGAAGCAGGTATGCTTGAAACTACAGGTATTTTAACAGTATCAGATAAATCAATATCAACATATCCCTTTAAGTTCTTAAAAGGATTGTTAGATGGTATTTGTTGAATGTCAGTAGATGGTTCTATAGAATCTGTAAGACCAAATAGATATGCTATATTAATATTTAATATATTAGCAATAGCATATGTTTTAGAATTACCTACTTCTACTTCATTTTTTATATATCGTGTTATTGTAGATTTATCTACATTCAATTTATCAGCCAAATCTTTTTGACTTATTCCCCTATAACTTAGGGCATTTTTTAATCTATTTCCAAAACTATTTTCCATATTTACAATCACCTTTCAATATTATCAGCTTATCACAATATTGCATATAATTCAACATACTTTTAACAAAGTTGCATTTAATACACTTTTTTTTATGAAAGGTATTTACAAAATAATTTTTATAATATATTATTTAGCTAGAAAATAAGTTGCACTAAATGCAACAAAAAGAAAGGAGTGTGTAATGAAACATAATGATAAAATAAAGCCTTTTGATTATTCAAAACTAAGAGGTAGGATAAAAGAAAAGTTGAATCACCAATATGTTTTAGCAGAGAAAATAGGAATTTCAACTAATGCATTTTCTAGAAAGTTAAATAATGCGTTAGATTTTACTAATAGAGAAACTGCTAAAATAATTGAAGTATTAGATATTAAGGGTGATGAAATAAAAGAATATTTTTTTACTGAAAAGGTTGCACGAAACGCAACAAAGTAAATGTTGATTACACGAGGTAGCATATGAAAATAATTAATAGGAGTTCTAAGAAAATAATTCAAAAAATTAACGATATTATAGAAGAAAATAAAAAAATGAAAAATCAAATAAATCAGAATAATGTAATATTTTATGATGTGAATGATTTGGCAAGAATTATGAAGATAAGTACAAAAACAGCATATAGTCTTATGAGAACTAAAGATTTTCCAACACAAGGATTTGGAAGAAAAAAAGTTATAGAGGCTACAGCATTACAAAGATATACAGCAGTAAAAAGGACACATATTACTACATAAAGTAGTTAATAAGACAGTACATTGAAAAGGGAATAGTTACAAACTTTATTACTTAGGAAGGAGTAAATAATGAAGAAAAAAGAGAAAGAAGAACTCTTTCACTTTAATGTTTGAAATAATGAAGAATCTATAATATTAAATCCTAATTTTTTATAATAAGATTTATTTAATCTGTTATATTTATATTCATTAGGCTTTTTAACATTATTATTTAAAATATCTTTAATAATTACATGAACTTCGGATTTATTGAAAAAATTAAAAGGTACTCCTTGTATATGGGAATCCGAATAATTAATAGCAGAAAGTAATTCATCATCAGTAAAAGGATATAGAGTATACAATATTCTAAATTCTTTATCAGGATATATATAAATGTAGTCTATGTCGTTAATGCAATGCATGTTTTCTACTCCGCTTATATTTAATCTCAAATATGCAATTAAATATATTAAAGCTTTATCATATTCTTTAGTAGATTTAAGTAGAATATAAGTTAAATGTAAGATTTGAGAATATTTATAGAAACTTATAGATATATTGTATTTTCGTCCATATTCGTCAAAAGATCTAAATAATATGTCGGTATAATTTAAATTAGTTAAGCTATTAATATTTTTTATTATGATTTCATATAAAGTATTATCTAAATAATCTTTGTAAATATCATTAAAGAAAATTAAAGGATAGTATGTTTTTATTAAATTATATCCTTTTTCAGTTAAAAAATATGAATTTAAAGGAAAGTTGGAAGACAGAGAATCAACGTCAATGTTACCTAAAATTCTATTGATAAGAGTTTCTTTATTACCCGAGATAGTTAAATTATTGTTTTTTAAAATATGTTTCAACTCAGGTAAAGTTGCTTTATTTAAGTTATTTTTTAAAGAATATTTTTCTTCTATGTATCCTAAAGAAATGTATTTTTTGATAGTAGTTTTATCATTATTACTTTTATAATATAGAGGTAAAATTTTATTTGTATTTTTTAAGTTTAGATAATTTATAGTGAAAAGATCTACAACAGATATGTTATTAGTTATCATAGGTATTGAATTATCTTTAATTATTTTACTAGAATCTTCAGTATTTGGTACATAATTTAAAGCTTGCTTTATAATCACATATAGTATTTTAAAAGGCAATACAAAAATTATAAAAGGTAACTTAATCATTAGTTTAAAAAAATCATTTAGCATATAAAAATCCTTTCTTTATAAGAAAATAATACAACAAAACAAAAGTTAAAAGTAGAAATATTACAAAAGTGTAAAATTAACAAAAAGATATTGATTGTATTAACACATTGACATATAATGATAATACAATCACTTAGGAGGAATGATTGGATAAGGAAAAAAGAAAAAAATACTTAAAAGAATATCAATCTCAATTTAAGCAGGTTAGAGGTTATGTTACAGAAAAACATAAACAAATGCTAAAAGAGATTATACAAAAGAAAAATTATCGATCTGAAAATGAATGGATAAGACAAAAAATAGAAGAAGAATATAAAACGTTATAAAAATAAAAAAAGAATAATTAAGTAATACAAGTTTGGCGACTCACTACTTAACTATTCCTACTATGTAAAAAGTTTTTTTGTTATTCACAATCACTTTTTATAAATATAATTAGACTGTCTATTACACGGTTGTTATTTACTATAAAAGTATAAATAAACAATCTTCTAATATTATAACATACATAAAAATAAAAAGGCAATGGAGGAGAAAAATATGAAAATATCAGAAGAAGATTTAGAAGGAATGATAATAGAAGAAAGAAATATAGAAAGAAGAAAGAATATAGTAATGTTTTATAACTTACTTACTTCTAATTTAAAATTAAATGAATGGGAAAGATTAAAAAAAAGCATTGATAAAGCATTCTTACTGGAGAGAGAAACAAGAGACAAGGAGCTTAGCATTAAAAATGAAAATCTATTAAATTTAAAAGAATATGATGATTTTTTTATCAATTTGTGGTAAAGATAGCATTTCTTAACTATTTAAATAAAAAATTATAAAGGAGATACGAAAGATGAAAGAAATATACTTATATGAATTTAATTTCATAGTAAATGTAATATTCCCGTTAGTAATGTTTTTAGGGGGAATGATACTAAATAACTATCTTATATATATAGATAGAAAGAAAAGAATACAAGAAAGAAAAAGAAAACAATTAGAACAACAAATAAAATGGGAAAGAACAGCAGAATGTCAAAGAGCATTCGATTAGGAGGTGTATTATGTTTGATGTAGATGATGAAAGATACTTAAACCCAGACAACAGATCATATAGGGATGTATTAAGTGAAAATAGATACTTGGAAGATAGAGTACAAGAATTAGAAGAAGAAAACGGATACTTAGAAGATAAAATTCAAGATTTAGAAGAATATTACGAAGAATTAGAAGATAAATACAATGAATTAAAAGAAGTAGAAGATGCATATATAGCATTAGAATCTAAATATAAAGAACTTAAAAAACAAGAAATAAAAATGATTCAATTATCATTTGATAACAAAGCACTAGAAAAAGAAAACAAAGACTTAAAAGAAAAGTACAATACATTAATAAACAAATTAAAAGTATAAGAGAAGATAAATGAAAGAAAAGACAATTGAAAATAGTATAAAAAAATACTTAAAAGATAATAATATATATTATTTTAAAGTACACGGTGGTTACTATGGTGTTTCTGGAATACCAGACATTATAGTGTGTTACAAAGGTAGGTTTGTAGCACTAGAAATAAAAAATGAAAAAGGTAAGACTTCGAAGATGCAGGATATGCACATTAAAAATATACGAAAGTCTGGAGGAATTGCCTTTGTAGTTAGAAGTAGAGAGGAGGTGAAAAAGATAATTGAAGATATTGAAACTATATAAGTATCAAAATGAATACTTTGACTATGTAAAAGAAAATAATAAGAAAAATTTTATATATGATATGGCAACAGGTACTGGTAAGACTATTATGGCAATTAATCATTGGCAATATTATTACAAAGATAAACCTTTACTGGTAGTTGCACCTGCATCAAAAGTAAATGAAGGAGGATGGCAACGAACAATATTAGAATATGTAATAAAACCTAAATTTGAAGTAATATCATACAATAAATTATCTAAAGATTATATTAAATATAAAGATTATTTTGTTGTGTTTGATGAATGTCATAGAATTAAAAATTCAACAGGTGTCTGGGGAAAATCAGCATTTAATTTAAGTTTAATTGCAAGTGGATTTATTATGCTATCAGCAACTCCTATACCTAATGGTTGGGAAGATATAATAAATTATTTAAAAATATTCGGATTAATTAAAAATAAAACAGAGTTCTATAAAGAATATTGTGTTACTGATAACATGTTTGGATATTTGAGGATAATAAAATACAAGAATACAGAAGAATTAAATTCTTACTGGCATGTAATATCTAAAAGACTTAATAAAGAAGATGCTTTAGATTTACCTACATTAACAGAACAAATTGTAAGTTTTAATAGATCTCCAACATATAATAAGATTTTAAAAGAAAGACAATTAAATAAAGTTGTATATGATAGCAATATGAAGCTAAGACATGGACTTAGATTATATACAAGCTTAGATGATAAATTAGGATATTTAAAAGAATTTTTGGAAAGTACTGACGATAATATAGTGGTTTTTTACAACTATAATGAAGAACTTGAAAAAATATCAGAAATATTAAAAAAGACTGATAAAAAAGTTTATCAGTGCAATTCCAAAATTAAAGATTATCCTAAACAATCTAATTGGAATAATCTACAAAACACAGTTACTTTAGCAAATTATAAAAGCGGAAGTGAAGCCGTAGAACTCACTTATGCTAATATTATAATTTATTTCAGTCCAACTGAAAGCTATACCGAATACGTTCAATCAATCGGTAGATGCTACAGAAATGGACAGACGAAAAAAGTATCTGTATATAAGTATATTACAACAAATACAGTAGAAAATCAAATTTATGAAAGTTTAGATATGAAAAAAGATTTTAATTTTAATTTATGGATAGAAAAAAATATAGAAAATAGGAGTAGATAAATGGAAATAGAGAAAAGTAATAGTGTAATTCTAAATAGAGACAAATATATAGGTGGTAGTGATATGCCATATATATTAGGGCTAGCAGACAAAGATATAATTGAATTTGCAAAAGAAAAATTAAATATCATACCTAAAACATTTACAGGTAATCAATATACATATTATGGTAGTAAAATGGAAAAACACATTAGAGACTACATAAGTAGATTATACAAATGTAATTATAAAGAAGCAACAAAGATAGACAATGAAAGAGGACTTAGAGGTAATTGTGACGGGTTAGATTTATCTTCAAATTATCCTTTAATTGAAATAAAAACATTTGGGAAAGAATTAGATGTAAATTATTATGAGCCACAATGTAGGTTCTATATGGAAATGTTTAATATTCCTAGTTGTGTATTAATAGGATATAAAAGACCTGATGATTTCTTTATAGGAATAGATCCAGTAAACTATAATGATTATGATTTTAATTTGGATTTTAATCCTGAGAATATAGTTATACATGTATTTGAAAGAGATAATGAAAAATGGGAAAAATATTATAAAAGAATACTAGACTTTAAGGAAGTTATGAGAATCTTAAAAGAAGAAAATGATGAAGAAAAAGCAAGAAAAGTATATCTAGGAGAAAATCTTATAAATGCTATAGATGAAATGAAAAATATGCTTAATGAAGTAAATAAGGCAGAACAAATAATAGAAACATTTAAAAAAATGAAAGAGAAAGTAAATGAAGAAATGGAAATGAAGTTATTAAATAGATTCAAAAATTCGGACTTTACTATTAGTAGAATAACTCCAAGTGTTAGAATTTCTAAAACAATAGACTTTGATGAGCTTTTGAAGAAAGATAGAGACTTATATAAAGATTTAGTTGATTATAAAGAAACAAAAACAAAAGGGTATATAAAAGTAACAATAAATAATAAATAAGGAGGCAAGAAATGAGTTTATTACCAGAAAACAAACCAAAAATAAAAGATATAACACCTAAGATATTCTTAATATGGGGAGATAGTATGACAGGTAAGACTTACCTAGCAAAAAGTTTTGAATCTCCATTATTATTAAATACAGATGGAAATGACAGAAAAGTAGATACACCTTCAGTTACAATAACAGATTGGAGAGTATTTATAGAAGTTGTAAAAGAGTTACAACAAAATAAAGATACATATAAAACTATAATAATAGATCTTGTAGATGATATAAGAACACTTTTAGATAACTATATTATAGAAGAATATAACAAAAAAGCTAAGGAAGCAAAAAACAATAAGATAGCAGAAACAATTGGAGATATACCATTTGGACAAGGATATACACAAAGTACTTCTATATGGAAAAATACAATGATGATATTAAGCGGAATGGATAGAAATATCATTTTTATATCACATATAAAAGCAGGAAAAGAAGAACAAGAATTTGAACCATCATTAGATCAAAAGTACTTAAATATCACAATGGGAAGATGCGACTTAGTAGTTAGATGTACAAAAAGAGGAAACTCATATTATAGGTTAGCAACAAATAGAAGAGATGACTATACTTTAAATGATATAAAAGATGAGAAAATGAGAGAAATCATGAAGACAATAACAGGAGCATTTAAAATAGAAATGCCAACAATGATGCAAAAAAGATAGAAATAGAATAGGAGAAAAGAAAAAATGGAAGAAAATAAAATAGAAGCAGTAGATTTAGGATTAGTAGATGAAATGTTAGGATATGATCCTACAGAAGAACCAACAGCAGCATTTGAGGAAATACCAGATGGAAGATATGAAGGAGCTATAGCAGGAGCAAGATATACTTTAACTAGAGAAAAGAAATTACCTTTAATTAGCTTAGTAGTAAGTGTAATGTCTCCAGAAATAGGAATGAGAGATATATTTGTAGGGTATGTATTAGGAGGGCAAATGAAGAAATTTAATGCTAAAAAATTATACCACACAGTTACAACATTAGGGTTAAACATAAAACCCGAACACTTTGCAAATACAGATATTTTAGTAGGAGCTTTAGGAATGCTTAATAATACACCTGTAATATTAGAAAAAACAACAAATGACAAAGGATATGCAGAATACAAACTTGAAAAAAATGATGTATTTACAATAACTGAAGAAGATTTACAAACAGAACCAGATATTGAATTTGATAAAAAAGAAATAGGTCAAGTACCATTAGTATAATGGAGGAGATATGTATATTACATATGATATTGAAGTTTTTAAATATGATTGGATGATAGTATTTAAAGAAAAAGATGATTTTAGAGTCATATGTAATGATGTGCTAGAGCTTAAAGACTACATTAATAAAAATAGAAAAAAGATATTAATAGGATTTAATAATTACAATTTTGATGATGTAGTCTTAGCGAGCATATTATTAGGAAAAGATCCTTATATAGTATCACATGAAATATTAAGAGGGATAAAACAAAAAGTAAGACTAAATATGATTACATTAGATATGATGCAAGAATTGCCTTCTAATGTATCACTTAAAGCTATAGAAGGAAATTTAGGATATTCCATAATAGAAACGCCTATTGATTTTAAATTAGACAGAAATCTTACAGATGATGAAATAAATGAGGTTATTAAATACTGTATAAACGATGTTATTCACACTGAGTATATATTTAAGATAAGGGAAGATTATTACAAATCTAAAGTAGAAATAATTAAAGAATTTAATTTACCACTTAAAAGTATAAGACTTACTAGAGCAAATTTAGCAAGTACTGTATTAAAATGTGAATCTAATACCATAGATGATGATAGACTTAAGTTTGAATATTATCAAGGGTTAAACTTAAATATAATACCTAAAGATATAATTAACTTTTATAATAAAGCAAAAAGAGATTATTTAAATGGAGTAGATTACAAAGAAATAGAAGCAAGACAATTTACTAGTAATATTTTAGGAGTAGAACACATTTATGGATTTGGTGGATTACATGGAGCATTAAATAATTATATAGGAACAGGAAAATTCTTACACATAGATGTTTCAAGCTTTTATCCATCGTTAATAATTGAAGGAAATTATATGAGTAGAAACAGTATAGAGCCTCAATTATATAAAATAATAAAAGAAAAAAGATTAGAGTATAAGAAACAAAATGATCCTAGACAAGGTATATACAAAATAATATTAAACTCTACATTTGGAGCAATGAAGTCAAAATTTAATAGACTATATGATCCAAAGCAAGCAAATAACATTTGCATAAACGGACAGTTGATACTTACACAGTTAATACTAGAGTTAGGAAAATATTCAAAACTTATACAATCAAACACAGATGGAATAATAATTAAATACAAGGAAGAAAATTTAAAGACTATAACAAATATAATAGAAGATTTTTCAAAGAGAATGAGACTAAAATTCGATGTAGATTATGTCACAAAGGTTATACAAAGAGATGTAAATAACTATGTTGTACTTTTTGAAGATGGAAGAATATATGCAAAAGGTAGATTTGCAAAGTTTGATGGTGGAAATTATATACAAAATAATTTAAGCATAATAGACACGGGACTAGTAAACTACTATATAAAAGGTATATCACCAGAAGCAACAGTTTTGAATCTGTACAAAGAAAATAAATTAGAATCTTTTCAAATTATTTGTAAGATAGGTTCTTCATATGATGGCATATTTTATGAATATAAAGGACAGATGAAAAAAGCACAAAAGGTTAACAGAGTATTTGCAACAACAGATAATAACCACGGAGGAATCTACAAGAAAAAAGGCAATAGTTTCCAAAAGATAGCAAATACATCAAATCATTCAATAATACATAATGAAGATTTAAGAGTATTTGATAAAAAAAAGTTAGATCTTAACTATTATATTGAATTAATAAAAAATAATTTTATAAAAGAAGGGAAGGAGTTATGAATAAGTATATTGAACTTAATGATGACAAAACACCAAAGACCAATTTTGATACTATTGTAATTGATATCACTAAAATTGATAATGCAGGTATATTGCTTAATTCAAATGTAGTATTAGTTGACTTTGATGGAGATAATGAGAATGAAAAAAGAATTATTGAACACATTCAAACTAAATACCCTACCCTTACAGTAAAAACAGATAGAGGTGTACACTTGTATTATAAAAGACCTAAGGAATTAAAAGTTTCAGCAGGTACAGATAAAATCACTGTAGGAGGCTTCCAGGTTGATTATAAAACAGGCAATAAAGCGTATGGTATAGTTAAAAGGCATGGAAGAGAAAGAGACCGTAATAAGGCAATAATAGATTTTGAGACGTTAACGGAACTACCTTTCATACTTTATCCTATGCCAAAAGCAAAAAATATAACAGGATTGAAAGATGGAGATGGAAGAAATAATGCACTATATGCACAGTTAAGGTGTATAAGTAATAATCCTAAATATAGAGATATAAGATTGTTAGAGGCTGTTGCAAAGTTTATTAATGAAAAAATATTCGATACTCCTATGGGAGAAAAAGAAGTCGCAAATATAGTTAATAGTGTACTTAAGATAGATGTAGATGCTCAAGAAGAATATCAAGGAGATTCTACCAATGTGTTAGAGCTTTCAAGATGGGTAGCGAGAAAGTTTGAAGTAAAGTTATATAAGGAAATATTATACTTTAGGGATGGAATAAAATTTTCAAGAGATGAAAATGAACTAAGGCGTAGAGTTTACCAAAAAGTGCAACTTAAAACTACACAGTGGAAAGAACTTTTAAGTCAGCTTGAAGTATATGCTGAGAAGATTACACATGATGATTTTAATGTAAGAATAAGAAATGGAATAATAGTTGACGATACAGTAGTCAACATGGATATAGGATTTACACCATTTTATTTAGATGTGAAATATGATGAGAATGCATATGACAAATATGTAGATGATTTTATAAACTTTATAGCAAATGGTGATAAGGAAATAAGAAATTTAATAGAAGAAATATTAGGACATACAATAATGATAAATAATTTTCCACATAAGATATTTGTCTTAAGTGGATCAGGTAATAACGGTAAGTCTACATTTGTGGAAATGTTAACAGCATTTGCAAATAACTTATCTTCGCACATTGACATAACAGGATTTGAAGATGGTACTCAGGTAGTTTCATTGATAGGTAAAATAATTAATATAGCTGATGATATTGACCCTAATTATCTTGAAAAAACAAAGGTGTTAAAAACTATGGCATCAGGAAATACAATTACTGTAAGAGCGATATATTCGCAGCCTGTAACAATAAAAAATACAGCTACATTAGTATTTACCTGTAATGAGGTACCAGTATTTAAGGATAAGACAGAGGGGATAAAGAGAAGACTTATAATAATTCCGTTTGAAAACAAAGTAGTTAACAAAATCTATGACCTGGATAAGTTGCTAAGTAGCGAAAATGCTAAGAGTTATATACTTAGACTTGCATTAGATGGTGTTAATAGGATACTTACAAATCACATGGAACTATCAAAGAGTAAGAAAGTAGAAGATACTTTAAGAGAATATTACATTGAGAGCGATAGTGTTCTAGGATTTTTAGAAGAATATGAAGGAGAGATAGATAATACTTCTACCATAGAACTATACAACATGTATGACTTCTACTGTATACAAAATAATATTAAACCTCAGTCTAAAAATAAATTTACTAGATTAATAAAATCAAAACGGTTTTGATATAAAAGTAGTTTTTAGAGAACAAAAAAGTGTAAGGGTATTTGAAGATATAAAAAAAGTGTAATTGCAAATTGATTGCGATTACTTGAAAGTGGTAAACATAATTTTTTTAAAAAGTGTAATTTTGAAAAATTATGTAAATATAAGAATATTGATATTTGGGGAAAGTTGGTAAATTTCAATTACACTTTAAAGTGAAAAATAAAGTGTAATTAAAACTGTAATTGCTGATATTTCAATAATTACAGTATGTAAATTACATATTACACTTATTTTACTATAATAAGAGAATATAAAGTAATAAGAAAAGAGAAATAATAATAAATATAAAAGGATAGGAAAAAAACTGTAATAATAAAATAAAAAAACTCTTATCCTATGAAAGAGTAAGAAAGGGGGACATTACATTTTTTTTAAAACCGTAATTATAGAAAAAAAGTGTAATTATACAAAAGAAAGGAGTAAATGAGATGGAGGAGAATGAAACATTGACTTGTGAGAAAAAGTTACAAGAAGCATATGAGATAATTGAGCTGCAGGCAAAACTACTTACAGATGAATGTATAAAAGTAGATCAGTATAAGGATGCTTTGAAGGATGCTTCAAAAAGAATTAAGAATATCAAAGAAGCAGTTGATATGCTTAAACTTATAATAGGTAAAAGTCCATATTACAATAAAGTTGCAAGAAAGCGAATAGACGAAATAATAAACGAGTATTAAAAGGAGGCGAAGAAAAATGGAATTATTAGAAACAATATTAGAAGGTATAAAAGGAGAAATAGAAAACAATGAAAAAGATTATAAAAGAATAGTTAAATTTATAGAAGAAAATAAAAATAATGCAAAATTTTCTAATTTATGTATAAAAATATTAAATGAATTCTTAGAAGAGAAAAAAAGAAATAGTGATAATTTTAAACTAATAAAGGATAAATATAAAAAAATATTAGAGAGGTATAAAAATGAGAAATGAATTATTAAAGAACATAATAAGTAGTAAAGAAAAAGAGTTAAAAAAAATTAAAAGATAACTTTGAAAATGCAAAACCAGATGATTTTTTTAATGAATGGACAAAAGTTTTTACTGAAGCATATATAAAGTATAAACAATATAATATAGACACATTAAAAGAAAGGTGTAACAGATATAAGAAAAAATATAATTTGAAGGAGTAAAAAATGAAATTAAGTGAATTTAAAAAGAAAGTAATAGAATTAAGAGGTAAGGAAGTGTGGGAAGATATAAAAGAATCACCAGAATATAAAGTATATATTGCCTCAGAAAAAGAGCAGATAGAGGCAATAAAATTAGAAGAAGGAGATATTCTATACATAAATAACTCTACAAAGGAAATGCAATTAAAGGCAGTAAAATATTTTGGTTTTAATATAGAGTATATAAAAAATCCAAATGAAGAAGTGCAATTGCAAGCAGTAACAAAAGAAGGAGACAATATAAAATTTATAGAAAATCCAACAGATGAAGTAATAACAGAAGCAATAAAAACAATAGATCATAAACCAGATTTTAGATTTATATTAAGGCATATAGAAAATGATTCAGAAGAAACAGTTAAATTATCAAAATTAAGAGATATGACACTAGATGAAATAAAAGACTTATTAGACAATTAAAAAGGGAAGGAAAATAAAATGAAGTTTAATATATACAATGATGAATTTACAGCAACTGAAGTTGATACTGGAGACAAAGAAATAAATTGTATAGATGTTTATGTTTTAAGTGGTCATGAATTTATATGTGTTCGTTATATAGATGGAACATTTGAAGAATATGTTAGTACATATAGAGACCTAGAGTATGGAGGAGGACATTATAGAATACAAAGACAACAACTAGAAGAATGGATAAAAGAAGAGGAATCTGAAGAGCCAACAGGTTATTCAATTGGAGAATATAGATTAGAAAAATTTACAGGAGAAAAGGGGAAATAAATGAAAGAGACAGTGTATAATCTTATAACATTTGCTGATTATTTAGCTATTAGATATAAAGAACAATATGGTGAAGATATATCAATATTAAAGATGAATAAAGTATTATATTTTTGTTTTGCATATTGGGGAGCTTATGTAAGAATGGGAAAGAATAATATTGATAAGATTGAAGTAGACGGATTAGAAGACTATAGCGAATATTTGTTTGATACAGGATTTAAAGCAGGAGTCTATGGTCCTTATATGAAAAATTTATCAAAAATAAATAATAAATATTTTATACAATACGAAAAAGAAAAAGAACTACATAACTTTATTGTTAAAAATCAATATGGTGGTAATGTATATAAGTTTTTAGACCCATTAATAATAGACTTATTTAATGCAAATGAATTTGACTTAATGGATATATCAAAGAAAGATGAAGAATACCAAAGAGCAAAAAATAATAATTATGGAATAATGAATAATGAAAACATAATAGATGAATATATAGATAAGTAATATATAAAGGAGTTAGAAATGTATATGGATGAAGAAGAATTAACAGAAGAACCAAAAGAAATTTTTATAGATAGATTTACTGCACTAGGATATGATTATTGGGAAATTATTGAAATAAATTCTTTAGAAAATACTCTTAAGGACTACAAAGAATTAAGTATAGATAATTTTAAGAAAGTAATTATAATGTTAGAAAAACCAATAGAAGAAACAGAATATAAAGGGAAACATAAAGAGGTTATAAGTAATTTTTTAGAAGATACAATTAAAATTTATAAAAATTTTAATAAAGAACAAGTAAAAAACTATAAAAAACATAAGGAAATAATAGAAAAGTTAAAACAAGAAATAGAAGAAAGATGTGAGAAGAGGTTCGAACGCTTTAGAAAGGAAAGGGGAAAATAAATTATGTTTGATAAAAAAATAATGAAAGAAAATAAAAGAATTTATCCTTATTTTATAGGAATAATAATCTTATTTATATTTCTTTTCTTATTAGCATATAAAATGAAAGAGATAGAAGAAAAATACTATAAAGAAAAAGGCTTTGAAAATTCAATAGAAATTGTAGATTCCACAGGTAAAAGAAAAAGAATATATACAAAAAACAATAAAGAATTAGTAGACACAATTAAAAAAGAGATAGTAGAAAAAGAGGTGGTTAAATAAATGAAGTTAAGCAAATATAAAGAAATAATAATAAATAAATTTGGCAAAAAAGAATGGGAAAGATGTAAAAACACTTATCAATATTCAATATATTCATCAAATGAAGAAGAACAAAAAAGAGCAGTACAAATAGATGGACTTAATATTCAATATATACATAATCCAAGCGAAGAGATACAGTTATTAGCAGTAAAGAATGATGGTTTTTCTTTAGAATATATAGATAATCCAAGTGAGAAAGTAAAAATAAAAGCAATAGAAAACATTTCTTTTTCTATTAAATACATACATAACCCAAGTGAGGAGTTACAATTATTAGCAGTAATGAAAAATCCATCAGCTATTACAGAGATAAAAAATCCAACTGAAAAAGTAATACAAGAGACAATAAAAGGTATTAATTTGCTATTTAGTAGTGAATGTATATTAAAACATTTAGAAAATGACTTGAAAGAGGAATAGAAAGGATTTTAAATTAGAGTATGGAAGAAAAAACAGGAAAAAAATTAAAGATAATACAAATATTAAAAAGAAATAAAAAACTAAAAAAGCTATTAGAAAAAAAATGAGTTAGTTACAATTTGTAACCAATAAAAGGAGGAAGAATATGAATTTTAATATATATGATTATGACTTTTTAGATGTAGCAAAAACAATAATTTTAATACTTTTAATAGTATTGCTTGTTACTGCAATAAGCTATAGTATTTTTTATAATTTATCAGAAAAAAATAGAAAAGAATATATAGATAAAGGATATGAGGAAACAATTGTGATAATTGATAATTATGGTAAAACAAAAGAAATATTAATAAAAAAGGATAGCAAATTAGTAGATATGTTAAAAAAAGAATTAGAAAAGGATAAATAAAGTATTAATTGTGTCAAAATCGTGCGAAAATAGTGCGAAAAAATACAATAAGTGCTTGAAGTTTAAAGAATATCAATAAATGAATCGTGCGAAAATCGTGTGAAAGGAGACTAAGATGAAACTAACTGTGAGTACATTACATTTTATTCAATTAATATCTATGTTAGTAATTTTACTTTCTTTAGGAATTACAATTTTATTTCATTATATATATAAATTTAAAGAGAAAGAGAAAGAGAAATATAAAAATAAAAAAAAGAAACAATATGAATCTAGGAAGGATTTATACATTATAGATGAATTAATGTTTGACTATAATTATAAACAATATGAAAGAAAGAGTGACTTTTTAAAGAAAGAAATAGAAGAACAACGAGAACATGTAACAAATGAAGGAATAGAGTGTTTAACAATAACGAAAACGTATTCGCCACTTGCATTCGTTGATCCTATACTAAGAATGCGTAATTTTTGTTTTTCAGAGCAAGAAGAAATTTGGAAAGCTACTGAATACTCTATTTTAGAATATTTTGAGAAGGAAGAGTTGAATGAACTGTACGAGAAGGGATATAGACTTACTAATATAGTAGGCATGGAGAACCCTAATGATCTTACAATAAAAATAAAATTTGAATTTAAAAAATGGAGGGAATAAATGAAAGAAGCAATAAGTTTTAGCTGGGAAGTTATTAAGTTATCAATAATGGCACCGATTGCAGTATTCTTAATGTTAGTAGCTATATCATTAATAATAAGAATGATAACAGATACAATAAAAAAAGCTAAAAAAGCATTAGAAAAGAATGAAATAAATATAAAAGATAGATTTGATGAGGCAAGAAAAAGAGATACAGAAATGATGTTAAAAAGACAGGGACTATGGCAAAAATACGGAGGATATACATATGATAGAAATGGAATTGATGCAGAATCTTTTACAAAGGAAGAAGGCAATAGAAGATGAAATAGATTATATAAAAGATGAGATGGAGAAAGTTACAGCTAAGTATGATGGAGCAGGAGGTGCTATACTTTCAAATGAGAGTAAACCACCAATAAACTCTGAACCTGATTTTAAAATGTTTACTTTGACTCATGAACTAGCATTTAATGAAAAATATAACGGCATGACTTTAATACAAAGACTAGAATTCCTATCTAATAGCTTGAATGAGCTTGAAAAAGAAATAACCATAAGAAAAAACACATTGAATGAATTTAAAGGCATTAAATACGATTTATACGCCCTTATAATGATTGATGGATATAATCCAAGTAAAGCAGTTAATAAAATAGCTAATGATTATGATATAGATGTGAGTAATGTCTGGAAGAATCATTATAAAAAAATAAAAAAATATTTAAAAAAATGAAAATCGCCAGTGAATCGCCAGTAAGAAGTATGATAATATGTATAATGAAGGAAGTAGTATAAAATACTATTGACTTCAAAATCAGTCAAGTTGCTTTTTAACATGGATATACCTAAAAAAGAATACTTACAATTTTGTAGGTATTCTATTTTTATGAGTAAAAGGAAAATTAAATAGGTTCGAATCCTATTTTACTCAATCAATAAAGGAGGAAAGATATGAAAGAGCTGAAAGATATAAAATATAAAGTTATTAAGGAATTCAATGATATATATCTTAATATAATAAGAAATAAGGGAGAAGTAATTGATATAACTGAAGAAAGAGCAAAAGAAATAAATAAAAAAACAATACATGTTGAACTTGTGAAAGATAATAAAGAAAAAGAGGAAAAATAATTAAGATCCTCTTTTTTATTATGTAAGGAGGATTAATGAAGAATGGATTAACAAAGATGCAAAAAGAATTTGCAGATGAATATATGAAAACAGGGAATGCAACTGAAAGTGCTATAAAAGCAGGATATTCTAGCAAAACAGCATATGCAATAGGAAATGAAGCGTTAAAAAAATCTAAAATCAAAGAATATATTAATCAAAAGCAAGAGAAAATAGAAGAAAAAATAACAATGAACATAGCAGAAAGACAACAATTTCTAGTAGATATAATATTAGGGAATATAAAAGATACTAAAATTATATTAAATGAACAAAGAAGATATATTCCAGTAGAAGTAGTACCAAGTTTAGATATTAGATTAAAAGCTAGTGATCAATTAAATAGAATGCAAGGAGTATATACTTCAACTTTAAATGTTAATGCTAATATGCGAAGTACTTCTAATTTTGATGATATTGTAGAACAGCTAGCTAAATCACGAAAAGAGGAAGATGAATAACAATTTCCCTTTATCTGAAAAATATATTGATTTTTTAGAATACAAAGAGGCTGATGCTGAGTTTTTAGAAGGAACTACGGCTGCTGGTAAAACTACAGTAGGAGTTGTTAAGTTTATGATTAAAGTTAATGATAGTGATAAAAAACTTCATATAATAGCTTGCAAAAGTGTTGGTGTTGCTGAGAAGAATATTATAAATTCTGAAAAAGGACTTTTAGATGTATTTTATGATGCAGACTATAAAGGAAATGGGGACAAAGACAATAAGATATCACATATAAAATATAATGATAAGACTATATATGTTATAGGTTATGATGATACTGCTAAGTGGAAGATGATACTTCGGACGGACAATATGGTTGTGTTTATATAGATGAAATAAACACAGCTGACATTGAGTTTGTAAGAGAAATGTCTACTCGTAATGAGTATTTGCTTGCTACACTTAATCCAGATGATCCAAATCTAGCAGTATATAAAGAGTTTATAAATAGAAGTAGACCTATAGAAAAATATAAAAAAGATGTGCCTCAAAGTATAATGGAAGAATTAAAAGAACCAGAAAATCCAAAATGGAAATATTGGTTTTTTACTTTTAACGATAATGCTTCGTTAACAGAAGAAAAAATACAAAAGAAAATTAATTCTGCACCTAAAGGAACGAAGTTATATAAAAATAAAATACTAGGACTAAGAGGAAGAGCAGTAGGACTTGTGTTTCCAAACTTTGAACAAAGTATACATGTGAAGACTAAAGAAGAAATTAAGGAACAAATGAAAGATAAGAAAGAACCTTTAGAATTCATTTGTTTTACAGCAGGACTAGATACAGCATATTCTACAAAGTCACCTGATACTATAGCAATGATATTTCAAGGAATATCTAAGAATGGAGAATTATATGTTTTAGATGAAAAAGTATATAACAATAGTAATTTACAACAACCTCTTGCTCCATCTGATACAGTAGTTAATTTTATTGACTTTTTGGAAAGAAATAGGGAAGAATGGGGATTTGCTAGACATGTGTTTATTGATTCGGCAGACCAAGCGACTATGACTGAAATAAAAAAATATATTAGAAAAAATGGTTCTATTTATACTTTTAATAATGCTCATAAGAAAGTAACTATAATAAACAGAATAAATCTTCAATTAGGTTGGATTCATAAATTAAAATATTTTGTATTAAGTCATTGTACAAATCATATACAAGAATTGGAAACTTATAGCTGGAAAGAAAATAAAGATAATGAACCAGAAGATGCTAACGACCATACAATAAATGCTAGCCAATATGCGTTTATACCTTATAGAAAAATAATAGGAGATGGTACAGAAGATCATGAAGAAGAATAGAAAGGGAAAAGATGAATATTTTAAATAACTTTAATAATATGATCAAGAATGGAATAAAGAAATATTTAGATATAGAAGAAGCGCCTTATAATGCCAATGTGAATGTGTATTCATATACAACTTATGAAACTAATTTATTATTAAATAAAATATGGTATAGAGGTGAAAGTGAAGAATTAGAACAGATATATAATCAAATTATTAATGAAACAAAGTTGCCTCATTTTTGGGGAAATAAAGGCTATAAAATAATAAAAATACATACAGGTTTACCTGGAATGATAGTAGACACATTATCTGATGTTGTTGTGGATAGCTTAGCATCAATAAAAGTAGGAGAAAGACAATCTGATTGGGAAGTAATAGCTAACGAAAACAATTTCAAAGAATTATTAAGAAAAGCTTTGATAACTGTATTATGGGGCGGTGATGGCGCTTTTAAATGGAGTTATGATCCTGAAATATCTAAATATCCTATAATTGAGTTTTATCCTCCTGAAAGAGTAGAATATATTACAAAAAGAGGAAGGCTTGTAGGAATAATATATAAGACAAAGAAGATAATAAATAAAAAAGAATACTTGCTTTATGAAGAATATACTGATAAAGGAATTGATTATCGTTTATATGATGATAATGGAAAGCTTGAGAATATAAAACTATTAGAAAAAGCTGAAAATACTGAATATAAACCAATAAAAAATAATGCAAATTTCCTTATGGGAAGAAAGTTTTTACTGAAAGAAAGTCAAAAATATGAAAATAGAGGTAAGTCTATATTTGAAGGCAAAGTTGATAATTTTGATGCTTATGATGAAATATGGAGTCAGTGGATGCTTTCTGTGAGAAAGGGACAAATTAAAGAATATATACCAGAGGATTTGCTTCCTAGAGATTTAAAAACTGGAGTAATGAAAAGAAAAAGTGATTTTGAAAATGAATTTATCTTATTATCATCAACAATGGGAGAAGGTGATAAGAATAATTTGATACAAACAACTCAAGGTACTATACAACATGAAGGATTATTGACTTCATATATTACAGCTTTAGATCAATGTTTAACTGGTCTTATTAGTCCTTCTACATTAGGTATAGATACTAAAAAGTTAGATAATGCTGAAGCTTCTAGAGAAAAAGAAAAAACAACACTTTATAAAAGAAGTCAGATAGTTGATAGTATGAGAGAACTTATAGAAGATATAGTAAATATCACTTTTAAATTTTATGATAATTTAAATGGGAAAACAATAACTGATACTGAATGTGAAGTGGTATTCACTGAATATGCTAACCCTTCATTTGAAGCTCAAGTAGAAACAATAGGAAAAGCAAATACTTCTGGAATAATGAGTATAGAAGCTACTGTAGAACAATTATGGGGCGATAATAAAAAAGAAGATTGGAAAAAACAAGAAATTAAACGTCTTAAAAATGAAAAAGGTATTATGGAAGAAGTAGAACCAGCTGTTAATAAAGATAATATAGAGATTATAGAAGAAGAACAAAAAGAATAGGTAGAATATGGATGAATATGATATAGCTAAACTTTATCAAGAAATGGAACTTGAACTTATAGCCTCTCTTAAAAGAAACTTATTACGACATGAATTAAAAGAAATAGAAGAAAATATGGAATATCCACAGTGGCAAGCATTAAAACTTAGAGATATTCAAAGAATTAAAAGAGAAAATCAAGAGATAATAGGGAAATACACATCTAATATACCAAAAGATGTAAAGAAAATAATAAAAGAAGAATATAAGCAAGGAAAAAAAGAAGCAATAGCTTTATTTAATGATGCTAACAGAGGGAAAAGACGATTAAATGAGAGTTTCTTTAAAACTAACAACAAAAAAGTAAAAGCTATGATTGATGAAATTAATGGGACTTTTAAAGAAGCGGAGAAAGCTATTTTTAGAATGAGTAATGATGTTTATCAAAAAACTATATTTAAAGCTGGATTTCACTTATCACATGGAGCAGTGAATCTTAAACAAGCAATAAAAATAGCTATGAAAGATTTTGCAAAAAGAGGTATAAATTGTATAGAATATAAAGACGGAAGACGAATAAATATTGCTGATTATGCTAGGATGGCTGTTAGAACTGCATCTCAAAGGGCAAGACTTATGGCAGAAGGAGACTTTAGGAAAAGATTAAAGAGAACACTTGTAAAAATAACAAAGCATGGAACTTCATGTAAATATTGTAAAGTGTATGAAAAACAAATATTGGTTGATGATGTTTATTCTGGAGGTGTTCCAGATGGCAAACATGAATTGTTGTCTAGTGCCATGAGTAAGGGACTATTTCATCCTAATTGTAGGCACAAAGCACCTACTTACTATGAAGAATTAGATGAACTAAAATATGAACAAATGGCTAAAAGTGCTACAGCTAAAGAGGAAGAAGAGAGAAAAAAAGATTTATTTAGTCAAAAAGAACAAAGAAAAAGAAGAGTAGAAATTTTAGAAAATGATAAAATATTTAATTCTAAAGGTAGGATTATTGTTAAAGATAGTAATATATTGAAAAATGATATAATAGATTATTTTGATAAGTATAATAAAGACATCAATTTATTGGATAAAGCATTTAAAGAAGAAAACTACTATATAGGAGATTTACCTAATATAGAAGAGTTTAAAAATAATAAATATAAAGAAGTTATAATTAATAAAAGAGGTATGGTAACTATAATAAAAAAACACAATGAAATGAATAAAAATGAAATGTTACAAATATTTAATGTTTTAAAAGATAATAAGACTAATGTATATAAAGAAGATAATATTATCCATTTTTTTATGAATAATTATAAAGATAAAACTTTAGACTTAGGTGTAAATGTAAAAAAAGATGAAAATTATGTGTTTCATTATACATTAATTAATTCTAAATACACAGAAAGAAAAAGAAAAAGATTGAAAAAAATAAAATAAAATAGTATAATAAAAATAAGTTAGAAGTTGAGAAGTATTAAGTTACGCTGTCGCAATACGCCAAGCCCTGAAAGGGAAGGTTACAAGCTAGATGTAGGGGGTGACAGTCCTACCTAACTTTTAGGAAGTACATAGTACTTCCTTTTTTGTATAATAATTAAACACTACATTATATGTAGTGCAATGTACAGTTAAATACTGTATGTTGCAGTGCATATAATATTTAAGAGATGAGTAGAAATACTTATCTCTTTTTTGTATGCCAAAAATAAGTTGCTTGTAATCTAAAAACAAGAGGCAGATGACCTTATCTGTATAAAAAGGAGATAAAATGGAAGTTGTTGACGGAGTAGAAAACAATGAAGTAGTAGAAAATAATGAAGCTACTGATACTTCGAAAAGTGAAAAAGTTAAAACACAAACGTCAGAAAAAAAATATACTGATGAGGATGTTAATGCAATATCACTAAAAAACACAAATAAAGCAGTTGAAAAACTGAAAAAAGAATTAGGGATTGATGATGTAGAAGAAGCAAAAAAAATATTAAATGCTTTTAAATCTACTAAGCAAGATACTAAAACAGATGAGTTAAGCATTTTAAAGCAACAAGCTGAAAAAAGTATGTTAGAAGCTGTTAATTTAAGAATTGAAAATGCTTTACTTGTAAAAGGTGTTGATTCTAGTAAGTCAAGTAGAATGATGAGATTAGTTGATAAAAAAGCTATATTAGATGAAAGCGGCAATATTGATAATTCTAAACTTAATACTGAAATAGAAGATATACTTAAGGAGTTTCCAGAATTAAGTAAGAAAAGTGAAGAAAAAGGTTTCACTATAGGTGGAGATGGAAAGGAAACAGAAAAAGAAAAGGTAGATCCATTAGATAAATTAAAAAAAGCAATGAAGCTAAAATAATAATTTATAAAGGAGATATAATATGAATACAATAGAAAAATTTAAACAAAATGCACCTCAACTTCTTGATGCGGTGTATAAGGCAGAAGCAAAGACTGCAATATTAGATACAGAGGAAGAACTAGTGCAAGCAGGAGCTAATGCTAATGAAATAATAATACCTATGATAGACATGGATGGGCTTGGAGATTATTCAAGAAATTCAGGTTATACAGATGGTGATGTTAAATTAACTAACCAAACTGTACCATTTGATTATGAAAGAGGAAGAAAGTTAAAAGTAGATAGAATAGATAATGAAGAAACAGCAGGAATTGCCTTTGGAAAACTTTCTGGTGAATTTGTTAGAACTAAAGTTGTTCCAGAAGTTGATGCAATGAGATTTGCTAAATATTCAAGCTTGAATGATATAACTAAATTAGCACCTGTTACATATACTAAAGGTGAAGAAATTCTTGAAGCAATACAAGATACTTATTCTCAAATGACAGAAGATGAAGTAGGTGAATCAGAAAGAATTTTATTTATAACACCTACACTACTTAAGAAAGCAAAACATGTTTCAAAAATAACTAATACAGATATTTTAGATAATTTTGCAGCAGTAATTGAAGTGCCTCAAGGTAGATTTTACACTAAAATTCAACTATTAAATGGTAAAGACACTGGAGAAGAAAAAGGAGGATTTAAACCAGCAAGTGATGGTAAGAAAATCAACTTTATGATAATTCACAAACCAGCAGTACTTCAATATGCTAAACATGCAAACATAAAAATATTTACAGCAGATCAAGATCAAGATGGAGATTTCAATAAGATGTTATATAGAATATATTCACTTGAAAATGGATATAAGAATAAGAGAGCAGGATTTGCTTTATCATATCAAGCATAAGATGAGGAGGAATTAATATGACAATAGTAGGATGGTCACCAGAAGATGACAAAATAAATACTATAACAGCAGTAGAACCTGCAGAAGATAATAAAGAAAGTAAAAAAGACAATAAAAATACATCAAAAGGTAAAACAAAAGAAGCAGTAGAACCTGCAGAAATAGAACCTATAATTGAAGAATAGAGGTGATATATGCTTTACCTGAATATTGAAGAATATAAAAATAGGGGAGGTAAACTTAATATACCTCCTTATATTTTTGAAACAATACAAGATATAATTGATGATTTAACATTTAATAGAATAGTTTATATAGGATATGAAAATTTAACTGATTTTCAAAAGGAATGTTTGAAAAAATGTATGTTTGTAAGTACTGAGTTTTATTTTAATAATACAGAGTTATATGAACAAACAATGAATTTGAAAAGCTATAGTGTAGGGGATATATCAGTTACATCTGAATTAAACGAACAAATAATAACAGAGATCAAAAAATATAAAATACCTTACTTAGCTTATAGTAATTTAAAGAAAACAGGATTAATGAGAAGAGGTTTTAAATGGTAGAGAAAATAAAAAAACTAGAATTTTTAGATTTTTTAGCAAATAAAGAATGTGAAATTATAATTTATAGTGATGAAATATCTAAAGATGGAGGTTTCGATGAAGTATTGAGTATTAATAAGCAATGTATTTATCAAGAAAAAACAGAAAAAAGATTAGAACCTAATGGAAAAGAAATAATACTGAATGCAATTATATTAGTCAAGGGAGATTTGAACCCAAATATAAAAACTTTATCTATAGGTAAAGTAAAAATAGAAAGTAAAGAATATACAATACATAAAGGGTATAGAATTTTTAATCCAGATGGAACAGTCAATCATACAAAATTGGAGATAATATGAAAATTAGTAAAAAAATCAAACAAAATGTTGTTGATGAAATTAATACTTATGCACTTGATGCATTATTAGAAACATCAGATTCAATCCAATCTGACTTATTAGACTCTCAAACAATACCTTTTGATACACGGAATACTAGAAGAAAGTATCTTTGTAGATGATACTCATATTGAAAAAGGAAAAGCAATTATTGGAGTAGATACGCCATATGCTAGAAGAGTTTATTTTCATCCAGAGTACAACTTCAAAAAAAATAAAAATCCTAACGCTCAAGGTATGTGGTTTGAAACTTATATATCAGGAGATAAGAAAAACTATGCTAATGAATTGTTTAAGAAATTTATGAAAGGAAAAATGTAATGTTGTTAGATAAATATAGAGATTATTTTAAAGAAAAGTATAAATGGCAACATCCTATCTCTATAGGAAAGATAGATAATAATAAAGAAAAAATGATAACCTTTTATAATTCTAAGAGAGTAATGAAGAATGAAGGATTTATAAATGATAAAAAAACAAAAATAAAACCAATAACTATTTTATTAAAATATGGAACTAATTACAAAGAAGCTTCAGGAGAAGCTACTAAAATATATGAATTTTGGAATTTTAGAAATTTCAATATAGATAACTATCAAATATATTCAAATCTTTTGTATTCTGAACCTATTGAATTAGGAGCAGATGATAAAGGAAATTATGAATTTTCATTTGAAGTAGATTTAATAGAAAACGAAAGGAAGGAGAATTAATATGCCAGAACCAAAAGTTATTAAATCTGGAGTATTTCCAGTAAACAATTGCATAATAGAATTAGGAACAAAAAAGACAGGCGATGTATGGACATATGTTAAAGTTGCAGAAATGGAAAAAGGGAATATATCAATTGAAACTGGTATTGAAACATGGACTGCAATGGAAAATGAAGGATGGCAAAGTGCACTTGCTACAGCAAAGAAAGTCACTTTCAATTTAGCAGGTAAGAGACACTTGGGAGATCCAGGAAATGATCATTTAGCAAGCCTTGCTTTAAAAAATGGGGTGGATGCTTATACTGCACTTAAGGTAACATTTCCTAATAAAGATGTTTTTGAAATGGAGGCAGTTGCTGATGTTAAAGATTTTATGGGACGGAGATTCTACAAATGTAGCACCTCTATCTGCTGATTTAATATCACATGGAAAACCTAAATATACAGAAGGTGCTTAATTTTGTAAAAGGGGAATTATTGTTCCCCTATTTTTTATTATAAGGAGAAGGAAAAAAATGAAAATATTAGATACAAAAATTTTACCAAAGGAAAAAAGAGAAAAACCAAAAATAAAAGTTTTAGATAAACTTTATGATGTGGATAATACTAAAAAAACATATGATAAACTTTATGAATTAGAAAAGAATACAGAAATATCAGTGTTAGAAAAACAAAACACGTTGTTAGAACTACTGTTAGGAAAAAAAGCTCTTAAGGAAATATTGGATTTAGATTTAAGTAATGATGAATACAAATATTTAGTTAATGTTGTAGTTGCAGCTGTTACAGGTCAAGAACCAGAAGAAATAGAACAAACAACAGAAAAAAAGTAAATTACGACTATTATTACGATGATAAATACGATTGGAATTTAATAGTATCAAGCTTTTTGGAACAATATAATATAGATTTGCTAGAAGAATATGACACTATTACTGTTGAAAAATATAATATGTTAATAACTGGAATATCACCTAATACAGCCCTTCGGAAGAATCATTTCAATAAGAGCTGAAAATGATGAAAATATAATAAAAAATATGTCAGAACATGAACTTAGAATTAGAGAAGAATGGGAAAACTTTAGAGTTAAAAATATGACTGAGGAAGAAAGCAACGATAAATTAGAAAAAGCAATGTATATCTTCAAAATGTTAGCAAGTAACAATGACTAATATAGGGGGAAATATATGAGTAAAAGTGTAGGTGAGGTAAGCATTGATCTGACATTAGATGATAAAGGATTTTCTAGAGTATTAAATAATACTATGAAACAATCTGAGAACTTTGCTAGCAACACTATGAATAAAATAAGTGGATACATAACAAAAGCATTTGCAGTAGGATCTATTTTAGCATTTGGGAAAGCAAGTGTTGATGCAGCAAATGAAAGTCAATCAGCATGGACAGGTTTAAATTCAATAATATCAGGACAAAATAAAAGTTTTTCTAAAGCTCAAAGTTTTATAAATAACTATATTTCTGATGGATTGGTTCCCCTTAATAATGCAGTAACTACTTATAAAAATTTATTAAGCAGAGGTTATGATACATCACAGATTGAAAATATAATGAATGTATTTAAAAATACAGCTGCTTTTGGAAGACAGTCAAGTTATTCAATGGGTGAAGCTATACAATCAGCTGCTGAAGGTTTAAAAAATGAAAATTCAGTATTAGTCGATAATGTCGGAGTAACTAAAAATGTTGCTAAAATGTGGGATGAATATGCTAAAAGTATAGGAACTACAGCAAACAATCTTACTCTAGCACAAAAAAGACAAGCTGAAGTAAATGGAATTATAGAAGAAAGTAAATTCCAGATGGGAGATGCTAAGGCATATACTGAGACTTATGCAGGTAGAATGGCACAACTTAATAGTGCATTTGTAAACTTGAAAACTGCAGTTGGTAATATTATTGCTCCAATTGCTCAAATGTTTATACCTGTGCTTACTATGGCATTTAATGCAGTTACTAGATTCTTTAATGGAATAGGTCAATTGTTAGCAGTATTTGGTATAAAGTTTCCTAAAGTTATACAAGGAGAAACCAAAAATGCTATTAATGGAATTTCATCAGGATTAGGTAAAGCTACAGAGGGAATGAAGGGAGCAGGAAAACAAGCTAAGAAAACAGCAAAAGAAATTAATAGTGCTTTTGCTAGTGTTGATGAACTTAATGTTTTCAAGCTACCTGATAAGCCTGAAACAAATTCAAATGTAGGTGGTAATTCAGGGATAGATGCAGGAGCACGGAGCAGGTATAGGTGATTTAGGAATTGATCCTAAAGGAGCAGATGAATTATCAGGTTGGGCTGTTAAATTTAAGTCACAAATGGAAGATATATTTAATGTTATAGCAAATACCAATGTTTGGAAATCTATGCTTACATCTGGTGAAAAAGTATTTAATACAATACTTGATAAAGGAAAGAGCTTCTTCAGTTCATTTAAAGGAATATTTACATCTTTAGGCGAAGCTTGGACTGATACTATAAAAGATAGAGGTCCAGAATTTGATAATGCCTTTTCAGAATTAATAATAGGTGCAGGAGATATTATTAATAGTAGGATTAAATTTTTAGTTGCACCATTCGAAGGGTTCTTTAGTGGAGTAGATACTGCATTAAAAGAAAAGGCACCAGAACTTACTAATAGTTTTTCAGATATAATGTTACCATTGGTTGAATTTATTGGTAAAACATTTCAAGAAATATCAATACCTATTGATCAATTTACAGAAGACTTTAAGTTAGGATTTAATGATTTAGGAATAACTGTAACTAATTTTATTACAGATGTTTTAACAGGAATAGCAACTAATATACCTGACATTATGGGAAATCTTAATGTACTTAAAGATGGATTTGTTAATACATTTAGTCAAATAAGTTCTATTGTGGGACAAATGTGGAATGATTTTACAAGAAGTATTAGAGATACATGGGATAAATATGGTAAAGGTATTAGTGATGAAATTGGAAAGTTTATAGTTAATATCACAGATCATTTTAAGAAGATATGGACAGATATTTTAGAACCAGTTATAAAACCTTTCTTAGAAGAATTTAAAAGAGCTTGGGATGAATCTCTGAAACCTGCAGTTGATAATGTTATGAATTTTATAGGAAAACTTATTCAAGGGGCATTACAACTATATAACGGTTTTATAGCACCTATAATAGGATATTTAAGAGATCAACTTGCTCCTATATTTAGACAAGTTTTTACTATAATAGGAGGTGTAGTTAATACAACATTTAGGTTAATAGGAGATTTAATTAGCTCAGCTTCAAGATATTTCAGTGGATTAATTGATTTTATATCAGGAGTATTTACTGGTGATTGGAGAAGAGCATGGCAAGGTATAAGAGATATGTTTGCTGGTATATTTGGTTCAATAGGAGCATTGGTAAAAGCACCGATTAATCTTATTATTACAGGGATAAACAGCTTTTTATCTGGAATAAATCGAATAAAAATACCTGATTGGGTTCCTGGTATTGGAGGAAGAGGTTTTCATATTCCAAGACTTCCTTTACTTGCAAATGGTGGTTATGTAAGAGCAAACAGTCCTCAACCTGTTATTATAGGTGATAATAAACGAGAAGGTGAAATAGTAGCACCTGAAAGTAAAATTGATCAAGCGGTAGCAAGAGGAATTGAAAGAGCTAATATAGGAAACGGATCACCTAAAGAGTATGTAATAGTATTAGATGTGAGATATGAAGATGGAAGAAGAATTATAAAGAAAATAAATGATGTTACCAAAGAAGAAGGAGAAGTATTATTAATACAGTAGGAGGTTTTACATGGAAAAAGATTATATTGTAGTTATAGGAGAGGACAGGTTAAAAGTAGATGAAATAAATCCAGAATTTGCAATCCAAGATTCAAAAGCATCAGGTCGTGGAGAAGATCTTACTATGTATAGAGAAATATTAGGAGGGATAAATAAGTTTACTTGTAAATTGAATTATCCTTATGGAGAAAGACTTAATATTATAAGAAAACTTAGTAGAACACCTATTGTTACTATTGATATATATAATCCGATGGAAGGAAAAAGAAGACAAATGAAAGTGAGTGTTAAATGTGAAAAAATTAACACTATAAAAATCTCAGGAATAGAGTATGCAAAACCATTAGATATTAGTTTTACACAAATAGGAAAGGATATTATATGATTGAATATTGGAATAAGCTTGTAAATGATGATGTTATAATAACACAACATAGACTTACAATAGAAAATAAGGTTTACGAAGATGGGATATTTAAAAGTTTCCCATCTTTTAAACATATTTCTAATAAATATATAGGAGGATTTCCAAGTAAGACTTGTGAATTTGTTATGTATGACCATGATGAAGATATAGATATAAAAGGCAAAGAGATTTTATTGGAAATAGGTCATAAAATTGATAATGATATAATTTGGTTCAAAACAGGTTATTTTAAGATTATAGATATAATTTCAGACAAGAGTGCAAAAACTATTAAATGTACAGGAGAAGACAGAACATATTTATTTAATGATAAATATAAAAGTGATCTAAATTGGGAAAATAGACATACAGGAAAAGAGATAATAGATGAAATATTAAAAAAAATAGGAATTGAATTAGATGGAAATTTTACATTTGAGAATCACAGCTTTTTAAGACCTAATTTTAAATTTAACATATCATATAGAGAAGTGATTTCAAAAATGGCAGAAATCTGCGGAGCTATAGCAATTATTACAAACGAAGGTAAATTGAAAATAAAAAAACAAACTAATAAAGATATTTTAGTAGAGAAAAAACATAGAATAGAATATTCATTAGAAAAACCAAAAGGAAGAATAAGTAGGATATCTTTAGGAGTTGAAGGATATGAAGATGATTATTTGGCAGGAACAGAAAAAGAAGGATACATAACTTATAGACTTGAAAATAATCCATATTGTGATTTGTATAGAGATGAAATGGCAAATAAAATATTAGAAAACCTTAAAGATATAGATATTACAGAATTTGAAATAAAAGGATTTCTTGATGATTGTTTTTTAGAATTAAACGATAAAATAAGAATAAAAGGAAATGATGACAATATCACAGATATATTAGTATTAGGAATAGAAAATCCAGGAACATTCAGAAGTAAAGTGTATTGTAAAATTGAAGAGAGCAAGAAACAAGAATATACAATAGCAGGATCTGTAAAAGAAGACTTGAAGCGCGTAAGCTTAAAGGTTAATCATATAAAAGATGAGATAACTGCAGAAGTTGCTAAAGTAACAGAAAAAGCAAACGAGCTTACAAAGTTTCAAGCAGATATTGAAGGGCTAAAACTATGGAAGGAAGCACAGATAGATCTTACAGACCATAGGGAAGGTATAGGAACAATTACAACAAAAGAAGCGGAAGATTTTAATATAGTTAAGTATCAAGCGGAAGGTGGAATACTATATAGAAATGTAGGTGGATTATATCCATCAGAAGAACTATTCTCATCTACTACATTGTTCATGCCTGAAAAAACAGGATTGGAGGAAATAGAATGATAACTATAAAAGTATATAAAGGAAGTAATACAAGTTCTGAATTTAAAACTTATACTTTACAAAATGAAGACCTTAAAAGTTTTGAAAAATATAATGACTTTATGAGTGTAAACGAAAAAGGTGAATATATTATAGAAAGATGGATACATATAAATGAATATGGTGGTTACACGATAGAAAAGAAAATAGAAACAGGAGAAATAGAAGATTTTTTATTATATGAAGGGATAAATGTTATTGAGATAAACACTAAAAGAACTAAAACAAAAATAATATATATAATAAAAAATCCATATACAAAAGCTATAGGTGTAGAAATAAAAAATAAAATACAAATAAATAATCAAGGTATTATGCAAGAAGTGAGTAAGAAAGTTGGAAAAGAGGAAATAATATCAAGGATTAATCAATCACCTGAAGAAATAAAACTAAAAGCTAGTAAGATAGAATTTGAAGGTGCAGTTACAGCAAATGGAAATGTGCGTATAAATGAAAATGGAACAATGGAAATAAAAGATATAATAAATGAAAGAGGAGTATATACAACATTAACATTTAATGATTATAGAAAATCCGTTGAAACAAAGCATAGAGTACATTTTGAGGATTGGCCTGTAGAGTGTAGTTTACAAGATGTAGTATACCGAAAAAGAGATGAAGCAAACCATAGAACATATTTAGCTTTATTACATAATGCTATACATTTATACGGATTTGTTCCTAAAGATATGGAGGTAGTAGATATTAGAGTTTATGTAAGACATAAGCCTTATCATTGGTATGATTGGAATGAAAATGGTGGGGAACCTGTACTTTTATGTATAGGTAATGCACATAATGTATCCATTTACAAAAAAGCAGAGTTCAAAGAACATTATTTTTTTAAAGAACTTACAAGCGAGACACAATATGAAACAATAGACTTTAATGATAATATAAAAAATGCTTTTGGTAATAATGATAATGGATATAACTTTGAAGGAGATGAATTTAAAGAAAGTATAAATTTATTACCTTATATAGAATTAAAAGAAGAAAAAAATGGTAATGGAAAATCATTTCATATTGCTTTAGGAAATTACTCATATTTATATCATTGGGGACGGATGGGTAAATGATACTTATGAAGGTAAAGAATATAACTCGGTTACAGGACAATACATTGATATCTATACTCCAGCAGTTCAATTTCCTGAAGAAGTTGTTAGGGAAGTTATGCCACATTTTGGAATATTACAGCCTTTTGTAACAGTTAGTGGATATATGAAGAGATACACATCTGTAAATAATAAAAATTTAGGAGGAAATTAATGAAAAAAATTGAATTTAAAAATTTACCAAGTAAAGAAACACCATTATCTGCTTCTAATTTAAATTTAATGCAACAAAATATTGAAGATGAGATTAACAAAATAAATAAATATTTTGAAATACCTAAAGGAGACAGAAGACCAAGATGGGTTAAAATAGCCGATTTTGCTACAGATATAGGTTTAAGTATTAATGGTATGCAGATAAAAATATATGGAACTATAAGGTTTGGTTCAAATAGACCAGGGTTTGATATAGTTGAAGCAAGTACTAGAGGTGGTATGAATATAACTATATTAGGATTTAATCATACTAGTAATGCAGAAAATCAAAGATATGGATATGTTAATAACCCTAATGGAAGAACTGAGTTATGGATTGAACAAGAACCGTATAATTATAGAACTACAGTTGAGGTAACAAATGTTATTGACTGCAAAATTGGGTTACTTGCTATGCAATATGAAAGGCCAGCTGGATATGTTGGTATGGAAAAAACAATAGTAGCAACAGAAAAAGCTTTATTAGCTGTATATAATAATCAAACAGGTAATATAAGAATAGATGGTGGTAATTATGAAGCGAAGCAAGTACCTTTTAATAATGTATTTACACAAAGAGGTACAGCATTTAGATTGGGACCTAATGAAATAATAGTTAATAAAAAATGTAATGCAAGAATAACATTCACATTATATTGTTTACAATTTTCTACTGGTCAAAGACATAATATAGAAGCAAAACTATGGGTGAAAAGACGGCGGGAATAAAATTTTCTTTTTAGCTGATATAGTAGAAGGAGATGTACAGGTAAAGAATGTTAAAGGAACATTAATGCTCCCAGTTGACAAAGATGATAGAATTTTTTTAACTTTAGAAAAATCAGATTCTGCAACTGGATATATAGAATTACGAACAGGAATGTACAGCAAATTAGAAGTAGAGGAAATATAGAAAGGAGGTATAGATGGATAAATATTTAACACAGATATTATTAGCTATAATTGGAGGTATAGCTTATATACTAGGAGGATTTGATACTATACTAGTAACACTTATTACTTTTATGATAGTAGATTATATAACAGGAGTACTTAAAGCTATAAGACTAAAACAGTTAAATAGTCAAATAGGAGCTAAAGGTATAGTTAAGAAAATAGGTTATTTAGTTATTGTAGTTATAGCAGTGAAACTTGATTCAATATTAGGTAACACAAGCTATATAAGAAACTTAGTTATATTTGGATTTATATCAAATGAAGGAATATCTATACTAGAAAATGCATCACTTTTAGAGATACCAATACCTGATAAAATAAAAAGTGTACTTAAGCAATTAAAGAACACAGAAGCAGAAAATACTGAAATACCAAAGAAAAACGACTAACGAGAATCGATTTTAAGATGATAAGAAATTAAATAAAACATTGATTTTAAAGGAAAGTGTTGAGTAAAATGTGTTCGCGTTGAGTAAGAGTTGAGTAAAAGTTGAGTAGAAAGGAAAAAATAAATATGATAATAAGACAAATGCCGATGTTACAATCAAAGTATAAAATTAAATGTCCATATGTAACAGATAAGATAGGTATAACAGTACATAATACAGCAAATTCTGCACCAGCAGTGAATGAAATAAAATATATGATAAATAATAATGAGCAAGTTAGTTATCATGTAGCAGTTGATGAAAACGAGGTTATTGAATGTATACCTTTTGACAGAAATACCTGGAATTCTAGAGATGGAAGAGGAAAAGGAAATATGAATACAATTTCAATAGAAATATGTAGAAGTACAAGTGCAGATGAAAGCTTATATAATAGAGCAGAAGAAAATGCAATTGAATATATAGCTAAATTATTAAAAGAAAGAGGTTGGGAAGTAGATAGAGTTTATAAACACCAGGATTGGAACGGTAAATATTGTCCACACAAAATATTAGATAGGGGAGAATGGGAACTATTTAAATCTAAAATACAAAATAAATTAAATGGAACTAATAATACAACACAACAAACAAATACAACTAATAAAGGAGATTATAAAATGGCAATATATAAGAATGGTAAGACACCAGAACCAGTATATGCTGATAGTACATATACAGTTAAAATAGGGGAACTATTTCCTCATGAAGAAGTAACAGCTTTTATACCAGAAGATGGTGACTTTACAGTTTATTATACAGTAACAGGTACAAATAAAAAGAAAACAGGTTTTGTTAAATGGAAAGATGGATTACAATAAAATATCATGGATAGATTAAAGGGAGCAATAAAAGCTCCCTTATTTTTTATTTTTTCTAATTATCACCCTATTATCACCCTTGTAAAAGAAAAAAGCTTGATTTAACAAGCTTTTTAAATTATAATAATTGGTACAGCTAACAAGATTCGAACTTGCAACCTTTTGATTCGTAGTCAAATGCTCTATCCAATTGAGCTATAGCTGCACTATTATTATATACAATTTTAAGATTATTTTCAACAAAAAAAGAATAAAGGTTTAATTAATTAAACAGAAAAGGGAAAATTATGGGAGAGATAATGAGAATATATGGGGAAACAGTTTTTGATATATGTTACATAATAACAGCACTTGCAATAGGAGTGTATATACTTTTTAAATATAGGAATAACTTAGGAAGGCTAATGGGAACAGCAACACTACTATTAGGATGTGGAGATGCATTTCATTTAGTGCCAAGAGTATTAAGATATTTTGTTCAAGGAGATTTTACAGCGGCATTAGGAGTTGGAAAATTAGTAACATCAATAACTATGACAATTTTTTACATATTAATGTTCTATATATACAAGAATAAGTATAAGGTGGAAAATACTAAGAAAATAGAATGGAGTATTTGGATATTAGCTGTAATAAGGATAATATTATGTATGTTACCACAAAATAACTGGATTACAAATGATGGTTCAGTTATAATGGGAATAATACGTAATATACCATTTACAATTATGGGAATAATTATAATAGTATTATATTATCAAAAAAGAAAAGAATGTAATGAGTTTAAACCTATATGGATTAATGTATTATTATCATTCTTATTCTACTTAATAGTAGTTCTTGGAACAGAAGCAGTTCCAGCACTTGGTGCATTTATGATACCTAAAACAGTATGCTATATCTTAATTATAGTAGCATTTGCAAAGATGATTAAGAAAAGGGAAGAATAATAATTAAATACTTATGAATAGATATAATAAATGTGGGGAGATTATGGAACAATGAAAGAATTTATTAAAACCTTTAATTTTAAAGACATATTAGAAAATACATTGGTAGTTTTTGGATTTTTAATAATATTAGATATATTTAATATACCAACTTTTATCATTAATTATAATAAAAGTCTTGGAATACTATTAACTATAACAATAGTATTGTATTTTATAATTACTAATGAGATTTTTAAATTATTAAAAATTAATGTCATAAATTATATAGATTTATTTTTAGTATCTTTATTTTTTTCTACAGTATTATATATATTAATAATAAAGATATTTATGGAATTAAATCAATTTAAATTGAGATCTAGTTTGAGTTTAATAGGTATAGTAATAATTATTTATATTATTAGAATGAAAATTGTACTAAGAAAGTTTAAAAGGGAAAAAAATCCAGAAGTTGAATTTAATATTTATGATTTGAGAGAACTATATAATAACAAAATAGAAAAAAAAGATAATAAATTAATTTTACTTGAAGAAAAGGCAGTTAAATATGATTTATTAAATAGAACTAAAATGATTACAGATTTATATAATAGCATTAATTTTTGTAAAAATAAAGAAAAATTTATAATTTCTATTACAGGTGAATGGGGATCAGGAAAAACAACAATATTAAATATTGTAAAAGAAAAATTAAATAAAGAAAAATTTATTATAATTGATGATTTTGATATATGGAAATATAGTAATGAAAAATCTTTGATATATGGAATAGTTGATGAAATATTAAAAAAGATAAACATAAATTTTAGTTCTTTGAGAATTAATGAAATTGTAAATGGATGTTTAGGAATTTTATCATCAAGAATGGATATAAAATTAAAATACATTTCTTCTGGAAATAAAATGATAGAAAAATTAAAAATAATAGTTAATAATTATTTAGAAAAAAATGATCAGAGGATTCTTTTGATTATTGATAATTTAGAAAGAACTAATTCAAATAATATATTAATAGTATTAAAAGCAATATCAACTGTATTAGGAATGGAAAGATTTATTTATGTTTTAAGCTATGATGAAGAAGAGATGAAATCTATATTTGAGGAAAAATTAAAAATTAATTATGATTATGTAGAAAAAATAATTCAGTTACCATTAAGAATACCAGAAATTAGTAGAGAGAAAATTAATGAAATTTCTAGTAAATGTTTAAAGAATCTATTATCATATTATGGCGAAGATAATACAAAAATTGAAAAATATGTTACAGGATTCGAAGTTTTTGGTAAAAATATTAAAGATTTAAGAGGATTAAAGAGAAAGATCAATTCAATAGTTAATACTTGTTTTTTTGGAATAAATGATTTAAATAAAAATGATTATTTTATAATGGAAATAATTAACCAAGAAAATCATAAATTATATATTCAAATAAAGGAAAATTGTAGATTTTTTGCATCAGAAGATGTGTATAAGATGTATGGAGAGTATATATGGGATCAAGTATCTTTTAATGAAGAGGCTACTAAATATTTTGATGATCTATTTAATATAGATGAAAATAAAAAATATAAAAAGATCTTAGAAATTATATTTCCAAATGTCAAGAAATATAATAAAGATAAAAAAAATAATGAAAGGGTACAATTTGAATATGAAGGAAAAAATATTATAGTTAGCAAAGATAATGAAAAATACAGAGATTCTATAATGAATAGAAGAATTTATAATGCAAGATTTTTTGATTTATATTTTACAAAAGATGAAAATGAATTTATGGAGATAATGCAAGAGATAGAGAAATTCATTAAATGGAATAATAAGAATGAATATCAAAATTATGAAATAGAAGAGAAACTTGAAAAAATATTATATTTATATGATGGAATAAAGCAGAAAGAAATTTTAGAAATATTTGAATTTTATATTAAATATATAGTGAAAAATAAATATAGTATATTAGAATATTTAATTGATAATCAACAATATATAAGGGGAAAAATTAGTTTATTTGAGTTTGTTGATGCTGAAAGAAGATCACAAATAATATGTTCTAAGATTATAAAAATATTATCAAAAGAAGAAGCAATAAAAATAAGTCAAAAAATAGAAAGTGATTATAAAAACGTATATTTTATTAGCAATATATTATATTTCTTAAATTCAGATAAAGAATATAATAAAAAAGATAATAGTGAAGAAGTAGTAAATTTAATTAATGAAAGTTATAAAATATTAATAGAAAATATTTTTAATAATAATATCAATATTTATTCTACTGAAAATTATTCTAGACATAATATATGGTGTATTATGAAAGATGAACGTATCAAAAAAATATTGGAGTTTATTGATAAATATACAGTTTTTAAATTTTTATCAGATTTTATTACTGAATCAATTGGGACATATGGGTATGGCTATGGATTTGACATAAAAAATTTTAAAGAAATAACTACATATGAATTTATTGATGATATACTTAATAAGACAGATCTTAATAAGATTAGTGAAATAGGAAAAATGATTTATAAAATATATAATGAATCTAAAATAAATGAAGAATTTTGCATATATATAGAAGAATATATAGATTTAGGAAAAATATAAAATAAAGTTAAGAGGTGAACATGGAACTATATGAATTGCTTATACGAAAAGAGAAAGAAGAAGGAATTGTTAAAAATATTGTAGGGGCAATAATTTTAAATGAAAAAAATCAAATATTAATAATGTCTAGAAAAACAGATGATTTTATGGGCGGAATAGATGAACTTCCTAGTGGAAATATGGAACAAGGAGAAAATATATATGAGGCACTTGTAAGAGAAGTAAAAGAAGAAACTAATCTTGATGTTGTGAATGTGAAATCATATATAGGTAGTTTTGACTATATTTCTGGAAGTGGAAAAAAAGCAAGACAATATAATTTTGTTTTAGATGTAAAGAATATTGAAAATATTATACTCACAGAACATGATGAATATAATTGGTTAACAATAGAAGAAATAAGAAAGAGCAGTAAGATAACAGATGAAGTAAAATATATATTAGAAATATGTTATTTTAATTTAAAAGACTAAGGAGAATACATGCCTATAAAACAAGAAAATGAAATTACAATAAGAATATTATGTTCTAAAGAAGAACTGATTAAACATTTAGAAGAAAAGGGATTAAAAAAAGGAAGAAGATTCAGATTAGATGATCATTATTTAATACCTAAAATATTAAAGATAGAAGAATTAACAGTAAGAGAAATATTGTCAAAAGCAGTGATTATAAGAAATATAGATAATGATGGAAAAATTGTTAATAAGATAACATTTAAAAAGAAAATTATTAATGAAAAAGGAGAGATAGTAAGTCAAACAGCAATTAGTTGTGAAGTGCTTGATTATACTGAAGGTATAAGACTTTTTGAAGAACTTGGATATTATGAAATAATGAATATTATAGAAGATGATATTATATATTATAATGATGATATTGAGCTTGCAATAAAAGATATATATAATGGTGATCTTTTAATCGAAATAGAAACAAATAACAATATTACAACAATTGAAGAATTAAAGAAAATAATAGAAAGTCTAGAAATACCTTTTGAAAAAGATAATTATTTTGTTAAAAAAGCAGAAGAAAGACTTGGGAAAATATTAGATGAAATTAAAGCAGGTATGGAAAAAGAAGTATTAGAATGGAGATGGTGTCTTGTTGGAAATATAATAGATAAGAGAATCTATGGGGAAAATCATGAAATACGCTATGGAGTGAAAGTATTTTCTCCAGGAACTAAGGTATATATTGCACCAAACCAATGGGGAGATGGTGGAGAAAGACTTGTTGTTATCGGAGTACCTAGAGGAAAGAAAAGATTGGTTGAATGTGTTATTGATAGAGAATATATATATAATTTTAGAATTAAAAAAGTATATCCATCATCAGAAGCATTGCAAAAAATGAATAAATCTAAATATGAATGGTATGGAAATGATGATGAATGGAAAGATATTATAATAAATTATGCTAGAAGTGCAAATGCTCATAATAGAAAAAATAGTAAGGGTGTAATAGAAAGTAAAGAAAGTTTTTTATTAAATTTAGATAAAATAAATATTGCTGATAAAGGGAAAGAAAGAATAAAAAATAACTTAAATTTAAAAAATGAAGATATTGTAGAATTTTGTAAAAAAATAATTAGTGATAAAAATTGTAATATTTATAGAGAAGGGAAGAATTGGTGTTGTGAATTGAATGATATAATTATTAAAGTAAATGTATTTAATTATATAATTACATCAGCACATATAAAGAATAAGTAAAATTATTGTAAAGAACATGTATTAAAATACTTGTCAAATATATTAATACATGTTATCTTTATTAAAAAAACAAAGAATTTATAAAAATATTAGGATTTTTAAATACAGAAGAATATAAGCGAAGAAAGGGAGTTGATGGAAGTATTAAATAAAGAAAACTCAAATTTTAGATTTTATAAAAAAAAAGATAATGATAAAATTTGGTCAGTAGAAGAGATTGGATATATTGGGAAATTACTGTATAGTTTTGATAAAAAAAATATATATAATTTATGGACAGATTATCCACATAATTTTACAAAAGAAGAGAAAGAGTTATTTGATAAAGAAAATCCATACTGGAAAGAATTCTTTTCAGGTAGAGATCAAAGAACCATAGAAGATTATGAAAATGAATAAATAATAAAAAAGGCACAATAAGAGAGAAAATATATCTACAAACTTTTCAAATTTTTTTTGTCCAGTTTTTGATACATGTTCTAAATTAGAATGTATATAATTTAAATACATGTTATTAAAATAAAATTTTGTTGTAGTTCTTATGGCTATATATTTTTAGATTCTATAGTTTTAAGTAGGGGTATAAAGGGGGTATAAAAGAAAAAAAGCTTGTTAATTCAAGCTTTTTTAATATAATTTTATGGTCGAGGTGACAGGGTTCGAACCTGCGACCTCATGGTCCCAAACCACGCGCGCTACCAACTGCGCCACACCTCGATAGAATTATTATAGCACTTAATATTATTTTATGCAATATTTTTAAATACTATTTTTAAGAATTTTTTGAAAAAAATAGATTTTAAAAAAGAGTTTACATAAAGAGTTGAAAGTTGTATAATATATATAAGAAAAAAATTTTACATAAAATAAATTTATTTTAATGGGAGGAAAAAAATGAGAAAATTAAATTTAAAAAACTCTACTTTTTTATATAGAAAAAACAATAATAAAACCTTGGTGGTTATACTACCATGTTATTATATTCAAGATCTAAATGAAGTAAAAAAAAGATTTAGAATAAAAAACAAATATGATGTGATTTATATTTGTTTTAATAGGAACTTTGACTTTGATTATTTAATCAAAGAGATTGAAAATGTAGTATTAAAAATAAGCGGGTTTTATGATAGGACAATTATAATCGGCTATAGTAAAGGAGGGATAGTATTAAATTATCTGAATTTATATTCAGATAAAATCACATACATTTGTGGTGCTACCCCCTACAAAGGAGTATGGTATACTCCAAAAGAATCATTTTATAATCGGGTTAAAAATCCGATTATAAGAAAAATATACAGTAAATTCATTGACAATGATTTTTCAGATAAAATGATAGGAGAGAATAATCCTATAATAAAAAATATGAAAATAAACAAAAATATTACTAGAAATTATGTAATATTTTTAAGTAAAAAAGAGATTGTAAAAGCAATAAAAGAGAGAGACATAGAAACAATAGCCTTAGCTATTGTTGATAAATTTATATGTATAAAGGGAGATGGTATGATCCCTAAAGAATCTCAAGAAATTAATAAAAATGTGTATATTGAAGGAAGCCATGCAAATGGCTTCCAAAAGATAATGAAAGATTTGGAAAAAAAAGGACACCTTTAAAAAGGTGTCTTTCTTTTGGCTGGGCTGGCAAGATTCGAACTTGCGCATGTCAGAGTCAAAGTCTGATGCCTTACCGCTTGGCTACAGCCCAATAATGGTGTGGTAGGAGGGATTCGAACCCTCGATCTTCAGTGCCACAAACTGACGCGTTAACCAGCTACGCTACTACCACCATGTACTTATATATTTTACATACTTTTAATTCCTTTGTCAATTATTTTGTTGAAAAATGTATAATATTTATGATATATTTTAATAAGAAAAGTTTAATTTTAAGGTTGAGAGAAGAAATATGAGAAAAATTTTAAAAGGAATATTGTCTATTATATTAGGAATAATAATACTTGCAATAATTGTGGTATTAGCATATTTAGGAATAATATATAATGAGGTTAATACAGAGATAAGAGCAGGAAAGATAGAAAAAACGGTTGAGGGTATAAGAAGTAGGAATACATATGTAAAAAAAGACAAAATTGATGAATTATACCTAAAAGCAGTAATAGCAGCAGAAGATAGAAGATATTATAGTCATGGAGCAGTTGATATTATGGGATTTTCACGAGCTATGTATAATAATATAATTAGTATGAAATTAAAAGAGGGTGGAAGTACAATAACGCAGCAATTATCAAAAAATATATTTTTAGATCAAAGGACAGAAATAGATAGAAAGATAAAAGAGCTTTTTTATTCTATCGAACTTGAAAAGAAATATAGTAAAGATGATATTTTAGAACTATATGTTAATACATCATATTTTGGGGCTGGATATTATGGAATAGGCCCAGCATCTAAAGGGTATTATGGTAAAACACCAGAAAAATTAAACTTAAATGAGGCAGCATTTTTAGCAGGAGTACCAAATGCGCCTAGTGTATATAATCCATATGAACATTATGATCTTGCACTACAAAGAAGGAATATTGTTCTAAAAAAAATGGTGTATAATGGAGATATAACTCAGGAAGAGGCAATAATTGTATATAATGAAAGGTTAAATGTTAAGGAAAGAGATAATGATTAGTATTGAAGAAACAAAAAAAGTTGCAGAACTTGCAAAATTAGAATTTGATGAAAAAGGATTAGAAAAAATGTCTAAAGAGCTTTCAAATATTTTAGGATATATGGAAATTTTAAATGATATTGATACAGAAAATGTTACTGCAAATGAAATTATGAGTAGTAATATTAATTGTATAAGGGAAGATAGGGTAGAAAAATTTGAAAATACAAAAGGTATATTAGAAAATGCAAAAACAATAGGGGATATGATAAATGTACCAAGTATAAACAATAATGAAGAAGAATAAAGAGTAGGAAAAGATGGAAAAAGAAGAAATTTTAAGATTAAGTGTAAAAGAATTAGAAAAATTAGTTGAAGATGGAAAAATAACTAAAAAAGAAATATATGAAATATATTTAGAAAACATTAAAAAAGAAGATGACAAGATTGGAGCATACTTATCTGTTAGCAATGTTGTAGAAGATAAGATACCGATAGCTATAAAGGATAATATAAATGTGATTGGAACAAAAACAACATCTGCAAGTAAGATATTAGAAAACTATGTATCACCATATGATGCAACAATAATTAAATATATTAAAGAAGCAGGATATCGGAATAATTGGTAAGGTAAATATGGATGAATTTGCATTTGGTGTATCTACAGAATATTCGGCATATAATATAACAAGTAATCCAGTAAACTTAGATAGAGTACCAGGAGGATCATCAGGAGGAAGTGCAGCAGCAGTAGCTGGAAACATGGCACCATGGTCAATTGGATCAGATACAGGTGGTTCTGTAAGACAACCTGCAAGTTATTGTGGAGTAGTGGGATTAAAACCAAGTTATGGAACAGTATCAAGATATGGTATAACTGCATTTGGATCAAGTTTAGACCAAGCAGGAACAATTACAAGAACTGTAGAAGATGCAGCAAGACTTTTAAATATAATTTCAGGTAAAAAATACTATATGGAAAACCGGAAAATCATTAGAAGATATGGATTCAACATGTGTAAACCCTAAAGATTTAAAAGATTTTGAAGCAAAATTAAACAATGATATATCAGGAAAGAAAATAGCTATAATAGACAATTTTTTAAAGGATCAAATGCAAGAAGAAGTAAGAGATGCTATAGCAAAAAGCATTAAAGCGCTAAAAGAAAAAGGAGCAATTTTAGAAGAAATAGAATTCCCATATGGTAAAGAAGCAATATCAGTATATCATATTATAAGTTCGGCAGAAGCAAGTTCAAACTTATCTAGATTTGATGGGGTAAGATATGGACAAAGAGTAGAAGATCCTAAAAATATGGATGAATTATTTAAAGAGACAAGAACATTAGGATTTGGACGAGAAGCTAAAAGAAGAATAATGCTAGGGACATATGTATTATCAGCAGGATATTATGATGCATATTACAAAAAAGCATTAAAAGTAAGACAAATTATAATAGAAAAGATGAATGAAATATTTGAAAAATATGATGCAATACTAATGCCTGTTACTATAAAAACAGCACCTAAAAAAGGATATATAGAACAAAATCAAAAGGAAACATTCTATTCAGACATATATACATGCCTTGCTAATATAACAGGGATACCTGCGATATCAGTTCCAGTTGCAAAGGATAATGAAAATATGCCAATAGGTATGCAACTATTATGCAATAGATATGAGGATGATAAACTTCTTAACATTGCAAATGTATTATTTAAAGAAATGAATTAATAAAAAATATATAAAGATATAAATATATAATAAATTTAAAAGAGAGAAAATAGTATGAATAATAATATGGATTTTTTTGAAGAACTTAATTTAGAAAATGAAGTTGCAAATAAGAGTAATTATGATATAAGTATAGAAAATATGGAAGAAAATGAAGTAGAAAAATTACTTAAAAATTTAAGAAAAGAAGAAGAATACCATTCAGACCTATATTATAACAAGAATACAAATGAAATATCAGATTATGAGTATGATAAATTAAAAAGGAAGATACTAGAAATAGAAGAAAAATATCCACAATTTGTTGATAAAAAAGGAGTTAGAAATAGAGTTGGAGGCCGGAAAAGTCTCTGACTTATTTACTAAAGTAGAACATGAGGTTCCGCTTAAAAGTCTTCAAGATGTATTTTCATATGATGAAATATATGATTTTGAAAAAAGAGCAAGAAAAGGCCTTAATTTAGATATCGACAAAGATGGAAATACAGATTTAGAATATGTTGTAGAAACTAAGATAGATGGATTGTCAATTGCACTTGAGTATAATAATGGAAAACTTGTACGTGGTGTAACTAGAGGAGACCGGAGAGGTAGGAGAAGACGTAACAGCAAATATATTACATATAAAAGATATACCACATGAAATCCAATATGATAAAAAATTAATTGTAAGAGGTGAAATATATTTACCGTATAAGGAATTTGAAGAGTTGAATATGAGAAATGAAGAACAAGGAAAGAAACTTTTTGCAAATCCAAGAAATGCAGCATCTCGGAACACTTAGACAAAAAAAAGCAGAAGTTGTTGCAGAAAGAAAGTTACATATATTTATCTTTAATCTTCAATATGCAGATGATAAGTTTGAAACACATAGCGAAACTTTAGATTTTTTAGAAAACTTAAATTTTACAGTAAACCCATATAGAGAAGTTATAAACAGTATTAAAGATGCTATAACTAAGATTGAAGAAATAGGAAGCATGAGACAAGACCTATCTTTTAGAATAGATGGAGCAGTGATAAAAATAAATGATTTGGGATATAGGGAAATACTAGGTATGACCGAAAAATATCCGAAATGGGCAGTTGCGTATAAGTATCCACCACAACAGGTAGAAACGATTATTGATAAAATAGAGCTAAATGTTCGGAAGAACAGGAGTTATAACACCACTTGCAGTATTTAAAGAAGGAAAGATTGTAGATGGTTCTAGAATATCTAAAGCAACACTAAATAATGCCGATATTATAGAAAAGAAAGATATAAGAATTGGAGACACAGTTATAATCCAAAAAGCAGGAGATGTTATACCAGAAGTAGTAAAATCGCTTGCAGAAAAAAGAACGGGAAAAGAATTGGAATTTAAAATGCCGGAAAATTGTCCTGTATGTAATAGCAAACTTGTAAAAGAGCAGGTGGACTATAAGTGTGTAAATGAAGAATGTCCAGCAATAAAAATGCAAAAAATAATATATTTTGCATCTAAAAATTGTATGAATATAGAAGGACTTCGGAGAAAGCATCATTAGAGATTTAATAGAACTTGGACTAATAGAAAATATAACAGATATATATGAATTAAAATTAGAAGATTTAACTAAAATAAAAGAAAAGAGAAATAAGGAAAGAAATACTAAAATAGGTAAGAGTACGAAATTTGAAGAAAATATATTAAAATCAATTGAAAATAGTAAAAATAATTCATTAAACAGAGTATTAGTTTCTTTAGGAATACAAGGAGTTCGGAGTAAATCAAAGCAAGGAAATAGTAAAAAATGAGAACTTTAACTCAATAGAGAAAATAATGGAAAGTGATGAAGAAACATTAAAACAGATAGATGGCATAGGTGATATTGTAGCTAATAACATATATAATTTCTTTAGAAAAGAAAAAAATAGAGAAATAATATCAAAATTGAAAGAACATGGAATAAAAATGGAGGCACAGGAAGAAATAGAAAAAGATGCCGAAATTGAAATTGTTTCAGAAATTTTTAAAGACAAAGTATTTGTACTTACAGGAAACTTTAGCAAGCCGAAAAAAGAAATAGAAAAAGAAATAATCGCAAATGGTGGAAGTGTAAAATCCAGCATAACAAAAGATACAAATATTGTAATATATGAAAAAGAAACAAGTAGTAAGTATAAGAAGGCGGAAAAGCTTGGTATACAAAGAATAACAGAGGAAGAATATAATAAAATGCTAGAAGGAGTACATTAGAAAATGTACTCTTTTTACGTTTATATCATTTTTTGTAAAAAAACTAGAAAAAAAGAATTCTATATAGTAAATTAATATATAAGTTATGCTAAATTTGTAATAGTAAGGAGAATAGATTATAGTGAATTTTAAAGAAAAAAAAGGATTTTTAACAGTATATGCAATAATATCGATGTTAATGATAATAATTATACTAGGGGTTATAAGCTTTAACGTACATAGTAGATATATGGCAATTTTGAAATTACAAACAGCTAAAAAAGAAAAAAAAGTAGAAAATAGTATAGAACCTAAAAAAGTATATATATCAGACATAAATGAATTTGATAGAATGTTTAATACAAATCAAGGGATTGCAAATTCTGCTTCTGTTGCAAGATATAATGAGCTTAAACAAGGCCAAAATAATATTTTTTATTCTGCAAGAATGGGTGGAAATATTAAATTGATGGTAGATGAAGAGGCAAATGCATTTGGAAGGGTGTATGTGCTTGAGTTTGCTACAGAAGGAAAATTAAATGAAATAAGATCAATGTATGCACAATTTATTCAGAATGATTATCCATTTATGATGTTTTCTAAAGAATAATAACATAAAGGTCCAAAATAAAAAAATAAAATAAATTTAAATATAAAAACATATAATAAAAAATTAAATAATAATTATTTAAAAATATAAATATAAATACAAATACAAAAGAAAAGTAAAAGATATACGGAGGAGAAATGTACATATTTAATAGATTAACAGTAGTTCCTAAATTACCAGAAAAGATAAAAGGGATACAAGAAATAGCAGATAATTTATGGTGGTGTTGGAATACAGAAAGCTTAAAATTATTTAAAAAGATTGATAAAGAGCTATGGATAAGAGTTGGAAAAAATCCAATTAAGTTTTTAAAACAAATATCACAATCAAAATTAGAAGAAGTATCAAAAAATGAAGATTTCTTAAAAGAATATAATAAGGTATATTCAGATTTTAAAGGGTATATGGAAAATAATAATACATATTATATGAATAATTATGAAAAGTATAAGAATAAGTGTATTGCATATTTTTCGGCAGAATATGGACTTGATGAAACAATGCCATTATATTCAGGAGGTCTTGGAATATTATCAGGTGATCACTTAAAATCTGCAAGTGATCTTCGGAATACCACTTGTTGGAATAGGCCTTATGTATAAGGAGGGGTATTTTAACCAAAAGATTGATGGAAGAGGAAATCAGCTTACATTATTTGCAAAGTCAGATTTAGATAATATGCCTATAAAGAAAGTTAAAGATGAAAAAGGTAGAGATCTTGCGATATATATAGATATTGAAAATACTAAAGTAATGCTTAAGGTATGGGAAATAAGTGTAGGTAGAGTAAAATTATATCTTTTAGATTCTGATACAGAAGAAAATAGTAGTAAATACAGGGAACTTTCATATAGACTATATGGTGGTGGAAGAGAAATGAGATTAATGCAAGAAATGATTCTTGGTATTGGTGGGGTTAAGTTATTAAAGGAATTAAATATAGTTCCAAACCTTTACCATATGAACGAAGGACATTCAGCATTTTTAATCATTGAACTTATTGAACAAATAATGAGAGAAAAAGAAGTTTCTTTTGATGTTGCGAAAGAACTTGTTAAAACAATGACAGCAGTAACAGTACATACACCAGTTCCAGCAGGAAATGAAATATTTGATATTGATTTAATAGAAAGAATGTTTGATGGAAAATGGGATGAACTTGGAATTTCTAAAGATACTTTCTTAAGGTTAGGAATGACTCCAAATGATAATTACAAAAAAGCATTTAATATGGGAGTGTTTGCACTTAAAATAGCAGGTAAGAAAAATGGTGTAAGTAAGCTTCACCGGAGATGTTTCTAAAGAATTATTTACAGAAATATGGCCAAATACTGCAGATGATGAATCTCCAATTACATATGTAACAAATGGTGTACATACTTGCACATGGCTTGCACCAGGCATTAAGAAGATGTATAACAATTATTTAATACCATTTTGGCAAGATAAGATATATGATAATAATGTTTGGAAAAATATATATAATATTCCAAATGATGTATTGTGGAATACTCATTTAACATATAAGAAGAAGCTAATAGAAGAAATAAATAGAAATGTTAGAACAAGAATGAGTGAAAATGGTGCAACATATGATGAAATAGCAGAAACAGTTGGTAAGATAAATGAAAATGACCTTATAATAGGCTTTGCAAGAAGATTTGCAACATATAAGAGAGCAACTATAATATTTGAAGATTTAGAAAGATTAACACAACTTTTAAATGATGAAAGAAGGCCAGTAAAACTTGTATTTGCAGGTAAAGCACACCCTGCAGATGTTATGGGACAAGAACTTATAAAACGTATAGACGAAGTATCTAAAATGCCACAATTTAAAGGCAAAATAATGCTTCTTGAAAACTATAATATGGGACTTTCAAGAATGCTTGTTGCAGGTGTTGATGTATGGATGAATAACCCAAGAAGACCTTATGAAGCATCTCGGAACAAGTGGACAAAAAGCAGCAATAAATGGTGCTGTAAACTTTAGTATATTAGATCGGATGGTGGGATGAAGGATATGATGGTACAAATGGATTTTCAATAGGTGATAGGAAGAAATATTCTTCAGATGAAGAACAAGATAGAGTAGATAGTAATAGTCTTTATGAAATGCTTGAAACAAAGATAATACCAGCATATTATAACAAGGAAAATATGAACACATATTCAATTGATTGGATTGGATATATGAAAAATTCTATAGCTACAAATGCGGGAATGTATTCAACATCTAGAATGCTTATAGATTACTTAAAGAAAATATATATGCCACTTATAGAATTAAATGATAGTAAATTTAATTCTTTAGAACAAGTTTTTGAATTCTTAAAATGGAAGAAAATGTGTTATGAAGAATGGAATAATATAAAAATATATCAAGATACTCAAATAGAACAAGAAACTTTAGATGCAGGAGAAGATATAAAGGTAAGCATAAGAGTGGACTTAGGAAGAGTAGCAATAGAAAATGCTAAAGTACAAGTATATATAGCAGAATTAATAGAAGATGGTAAGATGAAATATGTAAAATCAGACGAACTTAAGTTTGTAAATAAAAATGATGATGGAACATGTACATATACAGGAACAATTTCTATAAATAATGGAGGAAACTTTGTATATACATTTAGAGTTCTTCCAAAACATGAAATGATTTTAGATATAGAAGATATGGACTTATCAAAATGGTATATGAAAGAAAATTAATAAGGAGTAAATAATATGAAGGGGAAGAAAACCAATATACTTTTAGGAGTACTAAATATTATTCTTGGACTACTTCTTATTATGTATGCATGGTATATGATACATAATAATAGGTTGGAATTAACAAGACATCAAAGGTTTGTTATGAATATTCAACATTATGTCATATTTGGAATTACAGGATTAATATGTATTATGAACTTTGTATTTTCAATATTTAATATGAAAAAAGGATATTATTTTGTGTTTTATCTTTTCTCACTTGTAGGGATTATAACATTTTTTACTCCTTCATATATATATCCGATATTTGTAATAATTTCTGGAATTTTGATAATAAGAACATTATCAAAAAATAACTATATTGAAAAAGATAATTTTCTTGCAAGTACTTTAATAATAATAATGATGGGAATTTCAGTATTATCTGCAGTAGCATTATCACAATATAAGCAAATTGCAGAATATATAAGAAAGAGGGAAGATATTAACCTTACAGCATATAATAATGAGTATTTTAAATATGTAGAAGAAATAGCAGATAAGGGAGTATATATAAATGTTAGAGTAAATGGCAAATATGGATATATTAATAGGTTTGGAGAAACAAAAATAGACTTTAAATATGACTATGCAACACCATTTTATAAAATAAAAGCATATGATAAGACTTTTGAACTTGCAGCTGTTTCAAATAATAATATAACAGATGTAATTATGAAAAACGAAAGAAAGGTAATGTCATATAACTCTGAATATTCTAATGAAGATCATGAAGGAAAACGAGAAGAATTTGTAAAAGTTTTAAAAAATGTAATTGGTGAAAAAGATCCGAAGATAGAAATAAGTAACAGGTATAATGGATTTGTGGTTAAGAATATTTATGAAGATACAGCCAAAAGTAATGAAAAAAGATTTCAGTTTTCGGATAAATATGATGTTTTGGTTCAAAAATCTGAAATAACAGAAAAAGAAGTATATACATTAGTAACTAAAAGGGATTTATTAAAAAGTAGTAAAGACAAAGGCGATTATATAAAACTAAGTGCAGAAAAACTTATATATGACGAAAATCACCTATATGTATATAGCAATCGGATTTTTACCATATTTTTCACCAAGTAAGAAAGAAACAGGATGGTTTGATCTTCAAGGAAAGAAATATACATTAAATAATAATGTTCAAATTGAAGTATTTGAAGATAAAAGACTTGCGATTAAGAGAAAACCAAGAAAAATAACATATTTTGCAAGTAATGAAGACGAAGATTTAAAAGCAATTTCTCCTATATATAAGGAAGTTATACCAGATGGTGATAATTATATTGTAAAAAATATGAATGAAAAATGGCAAATTGTTGATAAGAATTTTGAACCTAGAACAAAACAAGAATATGACATATTTATATCAACACTTATAACAGAAGGTATATATATATTTGCAAATATTGATAGAGAAATAGAAATAGATGACTATGGATATGCAAAATTAAAATATACAATGATGGACAGAAATTTAAATACAATTGGTACAAATTTGGAAGAAATGTATAATTTTAATATAAAATATTTAAATAGAAATAATGAAGAAGAATATAGAAGATATATAGAAAAATTAAAGGATCCTAGATATCATAGAGTAGTAGATGAATTACAGTAATATTAAGTAAAACAAAATGACTTAAATAAAAATAAAATTTAGATAAAGTAGCAGGAGAATATTATGTTTAGACCAGAATATAGCTATATGGAAATAATAGTAGGACCAATGTTTAGTGGTAAAAGTGAAGAACTTATAAGAAGGGTAAAAAGAGCAATAATTGCAAAACAAAAAGTGTTTGTATTTAAGCCTAAGATTGATGATAGATATAGCAAGACAGATGTTGTATCACATAATGGGGAAACTGTTGAAGGATATGCAGTTGAGGATTCTTCGGAAATATTAAAGATATTGGAAAATGAAAAAAATGTAAATTTGGTTGCAATAGATGAAGTGCAATTTTTTGATGAAGGAATAATTGATGTTGCAGAAAAATTAGTAGATAGGGGAATAAGAGTTGCAATGTCAGGACTTGATCAGGATTTCAGAGGTGAACCTTTTGATATAACTGCTAAACTTTTAGCAAAATCAGAATTTGTAACAAAACTTCAAGCAGTGTGTATGAAATGTGGAAAACCTGCAACTAAAAGTCAAAAAATTGTAGATGGAAAGCCTGCAAGTTTTGATTCTGAAATAATACAAATAGGCGAAAAAGAAACATATGAACCTAGATGTAGGAGTTGTCATGAAATTGGAAAAAAGAAAAAATAGAAAGGAATACTTATGAAAAAAGTAGGAAATATAGTTAGAATCGCACTTATAATTGTTGTTATAGCATTAATATATATGAATTTTAAGAATGGGATTGAAGTAAATGTAAATTATTCTGAGATGATATCAGCGATAAAACAGGAAAAAGTAGCTAAGATGAAGATATCTGCAGATAAGACATATGTAAGATATGTATATAATGATAAAAATGCAAAAACAAATATACCAAATGATCAAGTGTTTTTAACTGAAGTTTCAGAAAAGATAAAAGATGGATTCATTATCGAACAAGAAGAGTTAACTTTCGTAGATAAGGTTGTACAAAATACAGTAGTTGTACTTCCAACAGCAATAGTTATTATCCTTGTTATAAGTTGGATAAATATGGCGTCTATAAGAGCAAGACAAGAAATGCCAGATAGAGATCAAGCAATCCGGTAAGAGTAAAGCAAGACTTATAGAAGAAGATGAAAATACTGTTAGATTTGATAATGTTGCAGGTATTGAAGAAGAAAAAGGAGAATTAAAAGAAATAGTAGATTTCTTAAAAAATCCACAAAAATATATAGAAATGGGTGCAAGAATACCAAAAGGAGTTCTTTTAGTAGGAAGACCAGGTACACGGTAAAACACTTCTTGCAAAAGCAGTTGCAGGAGAAGTAGGAGTTCCATTTTTCATAATTTCTGGTTCAGACTTTGTTGAAATGTATTCAGGGGTTGGTGCAAAAAGAGTTCGTGAAATGTTTCTAGAAGCGAAGAAAAAAGCTCCATGTATAATATTTATAGATGAAATTGATGCAGTAGGTAGACAAAGAGGTGCAGGACTTCGGATCACGGACATGATGAAAGAGAACAAACATTAAATCAATTACTTGTTGAAATGGATGGCTTTGGTTCAAATGAAGGAGTTATAGTACTTGCAGCAACAAATAGACCAGATGTACTGGATTCAGCACTTCTTCGTGCAGGTAGATTTGATAGACAAATAGTTGTATCAATGCCAGATGCTAAAGCAAGAGAAGAAATACTTAAAGTACATAGTAAGAACAAGAAATTATCTGAAGATATATCTTTAGAAGTAGTTGCTAAAAATACAGCTGGTTTTGCAGGTGCAGACCTTGAAAATGTTTTAAATGAAGCAGCACTTTTAGCAGCAAGAAAAGAAAAAGAATATATAACAGAAAAAGATATTGAAGAGGCTATGATAAAAGTTAGTATGGGACCTGAAAAGAAGAGTAGGGTTGTATCTGAAAAAGAAAGAAAACTTGTATCATATCATGAAGCAGGACATGCAGTAGTGTCATATTTCTTAAAAACACAAGAAAAAGTACATGAAATATCTATAGTACCAAGAGGTATGGCAGGTGGATATACTATGTATAAGTCACGGAGAAGATAAATCATTTATATCTAAAAAAGAAATGGAAGAAAGTATAATAGGGCTTTTAGGTGGTAGAATCGCAGAAGAAATAATACTTCGGAGATATATCAACAGGAGCAAGTAATGATATTGAACGAGCAACAAAAATTGCAAGAGATATGGTTACAAAATATGGTATGAGTTATAGACTTCGGAACTATATCATATGTAACTAATTCAGAACAAGTATTTTTAGGAAGAGATATAGGACATACTAAACATATAAGTGAAGAAACAGCATCTAAAATTGATGAAGAAATTAAGTCAATTATAGATAATGCGTACAATATTGGTAAAGAAATATTAACAGCAAATACAGAAAAACTTCATAATATTGCTAAAGTACTTATAGAAAGAGAAAAAATTTCTGGAGAAGAATTTGATACAATAATGAAGGGACAATAGAATAAATTATAAAAGCGGTATTAGTAAAGACAATCAACTAATGCTGTTTTTTGTATATTACATAAATGTTAAAAAACTTATGGAAGAACTTGTAAAAGTTTATAAACTAAAATTTAATATATATAATTTTAGTATAAAGGAAATAAAAAAAGTGGAATTAAGAAAATATTTAATAATATTATATTAAAAATAATGGAGATATTTAGAATAAAATAGTGTATAATATTAGCAAATAATAAAGGAGAAATTATGGATAGTATAAAATATGTAACAGGTAATTTAGCTAAAATTAAAAGTGCAAAACAAATCTTAGAACCACTAGGAATAGAAGTAGAACATGTTAAGCTTGATATAACAGAAATACAAAAAGATACAGTAGAAGAAATAGCAATGTTTTCAGCAAAAGAAGCAAGTGAAAAGTTAAAAGGAGCTGCACTTAAAAATGATACAGGACTTTTTGTAGAAGAACTTCGGAGGCTTTCCAGGGCCATATACACACTATGTAGATGATAAACTTGGAGAAGACCGGAATATTAAAGTTATTAGAAGGTAAAGAAAACAGAAAAGCAATGTTTGTAGAAGCATATGCATTTTGTGAATATGGAAAAGAACCAATAGTATTTAAATCAGTAACAACAGGAACAATAGCAAAAGAAAAATCAGGTAAATATGGATGGAGTTGGGACCACATATTTATACCAGATGGATATGATGACACAATGGGAAATTATCCAGATGAAATAAGATTCAAAATGTGGAATAATGATGGACTTAAAAATCTTGCTAGATATTTACAAGGAAGAGAAAATTAAATTTAATGTAGAAGATTAAGAATATTAGTTAAAATGTTCTTAATCTTTTTTAATATTATATATATTATAATGTAAAAATAAATTATATTTGGTATAATTTTAATTATAATATTAGTTATAGGAGAAGATTATGAAAATATATATTGGAGCAGATCATGGAGGATTTGAACTTAAAAAAGAAATAATAGAATATGTAAATGGTATAAAAGAAAATGGTGTAGATATTGAAATTGAGGATATGGGAACATATTCAGAAGAAAGAACTGACTATCCAATTTATGCACAAAAAGTATGCGAAAAGGTTATAGAAGATAAGGCATCAAAAGGTATCCTTATATGCAAAAGTGGACATGGTATGACATATGCAGCAAATAAGTTTAAAGGTATTCGTGCAAGTCTTGCATATAGTAGAGAAAGCTTAAGCAATGGTATTGCAGATGATGATTTAAATGTAGTATGTTTAGCATCAAATGATACAAAACTTGTAGATGCAATAGAATATATAGATGTTATGATAAGTACTAAATTTAAAGATTATGGGAAATATGTTGAAAGAGTAAAAATGGTTGAAAATTTAGAAAAATAGAAGGAAGATTATGAAAGAACAAAAAAATAAAAAAGAAAAGAAAGAAAACATAAAAACTAAAGAAAATATAGTAAAAGATGAATTTACAGTGAAAAAAGATAATAAGAAAAGAACAAGTAAAACTTTTCTATTCATATCATATACAATAATTGTAATCTTAGTAACAATGATTATTAATAATCAGATAGTTATAAACAGGGTTGAAAAGAAAACAGGGACATTAACAGTTGAAGAACCAGTAGATAAAGATGAAGAAAAAACAATAAGAACAATTGCTAAAAACTTAAAAGCAATAAGAGAAAAATTAAAAGCAGTTTACAAGGGAGAAATTGATGATAGTAAGCTTGTAGAAGCGGCAATGAAGGGATATGTAGCAGGTATTGGTGATAAATACACTGAATACTATACAAAAGAAGAATGGAGTGGTATAAAAGAAGACGTATCTCGGTAAATATGTTGGAATTGGTGTAGAGCTTAAGGACAAAGATGGAAATAAGATAATAGCAGGCATAATGGAAGGTACACCAGCAGAAGAAGCAGGATTAAAAGAAAATGATATAATAATAAAAGTTAATGATATTGATGTTAGAGATAAAAACTTAACAGATACGGTAAAAGAGATAAAAGGAAAAGAAAATACAGATGTGGTAATTACAGTTATACGTGATGGGAAAGAACAAAGCATCAAGGTAGCAAGAAAAGAAATACAAATAGATAGTACAGCACATGAACTTTTAGAAAATGGAATAGGATATTTAGATATAAAGAGTTTTTCGGAAAATTCAGCATCAGATGTAGAAAAAGCAATAGAAGATTTAAGAAAAAAAGGAATGACTAAACTTATAATAGATCTAAGATTTAATGGTGGTGGTGATGTAAGAAGTACTATTAAAATTGCAAACTTATTCTTAGATAAAGGTAAGGAAATATATTCAACTATAAATGGTAAAAATTTCAAAAAAACAGTGTACACAGAAAAAAATGCAAAATATAATTTTGATATTGTAATACTTGCAAACAAATATTCAGCATCAGCATCAGAATTATTAACAGCAGCATTAAAAGAAAATAAGAGAACAAAAGAAGTAATAGGAGAAACAACATATGGAAAAGGTGTAATACAAGGTGTATATCCAAGTAGTACAGGTGGAGCATTAAAGGCAACAATAGAAGAATATTTTGGACCAGGAGAATTAAAACTTAATAACAAAGGGGTAGAGCCAACAATAAAAGTGGAACAGCCTAAAATAGATAAAAAAGAAATCTTAAAAGAAAACGAAGGGAAAACAGAAGAAGAGCTAAAGAAAATACTTATGAAAAAAGATATACAATTACAAAAAGCAATAGAAGTTTTACAACAATAAAAAAATATAGTAAAATTAATTTATGATAAGAGAAAATATATATCATATAATTAAAATAGAAGAAAAGGAAAATATATATGAATAATCAAGATATAGTAAAAGAAGAATTAGCATATGAAGAAGAACTAGATGGATTGATGAAAATAAGAAAAGAAAAATTAGAAGAATTACAAAAAGAAGGAAAAAATCCATTTGATATTACAAAATATGACAGAACAGATTATGCAAAAGAGATAGTAGAAAACTTTAAAGAAGATGAAGAAAGAACTGTTAGTGTTGCAGGGAGAATAATGACAAAAAGAGTTATGGGTAAAGCATCTTTCTTTAACCTACAAGATGAAACAGGAAAAATACAAGTATATATATCATTAAATGATGTAGAAGATAAATATTTGGAATTTAAAAAATATGACCTAGGTGATATTGTAGGTGTTAAAGGATTTGTGTTTAAAACAAAAACAGGAGAAATATCTATACATGCAAAAGATATAGTGCTTCTTACAAAAACATTAAGACCATTCCCAGATAAGTTTAAAGGGCTTAAAGATGTTGATTTAAGATATAGACATAGAGAATTAGATCTAATAGTTAACCCAAATGTTAAAGAAACATTTGTAAAAAGAATACAAATACTTCGGAGAAATAAAAAAATACTTAAATGAAAAGGGATATTTAGAAGTTGAAACACCAATACTTCACAAAGTTGCAGGTGGAGCAGCGGCAAGACCTTTTGAAACACACCATAATACACTTGATATGGATATGTATTTAAGAATTGCAAACGAATTATATTTAAAAAGATTAATCGTAGGTGGTTTTGAAAAAGTATATGAAATGGGAAGAATGTTTAGAAATGAAGGTATTTCTATAAAACATAATCCAGAGTTTACAAACATAGAATTATACTCAGCATATGAAGACTATATTGATATGATGAATATAACAGAAGATTTAATAAGAACAGTTTGTCAAAAAGTAAATGGAACAACAGAGATAGTATATGAAGATCAAACAATAAATTTAGATAAATTTAACAGAATAACAATGAATGATGCAATTAAAAATGTAACAGGAATTGATTTTGAAAAAGTAGAAACACTAGAAGAAGCAATGAAAATTGCAAAAGAATTTGGAATAGAACTTTCAGAAGCAGAAAAAACAATAGGAAATATAATGAATCTTGTATTTGAAGAAAAAGTAGAAAAAACATTAATACAACCAACATTCATATATGACTACCCTATAGAAGTATCACCACTTACTAAAAAGAAAAAAGATAATCCAAAATTAACAGAAAGATTTGAACTTTTCATAGGTGGTAGAGAATATGGAAATGCATATTCAGAACTTAATGATCCAATTGATCAATATGAAAGATTCTTAAAACAAATGGAAAATAGGGAAAAAGGTGATGATGAAGCAAATATGATGGATATAGAATTTATTCAAGCTTTAGAATATGGAATGCCACCTACAGGAGGACTTGGAATTGGTATAGATAGACTTATAATGCTTCTTACAAACTCAAGCTCTATAAGAGATGTACTATTATTCCCAACAATGAAACCAAGAGAAGACTAAGTAAAAAATAAGTAGGAATAAGAAATTATGAAAAACAATAAAATTAATAACAATAATAATAAAAAGAATGATAAAAGATACAATATATATGTTGTATCTTTTTCAGATAATGTAGATGAAGAAAAGATAGAAGAAGTTTTAAATGCAAAAGAAAGATTTGAAAAATATGGATTTAATGTTGTTTTAGGAAAAAGTCTTTGTGATAATTCTAAGGAAAATATTTCATATGATTTAGAACAAATAGAAAAGAATGAAAAAGATATTGATATAGTATTTTGTTCTAAAGGTGGAGATTCAGAAACAGAGAATATACAACATGTTAAGATGGAAAAATTAAAAGATAAGATAGTTATAGGATTTAGTGATAATACTATAATATTAAATTTTATGTATATATATAATAAAAATAAAAGTATACATTATATGAATTTTAAGGAATATGAAAAAGATGAGGATATATTAAAACTTAAAAAAGTACTAGAAAGTGATTTAAATAATGAGAGTAAAAAAATAATTATTAATTATAATACTATAAGGAAAGGAAGGTTAAAAGGAAATATTATTGGAGGAAATTTAACAATATTTTCAAGGATAATAACACATTTTAAAACCCTTAAAAATAGGATATTATTATTAGAAGATTTAGATATTGAAACAGATATGAAAAATGTAGAAAAAGCATTAGATATATTAGAAAAACACAATGTTTTTGAAGAAATATCAGGTATAATAATTGGTAATTATGGATGTGAAAGAACAGAAAAACAAAAGCCTTTTAGAGATGCAATATTAAAAAGAATAACTAGGAATATTCCTGTAATAGAAAATAATATGATAGGACATGTTATGGATATGGATCATATTATAATTGGAAGAGAAATAGATGAAGAAGTATAATATTAAATGATAAATAGGATAAATAGTTATGAAAGAAAAGTTTGGAATATATGTTACAAAAATTGGAAATATAGCTATAGGATATATTGGAAAATATGTAACAAGTATTAAAATTATTAGTGATGAAGATAAGATTGAAATAAATAAACATATAGATAATAGGAATAAAATTACAGATGATGTATATATGCAAATACAAGAATATCTAGAAGGAAAAAGAAAATCTTTTGATATTTGTTATATGGTGAAAGGAACAGAATTTCAAGAAAAGGTTTGGAAAGAACTTTTAAAAATACCATATGGAGAAACAAAAAGTTATAAGGAAATTGCAGAAAAGATAGGAAAGCCTAAAGCATATAGAGCAGTTCGGAAATGCAAACAATAAGAATAATCTTATGATAATAATTCCATGTCATAGAGTTATAGGAAAAAGTGGAGATATTACAGGTTATGCAGGAGGAATTAAAATAAAGGAAAAATTAATTGAACTTGAAAAAAATAATAAAGGGAAATAATAATATAGTATGATAAAAGTTTTAAGTATAATTGAACCATGGGCAACATTAATAAAAGAAAAGAAGAAATATATAGAAACAAGAACTTGGAAAACAAGTTATAGGGGTGAATTATATATTCATGCAAGTAAAAAGAAAATAGATGTAAAAGATGAACATATAAGAGAGTTAGCAGAGTTAATACCAAATGTAGAGATGGGATATGGTAAAATAATTTGTAGGTGTAAGCTTGTAGATTGTGTATATATTGATGAAAATTTTAAGGAAGAAATATCTAAAAATAAGCAAGAATATTTATGTGGAGATTTTAATATTGGAAGATATGCGTGGATTTTAGAAGATGTAGTTCCTTTAGAAAAGCCTGTAGAAGCAAAAGGACAATTAAATATTTGGAATTATGAAATTTAAAAAATATTAATTGATATATATAAGAAAAATAGTGTAAAATATAGTTGAAAGGAAGTTAAATGAAACAGATAGAAAAACATTTTGATATAAAAGAAAATATACCAATATCAAGAATAGCAGGGTTTTCAGATGGACTTATAGCAATAATTATAACACTAATGGTATTAGAAATACCTATACCATCAGAGATAAAAATGACAGAGATTATAGAATTTGCAAAATCAATAATTATATATTTTGCAAGTTTTGTTGTTATAGGTACACAATGGAATAGACATCACTTTTTACTAGAACAAACAGAAAAAGTACATAAAAGTTTTATATGGAAAAACTTATTATATCTATTTTCATTATCATTAATACCATTATTTATGAAATTGCTTATAAAACATCCCAATGATTTTATACCAGCAATAGGGTATTCGGTAATATACCTAATAACAGATTTTATATCAATACAACTTATAATAAGCGTTCTTAAGAATAAGAAAAATAAGACAGAAAGAGAAGAAAAATTATTAACAGAAGATAGAAAATTAATTACACAAATTTTACCATTAATTATATTTTCAGTTTCTATATTATTAGAATACTTTTTACCAAATCTTACAATAATATTTTTTATAATTTTCCCTGTAACAATGTCACTTGTAAGAGCGTTTAAAGACTAATGGTATTATTAGCAATTTAGAAGTTTTTAATAGAATAAAGTAAAATGATTAATATTAAAATTATATTAAGAAAAAGGGAGTGATATTTTGCACTCCCTTTAATAATGATTTGAAAAAGTTAGTTAGTTAATTTCTTCAGAAGCATATAATTTTCTATATGTTTCTGAACTTTCTGAAAGTTCTTTATGTGTTCCACTTGAAGTAATAGTTCCACCTTCAATAACATGGATTGTATCACAATCCTGTATTGTAGATAATCTATGAGCAACAATAATTATAGTATACTCATTTTTTAATCTATTCAGTGTTTCTTTAATTTCAGATTGAGTAGTATTATCAAGTGCTGATGTTGCCTCATCAAACAATAGGATAGGAGAATTTTTAAGCAAGGCTCTTGCTATTGCAAGGCGTTGTTTTTGTCCTCCTGACAAATTTACTCCTCCTTCACCTATGACGGTATCATATTTATCAGGTAAAGTGTTGATATAATCATACAAGCATGCTTGTTTACAGACTTTATCAATTTCATCTGAATTAGCATCAGGATTCACTAGTAATAAGTTTTCCTTAATACTCATATTAAAGATATATGGCGATTGTGACACTATAGAAATTGCCTTTTTAAATGTAGACGCATCTAAATCTGAAATAGGTACATCATCAAGAGTTATTACACCACTTTCAGGTAGATGACTTTTAGTTAGGAGATTTAAAATGGTAGATTTTCCAGAGCCACTAGCTCCTACTAAGGCAACTGTTGTTTTAGGCTTAATATTTAAGCTAAACTTATTCAATATCTTGTTTTCATCTGAATCATAACTAAAGGTAATATTATCAAATTTAATATCACCTTTTATATGGGAAAGGTGATTTTTACCAAAAATATCTTTGGGATAAATATTATCGTTTTCAAATTCTATGATCCTTTCAACTGCAAGTTCATATTCTTTTAATGAACTTCTCAAACTAGAAAAATTTTCCATTAATGATAGGATTCTATTTGAATATAGAAAACAAATAATAAGATTAGGACCTGTTAGTGATGGCCCTATTAAATGAATTCCAGTAATAAGTACTAGAATAGAAACCATAAACAATATCATGTTTTTTAATCTATAAGTACGACTATCATAGGAGTCTCTATCGATTGAAAGGCTATCACTATGGTTAAATTTTTTCATGACTTTAGGATAGATATCAATTGATAGTAATTTTATATCTGCTACACCTTTTATAGTCTCAATCAGTAATGAAGAAAGACGTTCATTAGCAATTTTACTAATTTTGTTCTTTATCTTTGAGACCTCTTGAATGCTACTATCTATTATAGTAACAATTACTATACCGGATAGGTACAGGAGTCCAAGAATCCAATGTATGTAAAAGACGTAAACTAAAGCTCCTAATTTAGCTAAACATTGTACTAAATGTTTCTGACTTGTGTTGATTACCCCAGATATAATACGAGGCTCTGATTGAATTCTTTCAAGGAAAATTCCAGCATCAAATTTTTTGAAATTTGATAACCTAAGGCTAGTAAATATATCAATAATATCTTTTCGTATATTATTTAAAATTTTTGGTCTAATCTTTTTAAGCCATAACATTAAAGCACTATGTGCGATAATGTTTTCTAAAATTACCATTATAAAGAAGATAATAGCAAATTTTAAAACTAGACTATTTTTTCCAAGAGTTATATTTGTTACAAGGTTCCCTTGAATAATTGGACTAATAATTCCTATAGAACCAAGAATTATATATAAGATTCCTAATATAATAGAATTCTTAAAAATTCCTTTAAAAAATCTTAAACTTCTTAGAAAGATTTTTTCTCTCTTAACTTTTTCCTTTTTACTTTTTCTCATTTATTTTTCCTCCTAAAATTTATAATTATAATTTTTAGTAATACATTGTTGTACAGATATATTATACCATTTTTAGGATATAGATTCAATATTTATGTAAACCAATAAAGAGATTGGAGTACTATATAGAAGAGGATGAATTTAATATTAAAAAATTGACATAAGCCCATATATATGATACTATTACTAAGGCAAGTAATTGCTCCTTGCTTATACTAAATATGTATGGTATAGGCTATTAATCCATAAGGAGGTAAAAAAATGAGAAAATACGAAGGGATAGTTTTAATAAAGCCAACTTTAGAACCAGAAAAAGCTTTAGAAGTTTCAAATAAACTAGTTAAAGTTTTAGAAGATAATGGTGCAAAAGTTGTTTCACAAGAAAAGCTAGAAAAAACAGAAAAAATAGCTTTTGAAGTAAAAGGACATAATGCAGCATATTGGCAAATATTTAAATTTGAATCTGAACCTACTATTATAACAGAATTCGAAAGAATATGTAGAATAGATGATAATGTTATAAGATACATGGTAGTTAAAGATGAAATTAAAAGAGTTAACAAAGTTAAAGAAAACAAAAAAGCTAAAAAAGAAACTAAAAATATAGATACTCAAGAAGAAACAAAAAAAGAAGAAAACTAATAGTATCTAAAGAAAGAAGGAAATATGAATAAAGCTATTTTAATGGGAAGACTTACAAAAGATCCAGAAGTTAGATATACACCAAACAATGTTGTATATACAACATTTACACTTGCTGTAAACAGGAGATTTGCAAGTAAAGACCAAAACATGCAACAAGCAGATTTTATAAACATTATAACATGGAATAAGACAGCAGAATTTGTAAGTATGTATTTTAAGAAAGGTGCACAAGTTGCAGTTGTTCGGAAGAATACAAACAAGAAATTATGATGATAAAGATGGTAAAAAAGTGTATGTTACAGAAGTAATAGGAGAAGAAGTATATTTTGCAGGAGGAACTGGAAATAGTTCAAATGCAGGTGGTGCAGTAAGCATGAGTCAAACTCCAGCACAACATTTTTCATCAGAAGAAACAGTAGATTTTAATGACTTTAATGAAGATGAATTTAAAATTGAAACAGAAGATGATATAGAATTTTAAGTAGCTTTATATATAGAAAGGGGTTAAAAGTGGCAGAAAGAAGAACAAATAATAGAGTAAACCAAGAAGACGATAAAAACTCTAAATTTAAGAGAACTAAGAAAAAAGTTTGTCCATTTAGCAAAGATAAAGACCTAGTACTTGACTACAAAAATGCAGAACAATTACAAAGATTTATAACAGAAAAAGGTAAAATATTACCAAGAAGAGTAACAGGTGCATGTGCTAAAGCTCAAAGACAAATAACTAAAGCAGTTAAAAGAGCAAGACAAATAGGTGTATTACCATACACAATGGACTAACTTAAATAGTTAAAAGATAAGTATTAATTGTATTTTAAATTTTATTTTAAATATATAGTTAATACTTTTTTCTTTTATTATTATACGTTTTATGTTAAAATATTAGATATTAAGGAATATATTACTGGAGTTTTACGTGGAAAAAGAAAAAAAACAATTAGGAATAATAGAAAAGCTAAGTAAAGGAATAACACTTGATAAGATATTACCATACAAGATATCAAGTATGAAAGTATATGCATTTGTAGGACCATCTCGGAACAGGAAAAAGCTATAGAGCACAAAAAATTGCATATGATAATAATATAGAAACTATAATAGATGATGGACTTTTAATAAAAGGAAGTAGAGTTATAGAAGGAATATCTGCAAAAACAGCAAAAACAAAGGTACAAACTGTAAAAGCAGCCCTTTTTTCTACAGAAAAAGAACAAGAAAGAATTAGAAATAGTATAAAAAAAGAAAGAATAAAATCAATACTAATACTTGGTACATCTGATGAAATGGTAAAAAGAATACAGGAAAATTTAAAGCTTCCTAAAATAGAAAAAACAATATATATACAAGAGGTTTCAACTAAGGAAGAAATGGAAGAAGCAGTTAGAATAAGAAGGACAGAAGGAAAACATATTGTTCCTGTACCAACATTTGAGATAAAAAAAGACTTTTCAGGGATACTTTTAGATCCATTTCAAATTCTTAAAAGAGGTAAGAAAAAAGATAAAAAGAAAAATAAGAAGGAAAATGCAGGAGTAGAAAGATCTGTTATAAGGCCGGCATTTAGTTATTTTGGGAAATATACAATAAAAGATAAGGTTTTTAAAGATATTATAAGACTTGTATGTGATAGAATACAAGGTATTACAGAAATATCAACTATAAGGATAGATAAAGCGCAAAACAGTAATGATGTAGAAATATCTATGAATATGGAAATTGCATATGGATATAATATAGAAGAAATGGCAGAAGAAATGAAAAAACAATCTAAAAAAGAATTAGAATATATGACTTCTGTTAATATATCTATGGTAAATGTAAAGATTGTGAAGATAGAAGTAGATGAAGAAAAATTACAAGAAAAAGCTTTAAGATATGAAAAAGCGGTAAATAATATGAAAAATCTGGAAAAGAATAAAAAACAATAAGAGGAAATAACATGATTATTGGAATTGATGGACCTGCAGGAACAGGGAAAACAACAATAGCAAAAATATTTGAAGAAAAATATAATATTAAATATATAAATACTGGAGCAATGTATAGAGCCTTGGCATATAAGTGTTTGCAAAATAGGATAGAAAAAGAAGGGAAAGAAGATATCTTAAAAATATTAGAAGATACAAAAATAGAATATGTAAAAAATAGTGTTAATGGTAAGATATTAACAAGTATAATATTGGATGGAAAAGATATAACAGAGGAGATACACCGAGTCGATATTGCAAAGGTAGCATCAGATATATCAAAAATAGTTAAGGTAAGAGAATATATGGTAGATCTTCAAAGAAAGATTGCAAATGAATATGTAAAAAATGGAGAAGATGTACTATTAGAAGGAAGAGATATTTGTACTGTAGTATTTCCAGATGCAGACTTAAAAATATATTTAGATGCAGATACTAAAATAAGGGCAAAAAGACGCTTAGAAGAGTTGAAAAATAGAGGAATTAACGAAAATTTAAACTTAGAAGAAATGATTAAAAGTATAGAAAAAAGAGATGAAACAGATAAGAATAAAACAGTTGGAGCATTAAAAAGAACGGAAAATCAAAAATATATTGATACAACAGATAAGAAAATAGATGATGTTATAACTGAAATCTTAGGAGAAATAGAAAGGATAAGAAAAGATAATGTTAGATAAGAAATATAAGCCGTTAGAAAAACAAGAATTTTGGAAACAATATTGGAAAGAAAATAAAATATATGATTTTGATAAGAAAAAGGTTATAGATGGGAAAGATACAAGACCTGTATATTCAGTAGACACACCACCACCAACAGTAAGCCGGAAATATACATATAGGACATATTTTCTCATATTCACAAACAGAAATGATAGCAAGATACAAAAGGTTAAAAGGATATAATGTGTTTTATCCATTTGGATTTGATGATAATGGGCTTCCAAGTGAAAGATTAGTAGAAAAGGAAATAGGTAAAAAAGCACATGAAATAGGAAGAGAAGAATTTTCTAAAATGTGTTATGATACAACAAATAAATATGAAGAAGAATTTGAAAAATTATTCCAAACAATGGGAGTAAGTAGTTCATGGGAAAACAAGTATAAGACAGTAAGTCCAAATACAATAAGAATAAGCCAATTATCATTTTTAGATTTAGTAGAAAAAGGACATGTATATCACAAAGAAGCACCATCACTTTGGTGTACAGAATGTTTAACAGCAATAGCACAAGCAGAACTTGAAACAAAAAGAAAAACAACAACATTTAACTATATTAATTTTAAAACAGAAGATGGAGAAGTATTTACAATTGCAACAACAAGACCAGAGCTACTTCCAGCAATTGTTGCAGTATTTGTAAATCCAGAAGATAAGAAAAGACAACATCTTATAGGTAAAAATGCTGTTATACCTGGAATTAATGTAATAGTTCCAATTTTAGCAGATGAAAAAGTAGATATGGAAAAAGGTACAGGTGTTGTTATGTGCTGTACTTTTGGGGATCAAACAGATATTGAATGGTGGAGAAAATATAATCTGCCACTTAAAAATATATTAACAAAAGATGGTAAAATTGTTGATAGTGTTCCTACATATGGAGGAATGTATTATGCAAAAGCAAGAAAAGCAATAATAGAAGATCTTCAAGAATTAGGTGTTGTAGAAAAAATAGAAGAATTAGAACATGAAGTACAAGTACATGAAAGATGTGGAAAAGAAGTTGAATATTCTGTTATGAAACAATGGTTTATAGACACAACTTCAAACAAAGATAAGTTCCTAGAAATGGGAGAAAAAATTAACTGGTATCCAAAACATATGAAATCAAGATATATTGAATGGGTAGAAAACATTATGTGGGACTGGTGTATATCAAGACAAAGATATTTTGGCGTTCCATTCCCAGTATGGTATGACAAGAAAACAGGTCAGCCAATATTTGCAAGAAAAGAAGATTTACCAGTAAATTCACTTGTAGATATGCCACATGAAAGCATGATACCAGAAGGATGTACAGAAATAGTACCAGAAGTTGATGTTATGGATACATGGGCAACATCTTCAATCACCCCACTTATAAACATGAACTATATGGGAGAAGAATCATTAGAAAAAGCTTTAAGACCAATGAGTATAAGAACAAATGGTTCAGATATTATAAGAACATGGGATTTCTATACAATTGTTAAATCATATTATCACTTTAATGAAATTCCTTGGAAAGACTTAGTTGTAAGCCGGATTTGTTATGGCAAGCAAGGGAGAAAAAATAAGTAAGAGTAAGGGAAATAGTAAGGTAGAACCAAGAGAGCTTGTAAAAACACATTCTGCAGATAGTATAAGATATTGGGCAGGAACAGGTAGACTTGGTAATGATATAATATTCTCTGAGGAAACTTTAGCAAGAGGACAAAAACTTATAAACAAATTATGGAATGTATCTAAGTTTATCGAAATGCATATACATGACTATAATGAAAATAAGGAAAAATTTAAAGAAGAAGTAAAAGAATATAATGATTTAGAATATATAGATAAATGGATTTTAGCTAAATATGAAGAAATGGAAAAAGGATACTTAAAATATTTAGAAGAATATGAAATAGGTATAGCATTAAATCATTTAGAAAAATTCTTCTGGAATTTCTGTGATGACTATATAGAAATAGTAAAACACAGACTATATAGACCTGAAGAATTTGGAGAAAGAGCAAGATATTCAGGACAAAAAACAGTATATACATTACTTTTCAAACTAATACAAGCATTTTCAATATATTTACCATATGTAACAGAAGAAATATATCATGAACTATATATGAATGATATGAACATACCTTCAATACATATAACAAGTATAGAAAATCTAAATATAGAAGATAAGAATAAGGAAATATATTTAAATATTGGTAATACAATAATGGAGATTATAAGTGAGTTAAGAGGTGAAAAAACAAATAATAATGTTTCTTTAAAAACTCCATTTAGTATTGTTGAAATAGATGTTAATAGTAATATTTTAGATGGTATAACAAAAGCTGAAAAAGACTTTAAAGCTACAGTTACTATAGAAAACTTAAAACTAAATGATAAGCAAACATCTTTGGAAAACAATTTTAATATATTAAAATCAGAACTAATAATAGAAGAAAAGTAAAAAAATATAATATATAAAATCATGAATGAGTGATTAAAAGTTACTCATTCATTTTAATATATAATAGTGAAAAAGCTTTAAGAAGATGATATAATAACTATGTAATATTAAATTTTAGGAACTGTAGAATGGAGAAAATGTGGGATAAGAAAGGAAATGTTATATGCAAAAGTTTAAATTGATAGCACATGCTTTAGTCAAGTTAAATGATAGATACTTATTAATAAAAAGAACAAAAATGAAAAGGGGCAAAGAAAATTCTTTACCAGAATATTGGGATATACCAGGAGGAATGGTAGAAGAAGGAGAAACACCAAGTGTTGCTGCTATTCGTGAAACAAAAGAAGAAGTCAATTTAGATATTGTAATTGGTCCAATATTACATGAAGATAGTAATTATGATGAAGCTAAGGAAACAGTTTTTACTAGAATAGTTTATCAAGCAGAATTAAGAGATGGTCAAGGTGAGAATAATATAATTTTACAAGAAGATGAACACTCTGAATATAGAATAGTTAAAGATATTACAGATGTAGATAAACCGGTTGATTATTTATTTGATACGATTGAACATGCTAAGATATATAACGTGGGAATTGAAGTATTAAAAAATAATATGTAATATTTAATTTTTGGAGGTGTAGAATGGAATTAAAAATAGATGAGAATATTGTGTTAAAAAGTTTTACTGTAGATGATGCAGAAGAAAGATATGATATTATTGATAAAAATAGGGAGTTTTTGAAAAAATGGCTAGGATGGCTTGATTTTTATCATAGTAAACAAGATGTAATTGATTTTACAAAAGTGTGCTTAAATAATGAGAAAAATAATATATCATTACCATTAGCAATATATTATAATGGAAAATTTGCAGGAAGTATTGAACTTAAAGATTTAGATTTTAGAAATAAGAAAACAGAAATAGGTTACTGGCTTGCAAAAGAATTTACAGGAAAAGGAATTATGGTAAGAACTACAAAATTTATGATTGATTATGCATTTAATGAATTAAACTTAAATAGGATAAGTATTTTAACAGCTACAGAAAATTATGCAAGTCAAGCAATAACAGAAAAGTTAGGATTTACTAAAGAGGGAATGCTTAAAGATAATGAATGTCTTTATGGTAAATTCTTAGATAACTATATTTATGGAATTACTAAAGAAAACTGGAAGAATATTAATAATTAATTTATATATTATTTATATATTATATAATAATTGTAATTGAGGTAAAAATGATATATTTAGTTAGACATGGACAAACAGATTGGAATCTTAAAGGAAGATACCAAGGAAGAATAGATATTAAGTTAAATAGTAAAGGAAGAGAACAAGCAAGAGAAATTAAAGAAAAGCTTAAAGAAATTAAGTTTGACAAAGTGTTTTCAAGTCCTTTAAAAAGAGCATTAGAAACAGCAAAAATAATTACAGATGATGATATTGAAATTGATGAAAGATTAATAGAAAGATGTAATGGAGAATTGGAAGGAAAGTTAAAATCTGAATGTGTAAATATGGTTGATTTTACTGACGAAAATGATTCAAAATTGGGAATAGAACCATTACATAATTTTAGAGGAAGAATAGAAAATTTCTTATCTGAAGTAGAAAAAAATATAATGGCAAAAATATTTTGATAGTAACACATGCAGGAGTAAGTATATATGCTAAATGTTATTTTGAAGGAGAACCTAAAGATGGAAATTATAGTAGGTATAAGCTGAAAAATTGTGAAGTACTTACTTATAATATCTAAAAAATAAGTAATGTAAGAGCTAAAATAATGGCTTTTACATTATTTTTGTATATATAATAGTAAAAGCAAGTTATATAGTATATAATAGAAAATGAAAAAATATAGATGGAGAAATATGAAAGTAGCAATAATAGGTGGAGGACCTGCCCGGAATAATGGCGGCAATATCAGCACTTAAGAATAATCATGAAGTTTGGTTATATGAAAAAAATCCTATTCTTTTAAAAAAGTTACTTATAACAGGTAAGGGAAGATGTAATATAACAAATGATATGGATATCCTTAAGTTTATAGACATGATTGAAAGTAATAAGAAGTTTATGTATAAGGCATTTACAAGTTTTACTAATAGGGATATTGTAAGTCTTTTAAATAGAAATGGTTTAGAAACAAAAGTAGAAAGAGGACGGAAGAATATTTCCGGTTACTGATAAGTCAAAAGATGTAGCAGAAGCAATTATTTCAGAATTAAATAAGTATGGGAATAAGCTTAGGTTAAATTTAAAAAATGCTGTGAAAAATATATCAGAAGAGAGTGGTAAAATATCTGTTTTAGATTCTAAAGGAGATACAAATATTTTTGATAAGTGTATAATTGCAACAGGAGGAAAGAGTTATCCTCTTACAGGAAGTACAGGAGACCGGATATGAGTTTTCTAAAAAACTTCGGACATAATGTTGTGCCAATATTTGGAGGGCTTATCCCTTTTAATATTTATGATGCAGATAGTATAAAAGAGGTGCAAGGAATAACGCTTAAAAATGTAAATGTTAGTCTAATAATAGAAAATGAAAAGGTATTAGAAGAATTTGGAGAAATACTTTTTACACATTTTGGAATATCAGGACCTACAGTACTTAGAATATCAAGTAAGTTATATAATTTAGTATCTAAAAAATACAAAATTAAGGGAGAAGATTTAAGAAAAACAGATAAATTAGAAGAAAAGTTAAATGAACTATTTAAAGAAAGAAAAATAGTTATTTCAATAGACTTAAAACCTGGACTTGATACTGAAAAAGTAAAAAGAAGAATTGAAAGAGATTTTGAGGAAAATATTAACAAGGAGATAAAAACTGTTATAAGGGGGTTGATGCCTGAAAGCTTTGGAGAAGTATTCCTTCAAAAACTTGGTATAGATGAAACTAAAAAGATAAACAATATTACAAAAGAAGAAAGAAATATGATAATAATAGGGTTAAAAGATTTTAGAATAGAATTATTATCATATAGGGATATAAAAGAGGCGATAATAACACACCGGAGGAATTGATACAAAAGAAATTAATCCAAAAACAATGGAAAGTAAGATTGTTAAAAATATATATTTTGCAGGAGAGATCATAGATGTAGATGCATTAACAGGAGGATTTAATCTTCAAATTGCATATTCTAGCCGGATATTTAGCAGGAATGTTAGAAGAATAAGAAAATGAAAAATAAAGTTTAATAGTGTTAAAAATTTAAAAGATTAAAAAATAATTTAATTTTAATTTTTAAATTAAAATAATGAAAAGAGGTAAATTATGAAAAAGAAATATATAATGGGAAATTGGAAAATGAATATGCTTCCAGATGAAGCGGCAAAATACATGGAAGGTATAAACAGATTAACAAAAATGTTAAAAGGAAAAGAAGATGTAAGAAAAATAGTACTTTTTGTACCATCAGTAGATTACTATATTGCAAACTTAATGAAAGAAGAACAAATATATGTGGGACTTCAAAATATGTATTTTAAAGAAAAAGGAGCATATACAGGAGAAATATCATATGAAATGGTAAAAGCATTAAATGCAGAACATGTACTTGTAGGACATTCAGAAAGAAGAGAAATATTTAAAGAAGATGATAGCATAATTAATGAAAAGGTAAAAGCTGGATTAAATAATGGTATAAGAGTTGTGTTATGTGTTGGAGAAAGTGAAGAAACATATAATGAAGGAAAAACAAAAGAATTTGTAGAAAACCAAATAGTAAAAGCTTTAGAAGGTATTTCAAAAGAAAATATATCAAATGAAGAAGAGCTAATAATAGCATATGAACCAATCTGGGCAATAGGAACAGGTAAAGTTTGTAGTAGTGATGATGCAGATAATATGTGTAAAGTCATAAGAGATAAGGTAAAAGAAATATTAGATATAGATGTTCCAGTATTATATGGTGGAAGTGTAAATGAACAAAATTCAAATGAAATATTATTAAAAGAAAATATTGATGGAGTATTAGTAGGAGGAGCAAGTTTAGATCCAGAAAAATTTGCTAAGATAATATATTCAGGACATAAATTAGGAGAATAGTATAAAAATTAGATGAGAAAAAAAGAAACTGACAAAGCTTTAGAAATAGCAAGTCAAATTCAAGAATTAATTTATTATATAATACCGGAAAAATGGAAGAATATAGAATTATATGTAAGTATGCCTGATTCTAGAATAAGAAAAGGCGAATTATTCTTCTATTATTTACCAAATAGTATATTTAAAAGGCAATATATAAATTGTTATGAAGTACCATATATGTTTAATATATCAGAAAAAGAATATTCAGATATAATGTCAAAACTATATAATAAGTTTATGATTTTAAAAGAAGAATTGAATAAAAATAATAGGCAAGTAGAAGAAATATATGTACATATAACAAAGGAAAAATATGTGTATGAAATAGCTACAGATAATGTAAGACTAAGAAAAGAAAATATTGAAAGAAATATGCTAAATTTATTTAGTTCATATGAAAACCATATAATTTGGCGATATCTTAACTTAGGAATATTTCCAGAAGATCGAAAAGAAAAAGAAATAGTCGGAAGATATTTAGATACAAATATTTCGGATTTATTAAATGAGGAGATAGAATTTGATATTATTGATGAAAATATTAAAAGCATAGTAGATTTTGAAAAAGTGCTTACGGTAGAAGAAGCTATAGCAAGAAGTATTTATGAGAATAAGAACAAGAAGTATGAAGAGAAAGAAGAAAAACAACTTTTTGAATCAAGTGATGAAACAGAAGAGGAAGAAAATATTTTTCAAGGAGAACTAGGAAATACAGAAAAAACGAAAATAGGAAAAAGCAAAAAAAATATATTTAAAAATTTAATCAACAGGATAAATGGTGAAAAAAATGAAGAATACTATGAGCTTGGAAGTGAAGAAAAAGAAATGTTTGTAGATATAAACAAGCAAGATGAAGACTTAGAAGACTATATAATGGAAGGAAACTCAGGATTATGGGATGAAGAAGAACATACGAATTGGGTTGATGATATAGATAGTCTAGAAGAGGAAGAGAATAAAGAAGAAACAGAAGAAAAAGGATTATTTGATTAATGGAAGGAATATTAATAACAGTAGCATTAGTACTACTTACAATTATTATAGCGATTGTATCATATATGATTTACAATATTAGAATGGCAGGAATGGAAGTAAATGACTTTTGGGATTTTATAAAATCTACAGAAAAGTTAAAAAAGTTATATGCATTTAGTAAGGTATATGAAAATTTAGATATACAAGAACAGATTATATTTATAAAAGAAGCAGAACAAGTATTTTCAGCATTTGAAAAAGTACCAACAAAATTATGGGAAGATGAATATCAAAAATATATGAAAGTACTAAATAGATATCAAAAAGAAAAACTTAAATACTGGAAAGTAAATGAAAAGATAAATAGACAAAAATCAGCGGCAGGAATGATTAATATTAAAATAAATAAAATAGGAATAATATTAATTATTGTATATATAATTATATGTGCTGTAAAAAACACTAAGATTATATCTACACTTGCTAAAATGGGAGAAATTATATAATGGAAGAATTAATTATAGATAAGAAAAAAGCATTAAAATATCTGATTATAATTATATTAATACTTATAGGAATAAGAGTATATTTTGGGTATCAAAAAGAAGATTTTTTCATGGATGAAACATTTTCATATACTTTAATGAATATGAAAGAGGGTGCAGGAATGATACAAACTGCACCTGAATTTAATAATATATGGATATCAGGTAATAAGATAAAAGAAATGCTTGTGGTAAGCAAAGATGAAGTTTTAAGGTATGATACAGTGTATTATAACCAAACACAAGATGTACACCCACCTATGTATTATTTTCTATTACATACAGCAAGTGCATTGAGCTTTGGAAATTTCACTAAATGGACTGGAATAATTTTAAATATAATTATATTTGTAGGAATATGTGCAGTATTGTATATAATAGGTAAGAAAATATTTAAATCAACGATATGGGCATTTGTACTAGTTGCAATTTATGGAGTATCTACAGGAGCTATATTTAGTACCTTATTTATACGTATGTATGAATTATTAATATTATTTGTATTATTATATCTAAACAAGATAATAGATATATTAAAAACGAATGTTATAGAAAACAAGAATATTAGTAAAAAAGATATTATACAACTTGTTACTATATTTGTGTTTGGAATGTTAACACATTATCACTTTATAATAATATCAGTTTTAATATCATTAGTTTTGTTTATAATAATGTTATTTAAAAAAGTTAAAATTTCAAGAATATGTACATATGTAGGAATAAATATTTTAGGACTTTTAATATATAGCTTAATATATCCAAGTTTTTATATTCATATGTTTGGAACACATAGAGGAGCAGAAAGTACAGGAAACCTATTAAATCTAGCAGATTATGCAGAAAGATTAAGAAATGGGATGAATGTTTTTAATATAAATATATTTGCAGAACTTGGTAATATATTAATACCAATATTTATCATATTTATTACACTTGCTGTTATAAGAAAAATAGTAGAAAATGGATTAAAAACTGTAAAAATAGAATCAAAAGTATCAAAAGGAAATAAAGAAGAACAAAGTAAAAAAAATGAAAAGATAGATAAATACATATTAAGTATAGCAGGAATAAGCACAATTATGTATTTTATGCTAGTAGGTAAGATAGTACCATTTATGAGTATTAGATATTTCCTAGTAATTGTTCCATTAATACATATTATTTTAGTATATATACTAAAATTTGTAATGGAAATATTAGTAAAAAAAGAAGTATTAAGAATGTCAATTATAGTTATAATAGTAATTGCATATATGACAATGTCAATGACAGCAGCAGAAAAAAATGAATTCCTATACAAAGGAAGTAATAATATGTATAAGGAAATAGAAAAAACAGGAGTTAAAGATTATATATATTATTATAATAATTTTTATGAAGTAAATAGTGATATTACAAGATATACAAAGGATGTTAATTTATATTTTGCAGATATAAACAAGGTTAGTGAAAATAATAGTAATGAAAAAGAGACAGGGATAGCTGAAATAAGAAAAAAAGATAAAATAAATATATTCTTATACAATACACATTTAGATAAAATAGATAAAATTTTACAAAAATTAAATGGAGAGTACAAGGTTATAAATGAAAATAAAAACTTTTACCGGAAAAGTATATACCATTTCAAAATAATTTGAAAAATACCAAAAAACGTGCTAGAATAGATATGAGATTATTGTATTAATAAAAAGGAGACAACAATGGAAACATTAATAATTTTAGCTGTAATATTTATAATTATTGTAATAGCAAGTATAAAAATAGTAAACCAAGCAGAAGTATATGTTATAGAAAGACTTGGTAAATTTAGTAGAGTTGCAAAACCAGGACTTACACTAATAATACCAGTTATAGATAAAGTAAGAGCTGTAGTATCGTTAAAAAAACAAATAATGGATATAAAACCACAAGAGGTTATAACATTAGATAATGTATCTATAGCTATAGATACAGTTGTTTTTTATCAAATAGTAGATCCAGTAATGGCAATATATGAAATAGAATCATTAGCACTAGGGATAGAAAACTTAGCAGTTTCAGCAATGAGAGATGTTATAGGAAAAATGGAATTAGACGAAACATTTAGCTCAAGAGATAAGATAAATGCAAAACTAAGAAATGTACTAGATGAAGCAACAGTTTCTTGGGGATGTAATGTAGAAAAAGTAGAAATAAAAGAAATAAAAATACCAAGAGATATCCAAGAATCAATGGAAAAACAAATGAATGCAGAAAGAAATAAAAGAGCTGCACTTCTTCAAGCAGAAGGAGAAAGACAATCAGCAATAACACTTGCAGAAGGTAGAAAACAGGCTAAAATCTTAGAAGCAGAAGCAGACAAGGAAGCACAAATAAGAAGAGCTTTAGGGGAAGCAGAAGCAATAAGACAAATATCTGAAGCAGAAGCTAAAAAAATAGAAATGGTATATAATGCTATAAAAGCAGCAGGTCCAGATGATAAACTAGTTCAATTAAAAGCATTAGAAACATTAAATGAAGTAGCAAAAGGTGATGCAAATAAGATATTTATACCGTTTGAAGCTACATCAGCACTTCGGAACTTTAGGTGCACTTACAGATGTATTAAAAGATAGAAAAAAAGAAAAAGAAAATAGTAAAGAAAAATTTAATTACAATAGCAATAATAAAAAATAATAGAAATAATAAGAAAGTTAACAAGTAAAAAAGACAAAAAACTCAAATAATACATATAAATAAAGGGGTATAAATGTTAAAAGATAAAAAAGAAAAAAATACTAATGATGAAATTGTTGTAGGAAAAAAGACAGCAAAACAAGCAATGGAAGAATTAAACAGAAGAGAAGAAAGTATGGCAGAAGATGATGCATCTGATAATACTGTTAAAAATATATTAAATAAGGTAAAAGAAAAAGGTGGAACAATTACATATGGAGAATTAGCAGAAGAACTGCGGAGATGTTAATCCAGATGAAATTGAAGATATATTAAATAAATTTGAAGACGTAGGAATTGATTTACTTAAACAAGATGATGATATATCAGAAGAATTTATGGATCTTGATAATATCGAAGAAATTGAAATAGATGATGCAAAATATGCAAGTATACTAGACGAAATAAGCGTAAATGATCCAGTTAAACTATATTTAAGAGAAATTGGTAAAATACCACTACTTACAGCAGAAGAAGAAATGGAATTTGCAACAAGAGCACTAGAAGGTGATGAAGAGGCAACAAAACGTTTAGTAGAAGCAAATTTAAGACTTGTTGTATCAATTGCTAAAAAATATGTAGGAAGAGGAATGTTATTCTTAGACTTAATTCAAGAAGGAAACATGGGACTTATAAAAGCGGTAGAAAAGTTTGATGTAACAAAAGGATATAAATTTAGTACATATGCAACATGGTGGATTAGACAAGCGATAACAAGATCAATAGCAGATCAAGCAAGAACTATAAGAATACCAGTACATATGGTAGAAACAATTAATAAGCTTGTAAGAACACAAAGACACTTACTACAACAATTGGGAAGAGAAGCAACAACAGAAGAACTTGCAGAAGAACTTCGGATTTACAGTAGAAAAAGTAATTGAAATTCAAAGAATATCAGTAGATCCAGTATCATTAGAAACTCCAGTAGGAGATGAAGAAGATACACACTTAGGGGATTTCTTACCAGATGAAGAAACACCAGCACCACATGAATCAGCATCATACTTACTTTTAAAAGAACAACTAGAAGAAGTAATGAAAAACCTTACAGAAAGAGAAGCAATGGTATTAAAGCTTAGATTTGGGCTTGATAATGGAAAAGGAAGAACATTAGAAGAAGTACGGAAAAGTATTTAATGTAACAAGAGAAAGAATAAGACAAATAGAAGCAAAAGCGTTAAAAAAACTAGGAGTACCAAAGTTAAAAGAAAAACTACAAGAATATATGAATTAGTAAATAGGGATTAATGATAAAATAAAACAAGAAAAGGAAGAAAAAATGGCAAATTATAATGAAAGTTCTGACAATAGGCTATTTGATAAGAACATAAGAGAATTATTTGGTAAAATATTTTTTAAAAATGATGAGACAATAGTCAATGATATAAATGAAGAAGACACAATTATGTTAGATAAAGGTCTTAAGAATTTAGAAAGACTAGAAAAAGAATTTTATGGTGAAAATAGGCATAAAAGAAAAATAATTTTGCCACATAAAAGAGAAGTAGATTACTATACAGAAAATCTTGCAAAAAAGAAAGAAAAAGATTCGAAAAGTAGTAGGAATACAAATATAATAGACATGACAATAGATGATGCAGATATAGATATGGAAAAGTAAAAAAGATTGGGGAAAATATCCCGATCTTTTTTTTGAAATTTTAATAAAAAATGATTGACAAATAAAAAAGTTGAGAGTATAATGCTATCACTTTAATAAAGTAACCTTTATTAAAGTGGAGTTTGTAGAAAGGAGGACCTAATAGGTAAATATAAAAAGATATTATATATATCAATAATAATATTATTTCTAAGTTATAATTATATTCAAAATAATTTTAAAACTATAAAAGTAGATCAAAATAAGAATCTTTCCAAAAGATTAGTTCAAAATAATATAAAAATAAAACAAGAAAGAGAAACATACCCCAATATATATATAAATGACCCAAGTAGAACTTTTAGAGAAATTGTTTCAAATGATTATGATATTAATTCAATAATTCCCCAAAATAATAAAAAACATAGTTTTCTTAAAAATTCCCCAAGTAATAAGAAAAGTATAGAAAAGATAAATACTATAAGAAAAATGAAAACAATTTCACACCATATCTATGTAAATATAGTAAATAACCTAGATAATAATATATTAAGAATATGTAGAAATATTATAAATGATGAGGTTATTAGAGAACCCTGGCTTATATATTTTGAAGATACTAAACAGTTACACAAAATATATGAAGGAACAACTCCAGAAACATTAAATATAGGGGTGGGACATTTTGAGGAAACCCCTATAATTAATGGGAATATTGCTTTAGCAGGACATAATAGAGGATATAATTCGAATCCGTTTGATAAATTAAAAAATATAAAGGAAGGTTCTAAAGTTATATATAAAGCTAAGAACAAAACCTATAATTATAAAATTGTAGAAAAGGAGAAAATTGAAGAAACAGACTTTTCTAAGATTGAAAGGGAAGGAAGTTATCTTACACTAATTACTTGCATAGAAAATGAGAAGGATTATAGGCTATGTGTTACTGCTAAGGGAATAGATTAAAATATATGAAAGTTAGGAATAGATATGAAAAAAATATTTAAATTATTAAAAATAGTACAAATAGTGTTATTAATCACAGTAGCAGGAATATTAATTTTGAAGAATATAAATTATGCAAACACAATAAAAACAAATGTTGAGGTAAAATATACAGCACCTATTTTGATGAAATATGGTAGTATAAAAATAGATACACCTGTTGTAAAAGTTAATGTTAATGGAAAAGAATATCCAGCATATTGCTTAGATGTTAAAAAAATAGGAGCAGGTGAAAAAGTAGATAAATATGAGTTAGAAATTAAAAATCAAATAGATAATAATCTTGTGTATAGTATGATAATTAATGGATATCCATATAAGACGCTAGAAGAACTTCGGAGCAAAAACAGAAGCAGAAGCATTTACAGCAACAAAACAAGCGGTATATACAGCGATATATGGAAGAGATATCTCAGAATATTCAGGAATAGATACAGAAGAGGGGAAAAGAACATATAATGTATATAAAAAAATTGTAGAAAATGGTAGAAAAAGTGAAAGTAAATTTATGGAAGGTACATTGAAAATAAAAGAACTTTCAGACTGGATATTAGTAGGACCTAATAATGAAAAAATAAGAAAAAAGGTTAAAGTAGAATCAAACAAAAAAGGGAAATCTAGTATAAGACTAGAAAGTAAGATAAAAGATGTAAAAATCATTGGATTAGATAATAAAGAAAGAAAAGAAATAAAAGCAAATGAGGAAATATATATAGAAATAGATATTAAAAGTATAAAAGAAGATGGAAAAATAGAACTTAATTTAGAAGCAGAATTAGAGACGAATCCAATATATTTAGGTAATCCAGGAAATACAGTAAATCAACCATATGCAGTTTCAGGAATAAAGGTTAAAGGAAAAACGAAAGCAAGTAAAGAATTTTACTATAAGAAAAATGAAACAAAAATAAGAATAAAAAAAGTTGATGGTAAAACAAAAGAAGGATTAGATAGTGTAGAATTTGAATTATTAGATAAGAATAAAAATAGTATAAAAAAAGTAAAAACAGATAAAAATGGGAATATTGTAATTACAGATATTTTAGAAGGAAAATATTATTTAAAAGAAGTAAAAGCAAAAGAGGGATATATACTTGATAATAAAGAAATAGAAGTAAACATTAAATATCAAGAAAATATAGAAATAGAAATATTAAATAATAAAATAGAAGTAAAAGTAGAACCTAAAGTAAGAAAAATAGAGAAAAAACTACCAGTTACAGGATATTAAAATAAAAAGACTATTATCAATTTTGATAATAGTACAATAATTTAATATTCTTTACTAAAACTATCTTTTATAAATGCTCTTAATTTAGTAAATGCTGAAACAAGAGTATTCTTATAACGTATAATTGTTGCTAATAATGAGTTATCAAAAGGATCTAGTTCATTATTATTAACAACAGTTAAATAATTAGAAGTTTCTGATTTTTCTTTTTCAACTTCAAGAGCTAAAAGATTTTGATTTGCAAGTTTTCTTAAAGATGATAATACATTTTCCTTACTATAGTATTTAGCGTTACTTGTAACAACTTCAGAAGCATTTTCAATAACTTCTACATTAGCAGTATTTGCTACTACTGGCTCATCTATAGTATCAATTAGGTTTTGAACTAAAGAAACTTGAGATTCTTTAAATAGTCTAGCATATGGTTTACTTGCATGGAAGTATAATACAGAAGATGTAAGAGATGCCTTTTTAATAGGTTCTTCAACAAATTCGAATTTTGTATCAAATGAATTTTCGTGGATATCTTCTATTATTTCTGCACTTACAAATGCTTCATTTGCTTCAGAGCGGATATCTAGATTATTCATGAAAAGTTTATCATAATTTAAATCTAAAGTATCATTAAGTTCGGCCTCAAAATTAAAAACATTATTTTTAATACTTTGTTCTAATTCAGATTGTTTCAAAGTTTCTAATTCGTCAGCAAATTTACTTAAATTAGAAGTAAGAATAACACGTCCATTTTCATCTAATTTAAATTCACTTGCAATTTCATTAGCAGGTTCTTGGTTATTAGTAAAATTTTGATTTAGATTATATTCTAGTAAAAAATCTGTATTAAAGAATGAAGTTTCTAATGGAGATGATGTATCTTCTACAAATAAAGAAGGAGGACATACATTATATGAATAATTCTTATTTGAATTATTATCCCAATTATTCAATTCATTTCTAAAAGCAAACTCAATATTAAAAGCATCAGATGGAACTGATATTGTAGCAACAAATCCATCTATAGTAGACTTCATGGGTACTTCATTAGTGTTATCCCAATTATTTATACCATAGTGAACAAACACTCTTTTAGAATGTTTTAAACTACCATTATATGCTATTGTAATACTATCATTTGCAATTATTTCCTTCTTATTTATTGTTATTGCGTCCATAAAATTTACTCCAATCTTTAATTCATATATACATTATTATACTATTAATTAATTAAGATATACATTAAAAGAATGTTAAATTTTAAGTTTTTTTGTTACGCAAATGTAACATGAAAAACGAATATAATGGAGCATTAAAAAATAAAAAAGGAATGCTTAAAGTACTTGAAGTTATTACATTTATATTATATATTGACTATATATTAGAATATATATATATATAGTAGATATAACAAAAAAGATTATTGTATAATTATAATGATTATTATACTATTATATATAAATAAACAAGAGGAGATATCATGGCAAAAGACAAAAAAAAGAAAAAAGATATAATAGTGCTTGATAAGGCAGATTTAGAAGGAAGAAAAAAAGCCTTACAAAAAGCAATGTTAGATATAGAAGAACAATATGGTAAAGGTTCTATAATGAGACTTGGAGAATATAAGACTGAAGATATAGAAGTAATACCTACAGGAGCATTAGCACTTGATGTTGCATTAGGTGTTGGAGGTATACCACGTCGGAAGAATTATAGAAGTATATGGACCAGAAAGTTCAGGGAAAACTACACTTACTCTTCACATTGTTGCAGAAGTTCAAAAGATGGGTGGAGAAGCAGCATTTATAGACGCAGAACACGCACTAGATCCAATATATGCTAAAAAGTTAGGAGTAGATATTGAAAGATTAATAGTTTCACAACCAGATAATGGAGAAGAAGCATTAGAAATTACAGAAAAACTTATAAGAAGTTCAGCAGTAGATTTAGTTGTAGTAGACTCTGTTGCAGCATTAGTTCCAAAAGCAGAAATCGAAGGAAATATGGGAGATAGCCATATGGCACTTCAAGCAAGACTTATGAGTCAAGCTTTAAGAAAAATAGCAGGACAAATGAATAAGACAAACACTACTGTTATATTTATAAACCAAATAAGAGAAAAAGTTGGAGTTATGTATGGTTCACCAGAAGTAACACCAGGAGGAAGAGCACTTAAATTCTATTCTTCAGTTAGAATTGATATAAGAAAGGCAGATAAAATCTTAGAAGGTGGTGTGATGGTTGGTAACAAGACTAAAGTTAAAATAGTAAAAAATAAAGTTGCAGCACCATTTAAAGAAGTTATGCTTACAATGAGATATGGCAAAGGTCTTGATACAGAAGGAGATATAATAAATCTTGCAATTGACTTTGGAGTTGTAGAAAAAGCAGGATCATGGTTTAGCTATAATGGAGAAAGAATTGGACAAGGTAGAGAGAAAGTAAGAGAATATATGGAAGCAAATCCAGATAAGAAAGAAGAAATAGAAGATAAGGTAAAACAAAAAGCTAAAGAAAGTACATCATATGGTATGATGACAGATGATGACGATGATTCGGATAATGATGTAGATTCATCAGAAGAATAATTTTAAATTTAAAATACGTAATATGTAATATTTAATATGCAAAAAAATTGTTAATGTGTTAGAAAGTGTGTATAATATGTGTATAACTTTTCTAGCACATATTTTATATTACAAGGATAAAGCTAAAGATAAAGTGGAAAAAGAAGAAAGAAAAGAGAACAAGATGATCGACTGGAAAGAAGAGGAAAGATTTGATAAATATAAAACAAGAGTATTTAAATTTGTATTGTATAAGCCAAGGACAGAAAAAGAAGTATATTACAAGTTTAAAACATTTGAAAACTCAGAATTGTATTTAGAAAGAGTAATAGAAATATTAAAAGAATTAAAATATATTGATGATAGAAGATATGCAGAGATGTATATTGAAGATAGTTTAAATATTAAGAAATTATCAAGATTTGAATTGAAAAATAAACTTAGAGAAAAAGGAGTAAAAAATCAAGAGATATATGATGCTTTTCAAAAGTTTGAAGATGAATTAAGAAGTAAAGAAATAGAGAATGCAATAAATATATTAAAAAAGAAAGAATATGTCTATTTAGAAGATGAAAAAAAGAAAAAAGTAGAAAATTACTTATACCGAAAAGGATATACACATGAAAGCATTTCTTTAGGAAAAGAAGAAGTTAAATACTTACATGAAAAAGGTGAATTATAATGCAGGAAGAAAAAGAAAATATAGAAGTACAACAAGATACAGTAAATAAGTATGAAAACTATATAAATAAGTATAATAGGGAGAATAAGAAAACGGAAATTTCAAAATATAGTATAAAAATAGAAGATTTTGAAGGACCATTAGACTTATTATGTTTTTTAGTTAAAAAAAATAAAATGAATATTGATGATATTAATATATATAAGATAATAGAAGAATATTTAGAATATATATATATAATGGAGAGTTTAAATTTAGAAGTTGCAACAGAGTTTATAACAATGGCATCAATGCTTATATATTTAAAATCAAAAAGAATATTACCAAAGGCAAGTGATGACAAAGAAGAAGATGAGATAAGTGAAGAAGCATTAAAAGAGAAAATCATACAATACAAAAAGTATAAGGAAGCAAGTAAGGTATTAGATAAAAGATATGAAGAATATAATTACAGAGTGAGTAAAAAAAGAGAAGAACTAATACTTGATAAAAAAGAATTTGAAGGATTATATACACCATATACATTAACAAGAAGTTATAAGCTGCAAATACTTAAGTTTGAATTAAAAGAAAATGCAAATAAGGACAATATAGAAAAACTTGTTATAAAGGAAAAGGTTAGTGTAAAAGACAAAATAAAAGAAATGTTTACAATTCTTAGCAAAATACCTAAGTTTATATTCAACACAATGTTTTTAAATAAGAATAAGAGTAAAGATGAAATAATATCAGCATTTTTAGGTATATTAGAAATGGCTAAGAAAAATGAGATAAAGATAAAACAAGAAAATATTTTTAGTGATATTTTGGTAGAAAAAAGTAATGAAAAATAATAAATATTATAAATGTGTAAATATATTTAAATATATGTAAATAAAAAAATAAATATGATATAATTATTATATATGTTAGAAAACATATTGAATATTAGTATAGGAGATAGATATGAAAGAAAAAGCAATGGAATTTATCAAAGGCTTAACAGCAAAACAAATAATCTTAGGTATTGCACTTGCAGCAGTAGTAATATATATTATTAGATTAAACTCACTTACTCTTATGATATATACTATACCAGGACTTTTAATAGCAATAACAATACACGAATTTGCACATGCTCTAATAGCTAAAAAATATGGAGATGATACAGCAGAAGATAGAATAACATTAAATCCATTCAAACATATTGATTGGATAGGATTATTATCATTATTCATTTGTAGAATAGGATGGGGAAAACCAGTAGAAATAAACCCAGATAACTTCAAAAATAAAGATATACCAGTAGAAAGAGCAGAAGCTATAGTTGCATTAGCAGGACCTGTTGCAAACTTTATAATGGCTGTAATACTTGTAGTAATAATGAAAGTGTTATTAGGATTAGGAATTGTAGGTCTTACAAGAAACTACATGTTATTCGAAATGATTAGAATAGCGGCACTTATGAACATAGGGATGGCAGTATTTAACTTAATACCAATACCACCACTAGATGGATATAAAATAGTAAAACCATTTATAGGGGAAGAAATACCGAACATGGTAAAAAAATATGAAACTATAATTACTACAACATTTATAGTATATATCTTAATATCAAATGGATCATTTATGAGTGGAATTATATATAGAATATATAGTTTACTTGGAAAATTAGTTATGATCTAGAGAAAATCAAGGATTAAAGGAAAAAAGAATAAAATGTGAATAAGCAAGAACTTAAATGTACTTGCTTATTTCCTTTAAAATGATAGTTACATAAAAAGTTACGGTTTGACTTTTTAGGCATAAGAGAGTATAATATAAGTGTAATAATGTTAAGGAGAAAAGAAATGATAGAATACAGTGAAATTGAAGCAATTTCAAGAAATGGTAAAGGAAAAGGGATGTATTCAGCATCAAAGAAAATGATGGAACATTACAAAATGTTAGAAAAAAAGAAAATATGCCAAGATATAGAGTTGGAAGAAAGATAACAGTACAGTATATTTAATATACTGTATAAAATTTTTAAAATTATGTTATAAATTTATTACAAAAATAATAAAAAAAGATACAAATATAGTTTTTATAAATTTTAAGAATAATAATATAATATATAAATATGAGTATATAGATATATAGATTGATAGAAAGAGGAAGAGATAATAATGAAAAAAACAAAAATAATAGTAGCTACAACAATGATAGCAATAATGCTGCTAATTGCAGCAATAAATGTATTTGCGGCAGTTACAGCAACAATAGCATTAACACCTAGAAAGACTACAGTAGCACCAGGGGAAGAATTTACAGTAGAAGTAAAAGCAGAAAATATAGATAGTGTAAATGGATTATCAAAGGTAGAAGGGATATTATCATATGATGATAAATATTTAAATGAAATAACTAGCGATAACCAAATAGAAGGTATGTCAGGATGGAAAATAAATTTTGATACTTTTTCAAAGAGAATAACAGCAACAACAACAGCACCTGTTAAAGCTAATGGACCACTATTCCAAATATCATTTAAAGCAAAAGCAGATGCAGGAGCAGCTAATAATACAGGTATTAACTTATCAGGGGGGAATCAACAATCATTATCTTTAGGTGGAACTAGTACAACAAATAATTCATCAACAAATATTGAATTTAAATCAATTAAATTAGAAGGTGGATTAGATCAAGGTACTTCAAATGATGTTTCTACAACAATTAACATAGGACAAGCATCTGCAACACCTACACCAGCACCGGTACAACCATCACAACCGGCTATAACTCCACAACCATCACAACCTACTCAACCTACACCAGCACCGGTACAACCAACTCAGCCAGCTCAACCAAAAGTAAATCCAAAAGCAGGGATAGAAGATGCACCAATGATATTAATGGCAGCACTTGCAATAGTTGCAACAATATCATTTGTAATGTTAAAGAAAACAAAATAGGGTAAGAGAGATATAGAGAAAAGTAAGAAATAAAACAAAAAATAAAGTGATAAATATAGAAAAAACATCTTAAAGCAAATGCCTTAAGATGTTTTTTAGTTAGGAGTTATGATGATTATTCCTATTTTTCAAATGTGATGTCTAATATTTCTCCAATTGAATTGATTTTTTTATTGTCTTTCATTTTGTAGACAACTCCAATATACAGTAGACTTCTCAAATTTTTTACTCTATAAGTTGAAGAGCCATTTTGCTCGAAAATTTTTTCTATAAAAAGTGAGTTTGAGAATGCCTCTTGTTCAATTGGAGTTAAAGAATTGAATATGTTACTTGTAGTAGCATATTTGTAATTGTCGTCTAAGAAAAAATATTGCAGATACTCAATACCAGTGTCTGTATCAGGTATTGTTATTGTAACTTTAAATTCTTTTTTAGAATAATTGGAGATTTCGAGAATCTCCTTTTTAATTTCAGAATTTTTGGTAATTACAATCTCTTTTGGGATTTCTTCCCACATTTTTCTACTTTCAAAATCTGAATTAGAATTAGAAGTAGCTCTTCCTGCAAAAATACTAATACTACTAATTAGGAGTAGTAAAGCTAACAGTTTTTTCATTAATATCACATCCTTTTTTGAAAAAGATAAATTTACCTTTTTCTTTAAATTGTTATCATGCATATTATATAACAAAAGAGGGGGAAAAGCAAAAAAACAACTACACCATAGTTATAGTTGATTTTTTATATTTAAATTTTATATTATATTATATCTCTATTTATATTATTAAAGTTCATTATTAAAGTTATTTAAATCATATTTATCCATATCTAATGATGGGATAGTTTCTTTTTTTGTAAGTGGTCTTGGTATATCAAGCGGATCAAAAGTATCTCCATTATATGTTTTTATTTTAATATCTTTAGTAAAAAGGTCAGAATAGTTATAGTTTATAACCTTGTTATCATCGAATTTTACTCTAAAGAAATTATTGTAAGTATCTTCAACTGTACATATTTTACCAAGTTTTTTTCCACGCTTGCTAATTGGTTCAACTATTAATATTTCTTCACCAATTAATCCTGTTAAATTTGTTTTTAAATTTTCTAAATCTTCTTTTATATATCCCATAATTCCTCCTAATATCTATGATAATTACCATAGATTTAATCTTAAATGTACCTATTTTTAGTGGTACATGTAGTAATTATAATGTAGTATCTAGTTAGTATTTACTACAATTAATATATATCAAGGAAACTAAAATGTGTCAAAAATTATGAGGAATATTGTGGTTTGCAAGGGAACAAATACTATGGGGGAGTAAGAAAAAGGAGAAAGATTACAAAACTGTAACAAAGGCTAGATATACATAATTAATTTACTTATGTTGGAAAAAGAAGAACAAAAATTATGCATAAAAAAGAATATAATATGTATAACATTGTTGATTTTTTAAATTCAAAGATATAGTATATATGTAATCAAATATTAAGGAGGATTTAAATGAAAGTAGCAATTAACGGATTTGGAAGAATAGGAAAAATAGCATTCCAAATAGCATTAGAAAAAGGATTAGATGTAGTAGCTATAAATGACCCATTTTTAGCACCAGACTATATAGAATACCTATTAAAATATGACACAGTACATGGAAAATTCAATGGAGAATTATCACATGACGAAAATAATATAATAGTAAATGGAAAGAAAGTAAGAGTGTTTAATGAATTAGAACCAAAGAATGTTCCTTGGGGAGAATTAGGAGTACACACAGTTATAGAATGTTCAGGGGTTTTCGTAGAAGTAGAAAAAGCACAAGCATTCTTAGATGCAGGAGCAAAAAAAGTAGTTATATCTGCACCATCAAAAACAGCACCAATGTTTGTAATGGATGTAAACCATGAAAATTATGACACATCAATGAATATAGTATCAAATGCATCATGTACAACAAATTGTTTAGCACCAATAGCTAAAGTTTTAAATGATAAATTTGGAGTTTTAGAAGGATTAATGTCAACAGTTCACTCAATAACTGCAACACAAAAAACAGTTGATGGGACATCTAAAAAAGACTGGAGAGGTGGTAGAGCAGCAGCAGCAAATATTATACCATCAAGCACAGGAGCAGCAAAAGCAGTTGGTAAAGTAATACCAGAATTAAATGGAAAATTAACAGGTATGGCATTTAGAGTACCTACACCAGACGTTTCAGTTGTAGACTTAACAGTAAGACTTGCAAAAGAAACAACATATGAAGAAATTTGTAAAGCAATGAAAGAAGCATCAGAAGGATCTTTAAGTACAATACTTGGATACACTAAAGATGATGTAGTTTCTTCAGATTTTATACATTCAACAAAAGGATCAGTATTTGATGAAAAAGCAGGTATCATGTTATCACCAACATTTGTTAAAGTTGTAGCATGGTATGATAATGAATGGGGATATACTTCAATGCTTATAGAATTTGTAAGATACATCGGAGAAAAAGAAGGAGTATACAAAAAATAATGAATAAGTTAAGCAAAAAAAATATAGAAGATATTCAAGAATTAGAAGGAAAAAAAGTATTAGTAAGATGTGACTTTAATGTGCCATTAGATGAAAATAGAAATATAACAGATAATAGCAGAATAGTAAAAGCACTAGATACAGTTAAATATTTGCTAAAACATAATGCTAAGGTTATACTATGTTCACATTTAGGAAGACCAAAAGGAGAATTTAAAGAAGAATTTTCTTTAAAACCTGTAAGAGATGAACTTGAAAGATTATTAAATGTTAAAGTTATACTTGCAAAAGATGTTGTAGGAGAAGATGCAAAGGAAAAAGCACAAAATCTAAACAATGGAGAAATATTATTACTTGAAAATGTTAGATTTGAAAAAGGCGAAACAAAAAATGATGAAGAACTAGCAAAAGAATTTGCAAGTCTTGCAGAAATATTTGTAAATGATGCATTTGGAACAGCACACAGAGCACATGCTTCAACAGAAGGAGTAACAAAATATTTACCAGCATATGCAGGATATCTAATAGAAAAAGAAATAGAATTCTTATCAAATGCTATAAACGATCCAGAAAGACCACTTCTTGCAATACTTGGAGGAGCAAAGGTTTCTGATAAGTTACTTGTTATAGACAGCTTACTAGAAAAGGTAGATAGTCTAATAATTTGTGGAGCAATGGCATATACATTCTTCTATTCAATGGGATTAAATGTAGGAACAAGCCTTTGTGAAAAAGACATGGCAGAAGAAGCTAAAAAAATAATGAAAAAAGCAATTGATAAAAATGTTAAAATATTATTACCAGTTGATGTTGTTGTAGCAGATAAGTTTGAAGCAACAGTAGACGAAGCAAAAGTAGTTCCATATGACAAGATTCCAGAAGAACTTGGAGGATTTGACATTGGACCTAAGACATCAGAAATATTTGGAGAAGAAATCAGAAAAGCTAAGACTGTAATATGGAATGGACCAGCAGGTGCATTTGAAAACCCAACATTTATGAATGGTACAGCATCTATTGCAAGAATAATTGCAGATACAGACTGTATTAGTATAATAGGAGGGGGAGACTCAGCAGCAGCAATAGTTAAACTAGGACTTGAAGATAAGTTTTCACACATTTCAACAGGTGGTGGAGCATCTTTAGAATTCCTAGAAGGTAAAGAATTACCAGGTGTAGTTGCATTATTAGACAAATAATAATTAAGCATAATTATTGAAAATATTTAAAAAAGATAAATAACAAATATATAAAAAAAGCCCCAATTAGGGGCTTTTCTTTTTGAAAAAGTTAGGTTAGGGTACATGTTCTTAATCTGCATTTTCTATGTATCTTACTTGAATCAAAGTAGAATCATTAATTATTTGCTCTTTATCAAGAAGATCAGTATTTAGTTCAACTGACAAAATTGAATTGTTTTTTTGATTATGATCCAATTCAATATTTATTGATTCAGTATTGAAATTCATTTTATTGCTAGTTGAAATGCTTACGTTTAATTTTTTTAAAATTTCAGGATTTCCAGAAATTTTAACATTTTTTACATCATTATAAAGAATAATTTTTGTGTTATTCTTTATAAAATCTGAAGCTTTTATTAGTAATATCCCTCTATTAGAATCTTTTTCAGAAATAAAAAATTCATAATTATTAGAATTCAATTTAGCTGTTTCATTCAGATACACATCTTTTTTTTCAAACTGTTCTTTAGGCACAATCTGTGTTTGTACTACAGTTTGAGTTTTCTTTATAGCACTATTTCTTTTGTCTTTTTGAGCGTCTAAATATATACGAAAACATATAACCAATAGTACAGCTATCAGAAATGATAGCATATACGAATAAAAGCTAATTTCTTTTACTTTTTCTACTACCTTTTGCAAAAATCCTTCTTCTTTTTCATCTTGGTGTTTTTTTCTTTTTAACATGTTAATCTCCTCCTAAAATTTTAATTAAAATATTTAGTATTCCATCGCTGTATATAATTATTATAACACATAAATTAGTTTACGTAAACTGTTTTCTTGTATTGGAAAAATATTTTTAAAATGTTAAAATTGGTATAATATATATGGAGGTAATATGGATATAGTAGATGTAAAATTTAAAGAAAAAGAATATAGTTTTCACTATAGAGTAATAGGGGTTATAGTAAAAGATGATAAATATTTAGTACAAAATATAGGTGGTAAGGATTATTATGTTTTACCAGGAGGACATGTAAGAGTGGGAGAAACTTCAGAAGAGGCGTTAATAAGGGAGATAAAAGAAGAAGTTGGAATAGATATAGTAAGAGAAGATTTTAGATTATTTTGCTATCATGAAAATATATTTGAGAGAAATGGTAAAATAGAACATTGGATTGAGCAATATTATTTAGTTGATTCAGGAGAAAAGTTAGGAAAAGAAAGCTGGTCATTTGAGGAAAATGATATAGATGGGGTTAAGACTTTAAATTATATATTTGTAAATAAAGAGGAATTAGAAAAAATAGATTTAAAGCCTTTAAGTGTTAAGAAATTGATTATATCAGAAGAGTTTTCAGGTATTTCACATATTGTCTCAGATAATAGAAATATTAAGAAATAATGTAAAAATGAAAGAAATATTAAAAATATAGTTAAGAAATAGTATAATATATAATATATTTTGAAAGTTTAAATTTTAGAGGTGGTATGGATAAGGAAAAAAAAGAAAAGATAAAAGAAAAGTTTAATGAAGTTACAGAAAAAGTATATGATGGTGTCAATATACGAGGCGGATTAGACAATATGTATAATGTGGTAGATAAGGTAAGAAATATAACATTAACAATTCTATGTTTAATAATATTTGCAATGACAGTAATATCATTATATACGATTATAATAATGCCCAAAGATATCAAAGTTGGTGATAAAAGAGGGGTAGAGTATAATAATATAATTGCAAAGGTTAGTAGTAAGGATAATAAAGAAAATGATAATAATTACAAGGTATTAGATGAAGTAAAAGAAATGATACCAGTAAAAAACAGGTTTAAAGATGCTGTAGCTACTAAAGAAAAATTGAAAGATTTTACAGGAACAAAAACAAAGATAACATCTGCAATACCTGAATTTAATATGGAAGAAACAGATGGAAACAAGAAAATATTTGATATGATAAAAGAACTTTCAAACATGATAAAAGATGGCGTTGAAGGGAAAAGTAGTGTAAAAGATTTGGAAATATCATATGAAGGTTATGGAAATAATATAGTAGTATCATTAATGATTAAAATAGTTGAAGATGGTAAAACAAGGTTGGAAATGTATAATTATTCATATGGAAAAAACAAGATTATATCTTTAGAAGAATACTTGAAAGAGCTTGGGTTTGAACCACAAGCTATAATATCTAAGATAACAGATGAAGCGATGATGTTAAAACAAACACCAGATTTTAAAAAATATCTTACAGATGAAAAAGGAAATGTAATGGTATATTTAGATAACGGGAAAATTATATATGTAGAGTTTGAATTAAAAAATGTATAAACAAATGAAAAATGAAAGATAGAGGGAAAATGGAAAAGATAGAAAATTTTGAAAAATTTGTAAAAGAGTTTAAAAAGGAAATAGATAAAAGCAAAACAATAATATTAACAGCACATAGAGATCCAGATGGTGATGCGATAGGATCTGTACTTGCAATGCAAGAAGCACTAATTAATGAAGGAAAAGATGCTGAAATAGTTTTAGATGAAATGCCAAAAGTATTTTTTGAATTAAAAAATACAGACAAAATTATATCAATAGAAGATTTTGAAAAATCTGATAAAAAGTATGATTTAGCAATTTTTTTAGATAATAATAGTAAGAAGAGCTTTTTAATACCAGACACTATTTTAGGAAAAGCAAAAAGGAGTATAAATATTGACCATCACATAGGTGGAAATATATTCACAGATATAATGTATGTAGAAGAAGAATCACCGGCAGTATGTGAAACAGTGTATAAGATATTGAAAGAATTAAAATTTAAGATAACTTATGATATAATGAGAGCAATAATTATTGGGGTTATAACAGATACAGGACGGATTTAGATATGAAGGAACATCTGAAACTACTTTTGATATAGGAAAAGAAGCATTAAAAAAAGGTATAAAGGTGTATGAAATATATGAAAAATATTTAGATACAAAGACAAGACAAGGATTTGCATTACAAAGAAAAGCAGTAGAAAGATTAAGATTTTACTTAGAAGGAAAGATTGCAATAACATATGTCGATGATAAGGATGAAGAATATATGAAGATATCTAAAGGAGATTCAGATGGTATTGCAAATGTTATACGAGATATTGAAGGGGTAGAACTTGCAATATTCTTAAGAGAAGAAAAAGGCACTACTAAAGCATCTGTAAGATCTAAAAATAGTATTGAATATATAAGCTCAAGAGAATTTTCAAATATTTACGGCGGCGGAGGACATAAAGGTTCTGGTGGCTTTAGAATTGAAGGAACTCCAGAAGAAAACTTTAAAGAAATTGTAGAAAAAGCTGTAGAATTTGTTACAAAAGCAAGTGAGAATAAGTGATGAAAAATGGATTAATATTAGTATATAAGGGAAAAGGGAATACATCTAGAGATGTAGTTGAAAAAATTTCTAAGAAATATGAAACAAAAGCAGGACATATAGGAACATTAGATCCAATGGCAGAGGGGCTTCTTCCAATTCTTGTAGGAAATACATGTAAGCTTTCAAAATATTTGATGGAACATGATAAGACATATTTAGTAGAAATGAAATTTGGGTATAATACGGAAACATTAGATATTGAAGGGAATATCATAGAAGAAGATATAGTATTTAGAAAAAACAATATTGTAGATGGTGAATTTTTTGATAAGATTATAATCGCAATGAAAAAAGAACTTGGAACTAAAAAACAAATTCCACCAATATATTCTGCTAAAAAGTTAAATGGAAGAAAATTATATGAAATAGCAAGAAAAGATAAAGAAAAAGCAATAGATATGGCAAAAGAAAAAGCAAAAGAAATTACAATATATAATATGTATGATATATCATTAAAGGAATTATGGGATAATGATCCAAAAGATATTGTACTTAGCTTTAAAGTAGATTGCTCTTCGCGGAACATATATAAGAAGTTTGATTAGGGATATTGCAGAAAATATGGAAACAATCGCTGTTATGACAAAACTTAAAAGAATAAATGTTGGAAGTTATAATTGTAATGTAGAAGAGATATATGAGTATAATAATAAAGATGAAGATGAAATAATATTAAAAGAATATACAGAAGAAGAAGTTTTAAAACATAATTTTAAAAACAGTATTAATTTAAGAGAAGAGAGAAAAAAAGCATTTTTAGTAGGACTTTCAACAAGAGTTGATAGGGATAAATATAGTGATGGGATATATTTAGTAAAGATATCAGGAGAAATTATAGGGCTTCGGAGAAGTAAAAGAAGGAGAGATAAGAAGAAGGTTTGTTACATCAAAATATGCTTAAAAGACAGGAAAAATAGGGAAAAAAGAAAGATGAAGATATATGAAATGTTGAAACTTGCAAATGAAAAAGCAAGAAATGCAGGTGTTGATGAATATGAACTAAAGGTAAGATACATATTTGAAGACCTATTTAAAGAAAAGCCGGTAGATGAAGAAGAATTTTTTGGTGCAATAGATAAATTATGTGAAGGATACCCATATCAATATATAACAAATAATGCTAGTTTTTTTGGATATGATGTATATGTAGATGAAAACACCCTTATACCACGCTTAGATACTGAAATATTAGTAGACTGCATTTGTAGATATGTGGAAGAAAATTATGATTTTCAAGATAATATAAGTATGCTTGAAATGGGAATTGGGAGTGGAGCGATTATAATAGCAATATTAAAAAGGTTAGAAAGATATAATAATATTAAGATTGATGGATTAGATATATCAGAAGGGGCAATAGGAGTTGCAAAAAAGAATATAGCTAAATATAGTCTGGAAGAAAAAGTGAATATATGTGTGAAAGATATGTTAAATGAAGATATAGAAGGAAAATATGATATAATATATTCAAATCCACCATATTTAACATCTGATGAGATGAATGAAATTTCAGAAGATGTTAAAAAAGAACCAAGTCTTGCACTATATGGAGGAGAAGATGGACTAGACTATTATAGGAGAATAATAGGAGGAGTACGTAAAAATAATAATTTAAAAGAAAAAGGAAAACTGTTTTTAGAAATAGGGTATATGCAAAAAGAGCAAGTATATAATATAGCAAAAGAAAATGGATACAAGGAAGAAAATATATCTTGTATAAAAGATTTAGAAAATAGGGATAGAGTAATAACAATATGCTAAAAAAAGAACAAATGGTATTAGAAATAATAGAGAAGAATATAAATACAAAGGCAAATACATATATAGAAAACTTATCACTTCTACTTGGAATAATGATAGGCAAAGACTATAAGAAGTATAAAGAAAGTATAGAAAAAGAACAAGAAAAAGGAGTAAATAACAATTTAAACAATAACCTAAAACAAAGAATATGCAGATATATAACTAGTATTTGTAATGAGATAGGAATAGATAATTTAGAAGAGCTTGAAAAGATATATGGATATGATTATGAATATGTAGAATTAAATATATTAAAAGGGCTATGTGTTACAGGGATACATATAGGTGATATGGAAAAAAAGAATGAAATTCGTTTAAGATATGTAAAAAAAATAGAAATAGTAGAAAAGTTTTTAAAAGAAAATAATATAGAATATGTAGAAAAAAATAATGCATATATATTAACAAAAGGTGATAGTATAGCAGAGCTTTTAAGAATACTTAACCTAACAAACTTCCTATTAAGATTTGAAGAAAAAAGAACACAAAAAGAGTATATGAATAATACAAACAGAGCTATTAATTTTGAAATAGCAAACATGGGAAAGATTATTAAAACATCAAGTGAGCAGATGGCATTGTTCGATAGAGTAAAGCGAGAAGGTAAAGAAGAGATGTTAACAGATAAACAAAAAGAGTTTTTAGATATAAGGATAAAAAATCCGGATATAAGTATTGGGGAGATTGCTAAAAAGCTTCGGAATATCTAAAACATCAGCATATAGCAGGTATTTAGGAATAAAAAAGATATTAGAAAAAAATAATAGGAAATAGAATTAAAGAGAAGATATGGAAAAAATGCAAGAACAAGAGGAAGAAAAAGCAACAGCAACAGCAATAACAAAAGAAAGAAGTAGAAAAGGGATTAAAGAAGAGCAAAGAGAAAGTGAAATATTATTAGAAAAAAGAGGAATATATATACATATTCCTTTTTGCAAACAAAAATGTGGATATTGTGACTTTCATTCATTTGCTAAAATAGAAAATTTAAAAGGAGAATATGTAGAAGCATTATGTAATGAGATAAAAGAATTTTCAAAACATATACCAGATGAAGATAAATATATAGACACAATATTTTTTGGTGGAGGAACACCTAGTATGCTTGAAAAAGAAGAGGTTTCGAACATATTAAAAACTATATATCATAATTTTAATATAGATAGTGATGTAGAAATAACTTTAGAATGTAATCCAGAGAGTATTACAGAAGATAAGATAGAAGGATATAGAAAATCAGGGGTAAATAGGATAAGTATTGGGGTTCAAAGCTTAGATAATGAAATATTAAAAATAATTGGAAGAATACATGATAGGGAAGAAGTATTTGAAAAATTTAAAATAGTAGAAAAATATTTTGATAATATATCTGTAGATATGATGTTTGGATTACCTAAACAGACAGTAGAAATATTAAAAAATAATTTAGAAGAAGTTGTTAGTAATCTTCGGAAAAAGTCGGTAAATTAAAACATATATCAGTATATTCATTAATTCTTGAAGAAGGAACAATGTTTTGGAATAATAGCAAGATAGAAGAAATGCTTCCAAGTGAAGAAGAAGAAAGAAAAATGTATATAGCGGCACAGGAAATATTAAAGAAAAATGGATATATGCAGTATGAAATATCAAATTTTGCAAAAGAAGGATATGAATCAAAACATAATCTTAATTGCTGGAAACAACATGAATATTATGGATTTGGTATAGGAGCATCATCATACTATAATAATGTTAGATATACAAATATAAGGGTTATACAAAGATATATAGGAAAATATTTAAAAGGTGAAAAAAAGAGATTTGTAATAAGAAGAAAAGATGAAAAATTGGAATTACAAGATAATATGAAATATATATATGAAAATTATAACATTACAGAAGTACAAAGTTTTGAAGAAAAATTAAGAGAAAAAACTATAATAGGACTTAGGATGGAAAAAGGAATAGTTCTAGAAAAAGAAATGATTGAAAACCCAAGTATATATAATGTGTTTGCTAAATATCTTAAGCTTAAATACTTAAAAAAATATATAGGAAAAGATAAAAAAGAGTATATTTGTTTAACAGAAAAAGGTAAGAACTGTGCAAATATTATATGGCAAGAACTTGTATAGTGTGATATAATTTAGGAAAATAATTTTAAATTAACAGCAAAAAAGTTAATAATTTGTTTAACAAATTTTAAGGAGGAATTATGTATTCAAAAAAAGTAGATAAAAAATGGCAAGATAAATGGAAAGAAGAAGGAATATATAAGTTTGATAAGAATAATAAAGGGGAAAAACTATATGTTTTAGAAATGTTCTCATACCCATCAGGAGCAAAACTTCATTTAGGACATTGGTATAATTATGGACTTACAGACTGTTATGCAAGACTTCAAAAGATGAGAGGATATAATGTGTTTCATCCAATGGGATTTGACTCATTTGGGCTTCCTGCAGAAAATTATGCAATAAAAACAGGAGTACATCCAGAAGTATCTACAAAACAAAATATAGAAAATATGAAAGTACAATTAAGTGAAATGGGAGCATCTTTTGACTGGAGTTATGAAATAAAGACACATGAAAAAGAATATTACAAATGGACACAATGGCTTTTTACATACCTATACAATAAAGGACTTGCATATAAGAAAGAAGCACCAGTAAATTTCTGCCCATCATGTAATACAGTTCTTGCAAATGAACAAGTAATACAAGGAGAATGTGAAAGATGTGGAAGCAAGATAGAAAGAAGAAAACTAAACCAATGGTTTTTTAAGATAACAGATTATGCAGAAGAACTTTTAACAGGACTTGATAACTTAGATTGGCCAGAACTTACTAAAAAAATACAACAAAATTGGATAGGAAAAAGCGTTGGAGCAGAAATAGAATTTAAAGTAGAAGAAAAAGATATTACACTTACTGCATATACAACAAGACCAGATACAATTTTTGGAGTATCATTTGTTGCAGTAGCACCAGAATCAGATCTTGCAAAAGAACTAATAACAGAAGAATATAGAAAAGAAGCAGAAGAATACATACAAAAAACCTTAAGCAAGTCAGATATTGAAAGACAGTTTACAGACAGAGAAAAAACACTTGCATATACAGGAAGTTATGCTATAAACCCGGTAAATGGGAAAAAAGTGCCAGTAATTTTAGCAGATTATGTATTAGAAAGTTATGGAACAGGTGTTGTAATGGGAGTACCTGCACATGATGAAAGAGATATGGAAACTGCTAAGAAATATAATATAGAAATAATACAAGTTATAGATGAAAATGGAATGATGATAAACTCTGGTAAATTTGATGGTATGAAAGTAGAAGAATTTAAAAAAGAAATACTAGAAGAACTAGAAAAAGAAGGAAAAGGAAGAAAAGCAATAAAATACAAACTGAAAGACTGGCTTGTATCAAGACAAAGATATTGGGGAGCACCAATTCCAGTAGTATACTGTGAAGATTGCCGGAGAAGTTGTATTAGAAGAAAAAGACCTTCCAGTACTTCTACCAAAAGATGTAGAATTTAAACCAGATGGAAAATCACCACTTGCAAAATCAGAAACATTTGTAAACTGTAAATGTCCAAAATGTGGAAAAAATGCAAAAAGAGAAGTAGATACATTAGATACATTTGTATGTTCATCATGGTATGAACTAAGATACCCATTTAACAAAGAAAATACAGTGCCTTTTGTAAAAGGGGAAATTGATGAATATGTACCAGTAGATACATATGTAGGAGGAAAAGAACATGCAGCAATGCACCTTATCTACTCAAGATTTATATACAAGGCTTTAAGAGATGGTGGATATTTAAAATCAGATGAACCATTTACAAGATTAATACACCAAGGACTAATATTAGGACCAGATGGTAACAAGATGAGTAAATCAAAAGGAAATACAGTATCACCAGATGATTATGTAGAAAAATATGGTTCTGATGCATTGAGACTTTGGCTTATGTTTGGATATGCATATGAAGAGGGTGGACCATGGAATGAAGATGGTATAAAAGGTATAAGTAAATATATCCAAAGAGTGGAAAATTTGGCAGATAGAATTATATCAAATAAAATAATAGAAAATGAAATATCAGCTGAAGATTTAGAAGAATTAAAACATATATTAAATAGGACAATATTTGGAGTTGAAAAAGATATTATACGTTTTTCATTTAATACAGCAGTTGCAAAACTTATGGAACTTACAAATGAAATGATTAGAATTGAAAATAAATATGGAAATGTTAAAGAGCTTAGAGAGACATTTAAAACATTTGTAAACATATTAGCACCAATGGCACCACATCTATCAGAAGAATTATGGGAAAAACTTGGAGAAAAAGAAAGTGTACATTTAACTAAATATCCTAAATATGATGAAAATTATTTAGAAAGAAACACTATAACAATAGCTGTACAAATAAACGGTAAATTAAAAGATACAATTGAAATAGAAAAGGGTGAAGAAAAAGAAAAAGTTTTAGCTAAAGCAAAACAAAAAGATAAAATAATTGCAGCACTTGAAGGCAAAGAAATTGTAAAAGAAATATATGTACAAGACAAGATAGTAAATATAGTTGTAAGGTAATAATAGCAGGAAGAAATATCCTGCTTTTTCAATATAAAAATATTTACATAAATTTAAAATTATGTTAATATAAGAATATGCAACATTGGATATACTATAAAAATAATTATTTTTTTAGGAGGAGACATTATGTTATTAAAAGAAAGACTATATGATGAAACTAATTCAGAAGTAGAAAGTTTTCAGCTGGTATTAGGATATATTAAAGGGTATGACAGAGAGGAATTGAAAAGTGAAAATAAATATGATGATATAGAAAAGTTCAATTCTCTATATTATCAAATTGCTCAAAAAGTCTTTGAGGAAAACGGGGTTTTTGTTACTGCGTTTACATATAAATCAAGGGTTTTATACCCTGATTGCCCCGAAGGGGGTGAAAAAGTTTATGTAATACAAGGATCTCGTAATTCGCATTTTACCAAAGATAAGGCGAAATATAAAAATGCAGTTAATCGTCTTGCAAGGATTCTTGCTACTGAGCTTGAACAAACGACATATTCCATAACATGGAATGATGTCCATTATAACTACTTTAAAAAAGAATAACATTAAGAGAAGAGGTGCCAAGCCTAAAAAAACATGTTGTAAAACAAGTTTAAAGGTTTGGTACCTTTAGTATCATAATATTAATTAGTTGTTATTATTATTATTAAATTTAAAATTTAAAGTTAGATTTTAAGGAGGGAAAGAAAATGAAAAAAAATATACTTATACTTACAGTATTCATGGTAGGATTAGTTTTTGGAGTAGAACCAAAAACTAATAATGAAACTAATTCTAATTCAAATTCAACTACTGGATATTCAGAAAAGTATTCGAAATATTTTGAATATGAAAAAAGAAATACGAAGAGAGTAGAAGAAAAAGAAATATATCCGGGTATTTATGAGCCTTTTGTAGAAAAGGTTCAAATTGTAAATATGGCCGAGGTATTAGGTCAAACCTTTATAATAGGAGGAAAGGCCTATATTGTAATTGAAGGAAATGTTCTTTACAAGGGACATGTTAATTCTCAAGGTAGAATAGATCTTGAAGAAAAATTGGTCTTCAAAAAAATGGATGATAATTGTATTACGGTTGATGGTAACACGTGCTTTACAGTAAGGAGCAGTACTATGCTCCCTGAAAGGATTAGAATGTTAGACGGAAAAACAATTGCAGTAGGAAAGTGGAAAAATCCCAAATTCCATAAATTTTTAATGGAATGGAAGAACAAATAATAGGGATATAAAAAAGTTAGCTTTTGAAATTTAAGGAGGAGAATAATGTATCTAGGAATTAATAAAAAGTTTGGTTTTCCGTCAAGGGTGGATAACTATATCTTAAAAGAAAAATATAGTTATCCTAAAGATATGGATGAGATGATAAAAGAAGTAAAAAATTTTTTTGAAGAATTAGAAGAAAAAGAAATAGAGGTAACAATAATCCCTTGCCAATCACAAATGATTGAGCTTGCGGAAATACTTAAAAACGGAATTAACAAAAAAATTAAGATTAAAATAAAATATTTCGACCTTATAAAAGAACAAGAATTTTATCAAGAAGTGTAAAAAAGAATCTATTACTCAAGTAATATTGAGTGATAGGTTTTTTCTATAATTATTTTAGTAAATATTCTATTATATAATGTTATATTAATAAGTTATAGTTTAAAGTTAATTTAAATAGTGATATACTATGTATAGCAACAAAATAAAAAATAATCTAGTAAGACAAAATTGTTATGCTAGAAGAGAGAGGAAAGTGATAAGAATGCTATTAAAAGTAGGAATCAATAGAAGAGGAATACAGGGAAATGTTGACACTTATGTTTTTAAAGAAACTTTTTTGTTTTCGGATATTGAAAAAATACAGAAAAAGGCGGAAAAATTTGTATCGTCAATTCCAGAAGAATATGACGAAATACAATTATATCAGTATGATATAAATTTTATTTCAAAAATAGAGTATATGGAGGTGATAAAAGCCTTTATATGTTCGAAAAGAGCTTTCAAGGTATACCAGATGGTATATGATAATGAAAGCGCAGCATACACTCGACAAAGAATAAAATAGCCCTATAGTTTATAAGGGGTTAAAGAAATACACTATTGACATATATGTTATATTGTATATGTTAATAGTGTTTTTTAAATTGCTGTGTATTTTAGTGTAAATTTAATGAATTATTGCAGTTTAAGACTAAAAACCTGCAATTATATTTTAAATTTACTGCTGTGTATTTTAGCATATAAAAAGTTGACATAAAGAATGGAAAGGTGTATAATATAATTGCTATATAGAATTTAATGGTCTGTACAAATGTATGGACGAGAAGGAGAAGAAATATGAAAAAAATTTTAATCATGAGTATGATTCTTACAAATGCTGCATTATTAAATGCAAGAGAAAATCAGGTGGAAAAGAATTTAGAAAAAGAAACAGTCTATCTTAAAGCTAATAATGATTTGCTAAAAGGAGTATTTAAGGATAGAGTTTTTCTTACTGAATATAAGCAAAAAATAGAAGCGGAAAATGAAAAAGAAATATGTACTCAAAAAGAGTGCATAGAAAAATCAGAAGCAATAATAATAGAACTAGATCCTACAAAAATCGAAGATGAAGGTCTAAAAATTAAGATGGACTAACCCTTTAATGTAATATTAAGCTAACCAACTTTTAAAAGTTGGTTGGCTTTTTTTATATATCTTTGAAGTTCTTAGAGCATTTATCACAACAGACAGAAAAATAGTTGTATACAACATTGTATATGACCAATAGTCAGAGGAGTATATAAGATATAGAATAAAATAGTCTTATATTATTTGGGAATAAAATTAAATTTAAAAAGTACACTATTAATTTAAAATATTAATAGTGTATTTTATATACCCTATACATGAGATACATAAGTTATGAAAAAAGTTGATATAAATATAAAGTTATGTTAACATATAAATATACAACAGTGGAAATACTAAAAAAACAAATGATTTTTTTAGGAGGAGATACAATGGACGAAAAGATGCTAGTAATACTAATTGCGTATGTTATTATGCCAATAATAATATGCACTATTTGTCTTATCGCTTATATTATAAGAAATAAAAAAAGAAATGAGGATAGCAAAAACTTTTTAGACGAAGTTTCACTAGCCTGGCTATTGATACCCTTTATGTTATTAGCCATTCTACAACTATTACATAATTAGCATTTAGTTGTGTATCGACAAGACTAAAATTTAGCCAGCCAATTTAATTGGTTGGCTTTTTTTATATATCTTTTTATATTAGTATGATATACTAGATATATGGAAAATATAAGGATAGAAGGACAAATATATAATATAATATATTCAAATGCAAATGGATTTAAAATAATGACTGTAAATAGTGAAGGTAAAATATATACAGTAAAAGGATTACTTCCAATGGTAAATGTGGGAGACTATGTAGATATAACAGGGAAATATGTAGAACATAAGGAATATGGAATGCAAATAGAGGTTATAACATATGAAAAGGTAACACCAAAAGGAGAGGTGCAAATACTTGAATATTTATCATCAGGAGTTTTAAAAGGTGTACGGAGAAAAGACAGCACAAAGAATAGTAGAAGCATTTCGGAAAAGATGCATTAGAAGTAATATATGAATCACCAGAAAAGCTTGCACAAGTACAAGGAATAAGTAAGAATAAGGCAAATGAAATATCACAAGAATATAGGGAAAAAAGAGAATTTTTTAATATATTAGAATACTTAAAAAAATATAATTTAAGCATAGAAAATGTGACACAGGTATATAATGAATATGGTGTAAACACTGTTGAGATAATCAAAAATAACCCATATGTAATATTAGATGTAGTTGCTAGAATTGGGTTTTCAGAAATAGATAATATAGCACTAGAAAATGGTATTTCTTTAAATAGTTTAGAAAGATTAGAAGCAAGTATAAAATATGCGATGAAGATTGCAGAACAAAATGGACACACATATGTAAATAAAAATAATCTTGTAGATTTTGTAATAAATTTAACAGGAGCAGAAGAAGAAAATGTATTACACGCAATAGATGAACTTTCGATGAAAAGATATTTAAATATAGAAGAAGAAAGAATATCATTAGAATCACTTTCAATAGCAGAGTTAGAAATTGCGACAAAATTAGAATTATTAAAAAATGCAAAGATAAAGAAAATAAAAAACGTACTTGATAAGATTACAGAAATAGAGGAAGAAGAAAATATAACTCTTACAACAGAACAAAAAACAGCAATAATGTCTGCACTAGAAAATAATGTTAGCATAATAACAGGTGGACCACGGAACAGGTAAAACAACAATAACAAAGTTTTTGGTAGAAATATATAATAGGGAAGATTTAAAAATAGAAATTGCAGCACCAACAGGAAAGGCAGCTAAAAGAATATCAGAAGTTACAGGACATACTGCAAGTACTGTACATAGATTACTTGAAATAGGTAGATATGAAGAAAGTAGCATAGACAAGATATTTTTAGAAATAAAGCCAATATATGCAGATATAGTTATAATAGATGAAGCATCAATGATGGATACATATATGATTACATATATAGTAAGGGCGGTACAAAAAGGAACAAGACTTGTGATAATTGGAGATATAAATCAGCTTCCATCTGTAGGGCCACGGAAAAGTATTAGAAGATTTAATAGAATCAGAAATGCTAGAAGTTGTAAGACTAAATAGAATTTTTAGACAAGCAAGTAAAAGTAATATAATATTAAATGCACATAGGGTAAATGAAGGAAAGACAATAGAGATAATAGATGATGAGAACCATATAAAAGATTTGGAATTATACTATGTAGGAAATATGGAAATGATGAAAACAATATTGTTTAAAAAATTGGAAGAAGAAATATCTAAAAGTAGTATGAAAGAATTTTTCTTAAGCTCACAAATACTTACACCAACTAAAAAAGGAATGCTTGGAACAGAAAGCTTAAATCAAGAAATACAAGAAATATATAATACATATGAAAAACAAAAATTTAAGACATTTGGTAAAGTAGAAATAAGAGAAAAAGATAGAATAATGCAAATCAAAAATAATTATGATATGATTTGGGAGCAAAAAAACTTTGTAGGAACTCGGAGTATTTAATGGAGAAATGGGATGGGTTGAATATATATCACCAAAAGAAAAAACAGTACATATTCAATTTGATGATGGAAAAGAATGTGATTACCTATTTAATGAATTAGAAGAAATAGTACACTCATATGCAATAACAATACATAAATCACAAGGAAGTGAGTTTGATACTGTTATAATGGTAATACCACCAGGAGTTCCCAAATTACTTACAAAAAATTTATTATATACAGGAATATCAAGAGCAAAGAAAAAACTAATATTAATAGGTTATGAAATGACAATAAACAAAATGATAGCAACAGAAAGACAAGATAAAAGAAATACAAATTTAAAGATTAAATTAAGAGAGAAGATAGGAAAAAAATGAAGAAAAAATATGAAAAAAGAGAAAAGCTAGAAAAAAGAAAAAATAGAGATAATATAAGAAGAGGAAAAGAAACTAGAATAGAAAAAAATGATGAAGAAAAAAGTATAAGTGATAATATGTATAATTTTACAGGAGAAACTGAAAAACAAAGTTATATATATGGAAGAAATGCAGTAGCAGAATTATTAAAATCAG
>CAUTZA010000003.1:0-119549 GCA_963542845.1 uncultured Eubacteriales bacterium | reverse complement strand
CAAACAGAAGAAAATAATATTGATAATGGAAAGAAAGTAAATACAGAAGTATTTAGAGATGGACAATCAATATATAATACAACAACAACAGATGAAAAGAAAAAATATTTAAATTCTTCATTTGCTATAGACAACTATGCAGATAGAGAAGAATATAATAGAAAACACGCTGAAATAACTGGTGGAAAAGAACAAGATGGTTCTTTAAATACTCAAGGTTCAGCACAAGGTGTAGATGCAAATGGTACAAGAAATAATATTAAGACTAAATTAGATTACAAAGGTACTGAAACTACATCAGGTACAACAACTCAAAGATTTAAGAGCGAATACCAAATGAAGAAAACAAATGGTAGAGCTTTAGATGAAGCATACTTTAATGACTTCATAGAAGCATCAACTATGTTCTTAGGTATGAATCTACCTACAAATGAACAAATAGTATATGATAATAATGGATACTATGATGACAGAACAGGTGGAAATAGTAATATAACTGGAACAAATGCAGTTTCAAACAATGGAAATGGTGTAAACAGATTTGCAAACAATGTATTAAACAAACTTGGAAATACAGGATTAAATGGAGCAAACGGAATATTACCATCAAACAACGGAGTAAACAACAGAAACGGTGGAAATGCTGGTTCTTGGTGGAATAATATATTTGGTGGAGCTGGAAATAGAGTAATATCTAATGGAGCAAACAACAGCACATTATGGGGTAAAATACAAAATGCAGGTGTTAAAGCATCAGAAGTGTTAGAACAAGTTATAGGGTATGGTAAATTAACTGGTGCACTATTAGACGATCTTGTAGATTTAGGTGCTATTAAGACAAATCCATTAGAAAAAGTATTAACTAAAGTAGATAAAGCGACTAATACATTAAGAACAATGATCGAAAAAGGACTTGTTTCAGGACAAAAAATAGATGAAATAATTAAAACAGGTGGAAGCAAGGGAGAAGTAGTTGCAGAAATATTAAAAGCAACTAAAGTATCAAATAAACTTTCAGACTGGATTGAAAAGAAAACAGGTATAAGAGTTGATATTGAAGATGATAGAATACCAACTAATTATCCAGACAATATGTCAATAGAAGATATGGTTGCTGATATGAGAAATAAGGGGCTAGTACTATATGAAAACGGTCTAAATATTAACACAGCAGCAGCACAAGCAAAAACAGGTAAAACAGCAGAACAAATTACTTCAGAAATATCAAAAGCTTTAGGATTTAAGACTAAAGCAGCTACAACAACTGGCGATGTTAGTTGGCAAGATATTGTTAAAGGACAAACAGGTAAATATGCAGGAACTGTATTAGGGGAATTAGGAAACAATGGTAAGGTAGCAGGATCTAGCTTAGAAAAAGTATTAGGAAATGGTGCTTTATCAGCAAGTATTATTGATGACCTTGTTAAAACAGGAAGCATAAATGTAAATGTGGCAGGATTTGATATTAATGTTAACAAAGATGTTAAAGATATGTTAAACCAAGTGTTAAGTCAATCAGGTGTAGCAGGATCTGCTATAGGTGACTTAATAAACAATGGTAAGGTTGATATGTCTAAGATCTGGGAAAATATATACAAACAAGGTGGAATAGATTTAGGAAAATGGGAAAACATTATTAAAGATGGAAAACATGATAACTTAATCTGGAAAGCAATTGGTGGAAGCACTGGAGGAAACTCAACAGGTGAAGCTACTGATGAATCAGTTGACAGTTCATATGGACAATATGCTGGTGTATACTATAGCCAAAGATCATACATGAATGAAATTAATCTTGGATTAAAGAGAAGACATGTAGACATGGAAACAACTAAAGAATTAAACAGTGCACTTGTTATTGCTAACAAGAAAGCATATAACTACCTATACAAAACACTATATGATGAATACCTATCAGATGCTGAAAAAGCTAAAGGTTTAGGAAGAACTATAGATGTTAATATGGAAGACCTACAAAAAGGTAGAGATGCAAACAAAACTCAAAGATTCTTAGATATATACAAGACAGACTATATCTACAGAACATCAATGTATACTTCAAACCCAGAAGTTCTAAAACTTCTTAAAGAAGAAATTGATTATGAAAAATCATTAGATAAATCTCCTAAGAATACTGATCCAAATAGAGGAAATCACGATGATACTAGACAGGTAGATGTATTCTTAACATACAAGATACAAGTAATTAACAGTTCATCTGTTGATGCAGTATATATATCACAATTAAATGATATACATACAAACAAGATGGAATTAGTTCAAACTGAAATTAAGAAAGAAGTTCAACTAGATCCAAATACAAATATAGAAAAAGAAGGTATTGACCTTAAAGGAACTCAAACTACTATACCTGTAAGTAAATACTTAATACATGGTAAAGAAGAACCAATATCTAAGTTAGACCTATCTCAAGCTGATCAAGCTAAATTAAAAGAATTAAAATGGTCTACATCAAATGATAGAGTTCCAGCACAAAGTGGTGATTACACTACAACTCAAACAGAAGGAACAATTGAAAACGCAGGATTTATGCTAAAACCTGGTGAAAGAGCTGATGTATTTAATACATATAGAGTTAAGAATGCTCTTCAAGTTCAAAACGTAAGTCAAAAAGACTTAGGTGAACTTAAAGATAAGATTGGTAAAGAAGATGGTATTAAGGTACTTAAAAATGCTTTAGAACTTGGAGACTTTACTAACGTAGCAGAAATAGGTGCTTTTGCATCATATAATGTTCACACAGGTACATTCTCAGGTAAGATAGATAGAGACTCTGCTCCATCTAACTTCACAACAAATAAGTCAAAAGACGGTAAATATGTAATTGAAGATGATACTGATGATGCACCAGGTATTAACATTAGAATACCAGAAGGAGCTAAAGAAAAAGTTTCAAGAGAACTTACAGGTACTGTTTGGGAAGATAAACAAAATACATTAAACAGAGGTATATTAACTGGTGATGGTAAGATGACTTCAAACGAAAAAGGTATTCCAAACCAACCAGTAACTCTAGAAGAAAGATTATCTTTCAAAGCTAGACAAATTGATGATAAACCAAACTTAAGATATGCGGATGTAAGAAATGGTCTTCCATACTTCGACTTAGGTTTCGTATGGCCAGAACAAATTAAATCTGAAACAGGTGATATCGAAATGAGCCTTAAAGGGGTTACAGGTTTTGAATCAAATGTTAAGACTAACGAAAAAGGTGAATATAAGTTTACTGGAGTTCCAGCAGGTAACTTCGTGGTTAGCTTAAATTACTCTTCACCTTCTAAAGAAAACTTAACTAAAGTATTTGCAGATAAGAGTAACCAAGGAAGAAATATCTTAAACGCAGTACAAGGAGCAACTATAACTAAAGATGACCTTGTAGCAACAGTTAAAGATGATAACAAAGATAGAAAAGTTAAATGGTATAATGGTGAATCATTTAAGACTACACAATTCTATGCAAACGAAAAACAAGAAAATAATCTAAATACAACATGGCTTGCTAAAGATAAGGATGAAAGTAAGGATACTCAAAACCTATCATATGCAAGAGATGATGAAGGTAGAAGAATTCAAGTAACTAAGAACATAGATACATTCAAAAACAACTTGGTTGACGAATTAAATGTGTTTACTATAGCTGATAAGAATAATATAGATAATAAGAAGTTGGAACAAGCACATAAAAATACAAGTATGAATGCTACAACACCTAAGATTAACTTTAGTATTGAATATTACGAAAAATTACAAAAATCTAAACCAGGTTCAGCAGTAATATTAAACGAATTAAGCGACATTTACTACATTGAAGGTATATACAAGAACAAGCAAAATGCTAAGAATAAGTTCGAAACTACTGATTACAATGTTAAGAATGTAAACTTAGGTATTGTTCAAAGACCAGAAAGTAAGATTGTTCTAAACAAAGAAATTACTAACATTGTTATTACTACAGCAGATGGTAAAGAAAAGATAAACTTAAAATACAATATTAAATCTAAGATTGATAAAGCAGAAACTGGTAACTTAAATAATGTTACTTATGGTGGACATGAAAACCTATATGCTAGATTAAAAGTTTCTAGAGAATTAGATACTGAAAACTCTTTAGGTCAAGATTTAGTACTATCACTAGATAGAACAGAACTTACTGACGGTAAGGCTAAAGATGAAAACCAAAGAAAATCTGTTAAAGCAGGATTTAGATATATAAACATTGATGATAGTGTAATGCAAGATGCTACTATAAAAGTTAGATATGGTATATATGCATATAACTTAAGTCAATTAGACAGAACTATAGATACTAGTATCGAAGATACTAATAAGTATAGAGAAGAAGCATACAAAACTGGTATGCCAGATGAACCAGCTCAAACTCTTGGTAGACTTGCTCACCAAGGTATGGCTAGATATAACTACGGTAAATACGTAGGACAAGAATACTATATTAACAAAGGAACAACTCCTTTAAATGATAATGAAAAAGCTAAGATTAAGATTAGACAATTATTAGATATAGTAGATAACGGTGCAACTGTTAATGCAGGAGATGCTGAAAATGCATCATGGACAGCAGCACACAAGGCTGATTTAAAAGGATTAATCAATGGGGTTAAGAATGATGAAACAGCTAAAGAAGCTAACTACGTTGATGAAAACGGTATTAGATATATAGAAGAAGTTTCTGATAAACAAAATTCTACAAATAATAATGCTAGATCAAACCTATTAGTGTTAAAAGAATCATCAACATATATGAGTCCAGTAGATCCATATGCTACAATTGAAAGAGTATACAAAAACCAAAACGGTTATGCAAACTCACCTAAAGAAGATGACTTCGTAAGAACATGGAATATAAGAACAGATAGAACATCATCAGGAAGTTCAACATCAAATGACTTAACATTCCAAAATATGGCAGAAGTATTATCATACCATACAAGTAATGGACGTAGAACAGAATTTACACCAGGTATGATGATTACAGAAATGGATAAGGTAAACCAATTAGGAGATGGAACTCTTCCAGGAAAAGGAAAAGCACAAAATACATCTGCTAAAGAAAATAACTTAGACAGAGCATACATGGTAGCAGCAGAATCAACAGGAACTGCAGCAACAGAAATCGTAACATTATCACCACCAACAGGGCTAAATGAAGCAAGAACACTAGAATACATTAGAAAGAATGCACTTCTAATAGCTTCATCAGTAGCAGTAGTATTAACAACAACAGTTGTTATAGTGATGATAGTAAGAAAAAGACAAAAGTAGTCTTAAAAAACACTTAAAAACTTTCTAAAACAAGAAGAACTCTAAGAAATTAGAGTTCTTTTTTAAAAAGTGTTAAAAAAGTATAAAAAAACAAAAAAAGACTTTACATAACTATTGAGATATGCTATCATATAATTAAGAAAAGGGATGAGAAATCCCAAATATATTGGTCACGTTATTAAAACTAAAATTTTAGGAATTAAAAAAAGGAGAGTGATTGTCATGAGAAGAATGACAAAAGTAATGGCAATAGCTATTTTAACAGTAACACAAATATCAAACGCAGGATGGTTATCTAGCTTGGGACAGCGGATTGTAAATGGTGCGGTTAATACTGTTCAATCAAATATCTCAAATAAAGTAAATAAAACCATAGATAATGCTATGGATGGTAAGTTAGCACCGCAACAAAAAAACAGCAGCAGTCAATCACATGTTGACAATTATACAGGTCAGCCAGGACTTCCAACTACAGGAGCATCAGCTGGAGGACCAGCGCCCATCGCTAATAATCAAGTAGATTCGAGTGGAATGTTATCTTTAGATTATGTGAAAAAGAGAGCACTTCCAGTTAAAGAAATTTATGAAGAAGTGGACTTTGGAACATTTAAGTTTAGAGGTGAAAGAATATATTATTCTAGATTGAGTATAGGAGAGCAATATAAGGAATTAAATTTCTACTTATTGCCAGGAACATACTTGGTTTGTTTTACACCAAGATCTTATGACCATGATGTTAGTGTTTCAGGAAAACATGAAAGAGAGGGAATTGATCAAGGATATGGGATTAATGTTTTGAAATATATCCAAAACAAGGGACTTATGGAAATGAATGCTAAAAAAGGTAGTACAGTTTATACAATTGAAGTGAGTAAAAATGGAGGAAATTTCCATATGTTTATGTTTAATGATACTTCTAAGAGTGGTGCGCTAGAATTTTTAATTTACAAAATCCCAGGACCTAATTTGGAAATAATAAAATAGCAGCTGAAGACATACATATTAAATATATGTATGTCTTTTTTGTGTTTAATGTTACAAAAATAAAATATAATTTAACAAAGAAAAATGTATATGATATATTTAACATGAGATTATGTATAAAGGAGATGTTTGATGTTAAAAAAAGGATTACTAAAATTATTTTTGATCACATTTGTTCTTAGTTATATACTAGTAACACTATATGGTATAGGAGCAAATGAAGTTGTTGTGGAAGGGTATAATATATTATTTAATGCCCCTATAGAACAACAAGGTGATCGTACTATATTAAATATTAATGAGTTTAGAAAGGAACCATCACTTCCAATACTATTTGCGGATATGACTGCAATAACTTGGGAAAATGGGGTGGAAAAAGAAGTAAAAGCCCCACATGCAAATCCTGAAAAATGGTATGACTATTATGCAGGTAGAATGGCAAATGCTAAAACTAAAGATGGTAGTTATTGGGTGTGGATACCGAGATTTGCGTATAGGATTACATATTATACAGATGCAAGTCAAAGTGTAGTTAAAGGATATTATACTGACAAGGGATTTGTTGGTGCAGATATGGAAACAGCAACAGATGAAAGTGCAGTTAAAACACCATATTTTAAGATGGAAAAAGAATTTGTTCCTAACTACGAAACAATTAAGACAAAAGGATTTAGAGTACATGAAGCATTTGGTAAAGCAGGATCACAAAGAAAAGGATTCTGGATATCAAAATATATGGCAGGAACAGACGGAAGATTTGCACCTAATAATACAATATTAAAGACAGAACAAATGTATCAAGCGTTTTTTAATGCAGATAGAATGACAAGAGATAATAATCCATATGGTCTAGATTATACAGTACAACATTCAAGCATTCCAAGAAGCACTGAATATGGTGCACTATACTATTTAATTGGTATTAGCAATCCAGCATTTAGTCCTAATACAACAACTACATCAGATATAAACAATGTAACATCTGCAACATTTGGCAATGAAACAGGAGTGTTTGACTTAAACAATGGTGTAAGGGAATGGACTGCAGATGTGGCAGCAAATAGCTTTAAAAACTTTGAAGATGAGATAAAAAAGTTAAATATGGCAAACTATGGGGTTGAATCATTGTTTATGCAAAAAGATGGTTATGGTATAGACAAAGATAGAGTGCCACTTATAGGGAAGGTTAATTTAGTATATGATAAGGTTGTAACATCTGGAAGTAACAAAAATTATGGTGAGGCATCATTAGAATTTATGACTGATTATGTATCTACAGATGCAGCACCTTATGGAGGAAGAAGTATTATTCCAGGGAGAAACAATCTATACAATACTAGAACAAGTGATGTATCAGCACCAAACAAATCAATATATGCATATGAAGGTGTAGCATCAAATCCAGGTAATATAGGACATAGAGCAGTTATATATGCATATAATCCAGATGGAGCAGAAATTATAACACCAAGAACGGATCAAGATTCTGGTGTTCCTGGGAGAGCAGCTCAATTACTAGAAGCGAATAAAGGGAAATATGTAAAAATAACATTTAGAGCTCAGAGAGATATAGTAGAACTAATGTCTATGGGATATGTGAGATATGGTGGTGGAAAGGCTGATTTTTATATACCTAAAGGAACAAAATTTCCATTTTACTTGTATGTTACAATAAGTAAGTATTTAGAATATAGGTTTATGAAATGGGATATTGATCCTCAAGGACAAGAATTTTACAAAGATACTGTAATAACAGATGTAGCTGAGTATGCGGATATAAGAACTAATAAGGATGGGGATGAACGTATAACGTCAGATCCTTATGACAGAAGATATAGTAATAATAAGGCACCGGTTAAAGTTATAGATGAAAACTTTGGGTACATGTATAATTTTGGTGATTTTACTGTAGCATCATATATACAAAATGTTGTAGGAAAATACATACCAAGAATGCCAGGATATTCTACAGATTTTAAGGATGACCAAGGTAGAAAAATAGAGGTGTATTTCTTACCAGCACCAAAAACATCAGCAGTATTTATGAATGGGTTAGTATTAACAACATTAATGAATAATGAAGAGTGGCTAAAGTATAAGACAGTTAGATACTATGTTGAAAACCCAGATAAGAAATATATAGGAACAGAAATAGTAGTGGCTGGTAATAAGCCTACAGGTTTAGATAATGCAGATATTCCCGAAGGAAAAAGGCTTATAGGTTGGTCACCAAGCTTAGATACAGTAGTAACAGACGATATGGAAATAAAAGCTATATTAGAAGACATACAAAAACCAGAAAACTCAATTGAGCTTACAGTTAATTTAAATGGTGGAAAGAGTCCATTAATGCAAAATGGAGAAAAAGTTTATGTTACAAGAGGAACAAGACTTTCAGACCCTGTTAATGCAGCAACATTAAGTAGAATAAGGGCAACTGTACCAACAAAATTAGGACATAAGTTTAAAGGATGGTCAGTATCAGAAAATGATGTATTAAATAGTAATGGAAGTATTAGTGCAAATTGGGAGGTTGAAAAAGTTAAAATAACTTTTGTAGCACCTGATGCAGATAGAGAGTACAAAAAGGTTATAACAATGGATGCAGGAAAAGCGCCAGAAGAACCAATTGAAACTCCTACAAGAAATGGATATACATTTGATGGATGGACACCTGTTACATCACTTCCGGTATATTCAGACACTACATATATGGCAAAATGGGTTAAAAAAGATGATAGTGGTAAAGAACAAGAACATCCAACTAATGGAGATAATGAAAAGAAAAATGAAGATAATAATTCGGGAAATAACTCTGGTAATAATTCAGGAAATGGACAACAAGGTGTATTCCCAAATGTACCAGAAGGAACAAAAGTATTAAATCCTAAATATGGTGAACCATCAAAAGAAGATTACGATGAATCTACAGTAGAAAAAGGAAAAACAAGAATAATATTTGAATTAGATGGTGCAAAATGGGATTATCCAGTAGTTTTTGAGGTTGAAAATGGAAGATTCTTCCTTACAAGTGCAAGACCTAAAAAAGAAGGTTATGAATTTGTAGGATGGGAAGAAGACTGGAAAGCTAATAATGGTGGAGTTATAGTATACAAAGCTAAATGGTTAAGAAAAGAAACTAACAATAGTAATAGTGAAAGTGATAATAACAGGCCTGCTCCTGAAAATAATAGTGGAAATACAGGAGGAACAAATACAGGAAGATACAAACCACATGAAAGTACAAATAGTGGAAATACTGGAAATACTGGAAAACCTGGAAATGGTGATGCAGGAAAACCAGGAAACCAATATATATATAATGGAAGAGTTTTAACAGGAAATCCAAATAATAATTCGGTTAATATATATAATAGTCAAAATACACCTATATCAAATGTTGAACAACCAGGAAAAGGAATTGGATTAACAGGTATTAATGGTAATAATGTTAGTACAGATAATGTAACAGTTCCTAAAGTAGAGAAAAACCTACCTAAGACAGGGGAAAGTAATACAAAGGTTGTAATAGGGATATTTGCAGTTGCAATATTACTTGGAGTGATGTATATATATCAAAACAAATTAAGAAGAATAAGAAGAAAAACTAGAAAGCTATTCTAGAGAATAATGGAAGATAGCAAATTTAAGAGAAATTTTAATTTGCTATCTATTTTAATATGAAAATTTGAAAAAAAATATATATTATAGTATAATATAATCGTATTATAATTAAGATTAGGAGAGTTTTAATGGAAAAGAAAACTTTAAAAAAAGTAGTGATATTATTATTAATATTAATGCAAGTTATTGCATTTTCAACTAGCGTATTTGCAACAGTACAACAAACAACAAAAGTAGATACAATTGCAACTTTAGATGGTAGTATAGATACAAGTTCAAAAGCAGCAAGAACGATTATTGGGGTGTCTAGAACACTTTTAGAATTATTACAACTTATAGGGATAGCAGTAGGACTTATAATGCTTGTAATAATAGGGATAAGATATATCTTAAAATCAGATAAAGAAAAACCAGATTTTAAGAATGTTGCAATGAACTATATATTTGGAGCAATTTGTATATTTGGAGCAACAACAATATTAACATTTATACAAAAAATAGCAATACAATTTAAAAATGCAGTTTAACAATGGAGTTACAAATGAATAAAAAAGTAAAAAAAATATTATTGGTTTTAGCAATATTATTATTGTCTATATTTCCGATTTTAGTTAAGTTATATGCGTCAGACTATAATGGGATTATATCAAAGTTAAAACCAGGTGGAAGTACAGATAATAAGATAAATGAGATAGGTAGCGAAATTTTGGGATATATCCAATGGATAGGTGTTGCGTTTTTACTTGCTGCAATAATTACAGCGGGTATAGCAGCTGTAACATCTACAACTGCAGATAAAAAGAGTGATTTTAAATCTGCAATTTGGGGATTTAGTATAGGAGCAATATTGATACTTGCACCAACAATTGTTATACGTTTAGTATTAGAATTTAAAATGCAGGAATAGAAAAAGAACTTCTTTTTAGAAGTTCTTTTTTGTGCTTTAATTCTATTATTAGCTATTATTATAAATTTTGTTTTTTTAAAATTAAGCATTAAGTTTTTCAACGATGTCTTTAATACCGTTAAGTATTCCAACTGCTGAGAATATACAAACAGCACCTATTAAGTAAGCTATTGCTGTACCTTTGATATCAGCTTTTCCTTCTGGTGAAGCTGTTATATATTTAATACCAATTACTAATAACATAGCTAATGCTATAGCAACTGCTGCAAATTGTAAAAGTCCTAATATTTGTCCTACTAGTGATTCTGCTTTACCACCTTGAACTTGCTTAATAGGTGGAATTGTAATTCCTGAACTTGCTAAAGCAAAGTTTGCAACTATAAGTAAAACAAAGAATAATGCTATTCCCATTTTTATTATATTTTTCTTCATATTTTCCTCCTTGAAAATTTATGATGTTACTAAAAAATTAGTTACACAACGTTGTGTAGTTTAGCTAACTTAACTACATATATATAATATATTCTTAACTGAAAATTGTCAAATTTTGTTAGTTTCTTGTAATAAAAATGTTTAAAATGTTAGAGTGAAAAAGAAATGTTACAAATGAATAAAAAAAGCAGGAAGAAATGTTATAAAATGATAGTTTTCATTGATAAAACAATAGATGTTTAATATAATAGAAGGGAATATAATGAATAAGAGGAATAATAGATGGAAAAGATTAAGACTATAAGAGATAAGAGAATATTTATGATATTAATTAATATTATAATGTTAGTTTTACTGATGAATATTGGTGTATATGCATATACAGGTTCAAGTAGAACTACAGCAACAAGTGAGGGTGGTTCAGGAACAGAAAGTTCTAATTTTAGCGTACAAAATGTAATAACTTCTGTTAAGAATTTTAATGAAGCGGGAAAGAAAACAGATGGTGGAATAGATGCAAAGGCAATGGGAGATAAATTTGCAGAACAATTAAAACCAATAGGAGATTTAATTATAAGTGTTGGGATGATTGTATGTGTGGCTGTAACGATGATATTTGGGATGAAATTTATAGCAGCATCTAAAAGTGGACAAGAAATTGCAAAACTTAAGACACAATTTTTAGGATTTGCAATTGCATCATTAATATTTGTATCAGCATATCCAATCTGGAGCTTTATAGTACAATTAATTGGTGATATGGTTGCAAAGATATAGATAAATTATATGATTTAGGAGAATAGATGTGAGAAAACATGAGATACCAAGAAAAAAACAAAATGAAACAAGAATATTTGTTATATTTTCTATAAGGTCATTAATATCTACAGTAATAGGTGTTTTTGTTGGAATAATTATAGGGATGATACCGCTTATGTTAAACTTCCAAATAGGAATGCTAATATTAGTTGGAATATTTGGACTTTTAGGGTTTATGATAGGGACATTCCCAATAATGTATATACCAGGGATACCAATTACTAAGGAAATTCAAGGAGAATATTTATACAATATAATATTTAGATATTATGTATTCAAAGGAAGAAGATCACTTAAGATATACAGTGAGGAGGAATAATAGTGAGTGAGATTATGATGTTATTAATTCTTATACTAGTATTTGCAATATTTATAGAAATTGCAGTATTTGTTATAAGGATGTTACTTAAAAGTAAAAAGACAGATGATGAAGCAACAATTGATGAGGTTGTGGATGGAAACGATAAAGCAAAAAGAGAAGATTTTGGTAGATTCCATGGTGTTTTAAGAAGAGAAAGAGTACATGACTTTTTGGGGTTTGATTCTGTTGATAATGGAATGATAATAAGAAAAGAAAGAAAAGAATTTATTATGGTACTTCTTTGTAACGGTGTAAACTTTGATCTTAGATCTGAAAGAGAAAAACTTGCTATTGAAGAAGGATTTTTGCAATTTTTAAATACACTTAAAAATCCGGTACAACTTTATGTACAAACTAGAAGTTTGAATTTCACTGATATTATAAAAGATTATAGGGAAAGAACAGAAACTTTCAAAAAAGAAATAGATGATCTTGCAGAAAAAATGAAAAAAGCTTTAGCAACATCACAAGATGAAAAATACAGGAAATATGAATATTTATATAATAATAAAAGAAGACTTTGGGAATATGCACAAGATACATTAGTATATACTGAGAGATTAAATAGAAATAGAAATGTGTTAGAACAAAAGACATTTATAATAGTATCATATTTTGCAGAAGAATTAGGGCAAAGAGCTGAAAATTACACTCAAGAAGAAAAAGAATCAATAATATTCTCAGAACTGTTTACAAGATGTAATAATATATCTAATGCTCTTAGAAGTTCATCAATATCTTCAAGAGTATTAAACTCTGAAGAATTAGTAGAACTACTATTTAATGCGTTTAATAGAGATGAACTTGAAAATATTAACTTAAAAAATTATCTAGAAAATGAAGCGGATAAACTATATACAACGTCACAAGATGTACTTAATAAGAGAAAGAAAATGCTGCAAGAAGAAATTAATATTCAAGGTATAGAACTTGCAACACAAAGTATAACAAAAGCAGATAAGAAGAGAAAAAAAGAAATTGAAGAATTAGAAAAAAACAAAAATGAAAAGATAAAAGAAAAAGCAAAAGTTACTTTGGAACAATACAAATCATCATTTGAAGAAAATCTTTACAAGGATGCACAAAATATAATTGATGAAACAGAAATAGATGAAAATGGTAAATTTAAAAATTAAAAGGGAAAAGGAAGGTAGAAATGTTATTTTTCAATAAAAAAGTTGAGGCAGAGAAGGTAAAAAAGGTTGAAGAAAAAGGTGTTATAAGGAAAAATGTGAAAGATCTTAAAGATTTGATTTCGCCAGGTGGGATTGATGCATCATATACTAACCATTTAGAAATAGTATCAAATACAACAAGATATGCAAGAACGATGATAGTATCTACACTTCCTAGAACTGCTGTTTTTCCAGAACTTTTAAGAGAAATGTATATTTTTGGGGATGCAAATACATCAGTATTTATAAAACCGATAGCACCACGGAAAATCACAAACAGATTTAAATAAAGAAATCACAGAAATAGTGTCAGAAATAATTGTTGCAGAGGATAGAGGGGATGTTAACCGTGCAAGAACACTTTCAAATAAGAAGGCAGAGCTTGAACAATTAAGAGACCAGATTGAAGCAGGGTATAATAGTGTGTTTTCTGCATCAATTATAACAACATTATTTTCATATAGTAAGGAAGATTTAGATACATCTACAGAAAAGTTATCATCTGTAATGGGGAAAACACTTCTTACATTAAAACCAGCATGGGCACTTCAAGATGAAGCATTTATATCAAATATGCCATATAATGATAATAAGATTAATACATATCATACTTTTGATAGAAATAGTATGGGAACAGTATTTCCGTTCTTTAATTCTATGGTAGGACATAACAATGGAATACCACTTGGATTTAATCTACAAACAGGTTTACCAATAATATATGACAATTTTAGTAAAGATCTTACTAACTATAATATGGTTGTTTTTGGTAAGTCAGGAGCTGGTAAAGGTGTTACAATTAAGGTTATAACAGCAAGATCATATGTACTTCAAGGTATAGAAACATTAGCACTTGATGTTGAAGGTGAGTATGGTGTTGTTGCAGAATCTTTAGGTGGGATAAGTATAGTTATAAGTCCGACATCAAAAACAATTATAAATATATTTGATTTGGAAACAGAAATTATACTTGATGAAATAACACAAAAAGAAAAAAGAGTACTAAATGTTGAAAGTAAGGTAGAAGATGTTACACAAGCAATACTTACAATGGCAAAAGGTAGTACAAAAAGTAAAGAAGTAAACGAAATAACAAAACAAATAATATCTGAAGTGGTTTCGGAAGAGTATAGGGCACTTGGAATTAATTCGAATCCTTCAAGCCTATATGAAGATACAGCAGATAAGAGTATATCAAATAATTTCTTAGGAAGTAAGAAAAAGAAAATGCCAACTTTAGGAAGTTGGTACAGAAGACTTGAAAAAACAGCAGCAGAGTCAACAAATGATGATTATCGTTTCCATTTTAGTTACTTACTAAAAGTTATGAAACAATATATAAGAGAATTTGGAGGGCAGCTTGCATATTTTGATGGTCAATCAACATTTGATTTAGGAGATCATGTACCATTTATAAACTTAGATATTTCACAACTAGAAGAAAGATTTGCAAGACCACTTGCACAACAAATATTGCTTTCATGGGTTTGGGAAAAATATGTAAAAAAGAATAGTGAAGATAAGAAAAAAGCTAATAAAAAGAGAGTTATAGTAGATGAAGCGTGGATGCTTTTACCATTCCCAGAAGCTGTAGACTTTTTAAATACAATGGCAAGACGTGCAAGAAAGAGAAATGTTTCACTTGCATTAGTATCACAAAGATTCCAAGATTTTTATGAAATGTCAGCAGTTCAAGCGGTTTTAACATCATCAGATACAAAACTATTTTTAGCACAAGATAATGCAGAAATAGACTATATAAGAGAAACATTTAAATTGAGTGAAGGTGAAGCATCTTTCCTTGCAACAGCAACAGTTGGTAAAGGGCTTTTAAAAATAGGAGATGATACAACTATACTTTCAATTGAACCAACACCAATGGAATTTGAATTTGTTGATACAAATATAAATACAAAGGTTGAAAGAGAAAAAGCAAAAGAAAGAGAATTTGAAGAATAGTAATAATTAAATTAATAAACATAATAAAATAAAAAAAATGTAGAAGGAGGTTATTGTTGAAAGATATAAAAAAAGTAATATACAAGTTATTGATAATATGCATGATAATAGTAACCTTCTTTACATATTTAACACAAAGTATATCATATGCAACAACTTCAGGAAGTAGTGCAACTGTAGAAGCAAAGGAAAATATGGAAAAAGCTCCAGAAGTAGGAGATATGAATGTGGAAAAAAATCCTATGATGCAGCCTAAAGATAGAGTAAATATAAGTAAAACAGAAAGAGCAGATCAAATAAAAAATTCAGATGCAGCTTTGAAAGAAGGGGCAAAACAAAGAGGAAGTGGACTTGATGTAGTTTCGACAGTAGGAAATTTTATTACAATTTTTATACTAGGAATATTTTGCCAGCCAATACTAATTGGAGCAGCAATCATATCTGTTATATCTACTATAAATACAAATCCTAAATATATAGAAGCATATGAAAAAGGGGAAGAGTTTAGAAATAAAGAATTAAAAGAAAAAGGTGAACATGAAGAATGGGATATGCAAAACTTTGCAGTAAAATACTTATTCACTCTCGATAAGCTATTTTTTGGAGATTTTAAATTTTTAGACATTAATATATTTAATATAAATACAAGTAAAGACAGTAATTCAAAAGGAAATGAAGCAAATGCTAATTTGAAAAAAGGGATTGCGGTTTGGACAAATGCTACAAGAGGATTTGCAGTAGGTATTTCATTGATATTATTTATACTTGGAGCTATAATGCTTATGATAAATTCTACAAGAACAGATGCAAAAGCAAATTCGATAGCATCTCTTAAAAACTTCTTGACAGATACAGTAAAAGGATTATTAATTGCATTATTAATAACGGTGGTTCTCGCGCTTATACTTATAGCACATGATATAGTTATCGGAATGTTTAATGTACTTAGATACAAGATGCTTGAAAATGGGGCACAAAGTGCAGAGGTAATAATATATAAGAATGTTTTAAGTGTAAAAGTGTTAAAAGGATATGGGTATTCAGTATCATTTGTTGCATTTTTATTTATGTCAGCATATCATATTAAGTTTTTTACAATATATATAAATAGGCTACTTACAATAGGTTTTTTAATTGTGGTATCCCCAATAATATCTGTTACATATGCAATAGATAAAATAGGAGATGGAAAAAGTCAGGTGCTTTCTAATTTTTTCAAAGAATTTGTTGATGCGGTACTTGTTGGACTTATTTATCCAATGTTATATTTAGTATATATCTATGCACTTGCACCAATTACAGCATCTAGCCCGCTATTATCACTTTTTGTAATAACACAATTTTCAAGGGCAGAGAAGACAATAAAAGGAATGTTAAATTTAAGAAAACTTACAACAATAAGATCATCTAATAGTAGTCTAGATATGAAGGTTTAAAAATAAGTGGAGGAAATGTTGAAGAAGAAAAGAGTTTTAAATTCAATGAATATAGTTGCAATTGTTATGATACTATCTGTAATTATATTTGTAGGCATAATAATGTTTCTATTCAAAGAATTCGGGAATAAGAAGGAACTAGAGCCTACATACAAGAAAAGTGAGCAGGAAAAAAATACAAATAGAGATGGAACTAAAAATTATACTGATAGAATGAAAACAAATTTAATAATTAATTCTCCAGAGGTAAATGCGATATTAAAAAATCCGGGAATAAAAGCAACAGAACTTCGGAAAATTAACAGCAGTTGTAGGAGATGAATTATCTTTTAATTCTGGAAAGTTTAGAATAAAAGAAAGTTTTCGGAAAAATAACATATATGTATATAAATAGTTCTTATGAAAATCCAATAATTAATGATATAAAAATTAATGATAATGAAAAGACAATTTTTGAAAAACTTGGCGAAGGCTCTTCAAAATTTTTGAGCGTAGACAAAATACTACTAATTGAAGACGATAGAATATATGTGGCGTTGGATGTAAAAAATCATAAATCATATATAGTTTTCAAAAAAGAATTAGAAGAAATAGATAGATTTATAGAATATACAGATAAGTATTTAGAAAACAGAGATATGAAAACATTTATAAATAATATGACAACAACATATAAAGAATATGATAAATTTGAATATAATTCTAAAAAAGTTGATTTGAGTTATTCTACATATGGAATAAAGATATATGCTACAAATAGTGATAAAGTAAATAATGGAATTAAGATATATAATAATTCAAAATATTATTCAAAATTAAAAGAAAAGTATTTTGGAAAAGAAAATAATAAGAATAATAACTATGAAGTAGTAAAAAATGAAATAGAATTAGGAGTAATATTTGTAGAGGAAGACCTTGTAGAAAAAGAATTAAGGGAAAAATTAGAAAGAGAAAATGCAATAGGAGAAGCATATATTTATGGAGAAGAAAATGCTTTTAATGTTGCAGTAACACTACAAGAAAGTGAGGATTCAAATTCTCAAAAGTATAATGGCTGTATAGTGTGTTTTGCAGATCCTAAAATTGAAAGATATAATTTAAATACGGCAGGAACAGCAGATAGTATAGCAGTTACAAGCAAATATATATATTATAGCTTGAATAATCTAGGAATATTTAGATTAGAACCATATTCAAGAACTGTTTCAAAAGTTGTTGAAAATCAAGGAACTATAGAAATATTAAATATCCAAAATGGTATGATGGAATATATCTCAAATGGACAAAAGTATTATTTGAATTATATATATTAAAATTAAATAAATGGTTAGAAAGGAGACAATATGACAGATAAAATTAAAAAAATATTTAAAAATGTAATAATAATTATATTACTTGTATTAGTTATACTTTCTAACTTTAGAGGATATGTATTTGCTTTCTCAGGAGAGGAAATAATAAATAAAGGAAAAGAAAAACTTGGAGCAAAATATGTTTGGGGAGCTGGACATGGTGGAGGAAATAATAACCCAAACCAAAATACATTTGATTGTAGTAGTTTTGTTTCATGGGTAGTTACGCAGCTAGGATATAAGGTTGATGGAACTACAGAAACTCTTGAAGAACAGTTTAAAAGTGCAGGTCTTAATGTTCAAGAGATAAATAAAGATAATATTTCTGAATGGCAAGTAGGGGATGTCGTATTTTTAACACATAGACTAAAACACGTTGGATTTTATGCTGGAGATAATCAATTATTACATGCTCCACGAACAGGAGATGTTGTAAAGATTGCAAATTACAATTTTAAGGGAGTAACTAAAGTATTAAGAATAGCTGATGGAACAACTGTTGTTCAACAAGATTTGTCAAAATATAGGACGCCTGTAGATGAGATGGATAAATTCTTTTATAAGGGACTTACTAAAGGACAGGCAAAAATTTCGGCGAAGTCTACATTTTTAGGTAGAATAGTTAATTTCTTACAAGAAATAGCAATGTTTTTATTTAATTTTATATTATTTGTATTAAGACTACCATTTATAGGACTTACAACACTTGTTGAAGTAATATTAACATATAGCTTAGAAGGAATAACAGGACAAAACGGATATATTTTAAATAGGGTGAACTCTGGAGGACAAATTGATGAAAGAAGAGCAGTAACTCTTGAAAATATCATAACAAACAGAATAGAATTTTTAAATACTGATATATTTGTTACACCTACACAAGCAATTGCTAGAATGAAAGGGAAAACTGCAGCAGGTGGAGATATAGAAAAAATAAATGAGCTTGCTAAAAAAGGTGGAGATTCTGAGATAGCCAGAAGGTATGAAGAAAAAGAGCTTACAGAAGAAGAATACAATAAATCTCCAATAGGGCTTATAAGAGCAGCAGCAGCATCTGTATTTTATTTAATGATGTTAGTTACTTTAGGAATAACTTTCCTATTAGGACTTGTTTCAGCTGTACAAGCAATGTTTAGTTCAATAGCATCTAAGAAAGCGAGTGCAAAAGATGCACTTATTCAATGGATTATTACTATAGCTAAATTATTTACTATAATATTTGTTGTAGTTTTTGTAGTAAAATTTAATGCATATATAGTTGATACTGTTATTAAAATGTTACAGGCTGGAGTAATCTCTAAAGATGGAGTTCCTACATATTCATTATATGAAACAGTAAGAACAAGAGCATATGCTTTAAATGCGATGATAGGAATTCCTGCAACAGTTTTATATATGTCGCTTGTATGGTATACTGTTAAGTTTTTAATTATATATGTTAGAAGACTTATATTATTCTTTATGTTGCTCGTTGCAGCATTAATGACACCTGTATATGAGTCGTTCCAAAAAATAATTACAGGAAAATCAAAAATTTATGGAAATTGGTTAAAAGAAATAATTTATGTTATATTACTGCAGTCTCTTCATGTTATAGCATATGCAATACTAATAACAATATCAATGAATATGTTTGGAGAAGGAGTAATAAGCACGATATTTATACTGTTTATATTTGGACTTATAAAAAGATTACCAAAAGATATGGTTTCAGCACTTCGGACTTTCTTCTGGGATAACAGGAGATAAGCTTTTAAAAGCCAGTCCTTTAGATATAACAAAGGCATATGTTGGTAAATCGATGTACAAATCTGGTAAAGAAAGAGTAAGTAATGTCTTAAACAGTAATACATTCCAAAATATAAAAAATGGAATGTTAGATGCTGCAGACGAAACGGCAGTTAAAGCATATAACTTAGGACAAATAGCTAAAGAAAGATTGTTTGGAATAGGTAATAAAGAGGAAAAAGAAGAGAAAACAGTTAAAGCTCAAGCGGGGTATCAAGAATTTAATATAGAAGATGAAGAATTAACAGAAGAAGAAATTTTGAAAATTAACAAATTTAAAACAAATTTAGAAAAAATAAATAAACAACAAAAAGAACAAATGAAAAAAGATACTAATAGAGCATATGGTAACCCTAAGTTAGAAAGCAAAAAAGTAGAATGGCTAGAAAAATACACAGATAGTAAAGGAAGAACAAGAGCATTATCTAGAAGAAAATTCTTCGATCAACAAAAAGGTGTAATGTTAAGAGGAGAAAGTGCTAGATCAAGACTTGCAGCTAAGATAAGAAATCAATTTGGACTTGCAGAAGGAGAATTTACTAGTATGATGCGTCTAACTAAGTATAGCTTAATAAAAACAATGGGAATGGTTACAGCAATCATGCTTGCGCCTGCGGCAATTTCTGAGGCAGCTGATGGAGATGTTAGTGAATATATAGAAGTTTTAAAAGCAATGTATTTCTTTGATTATTTTGATGATAATAAGAAGAAAAAAGGTAAGTATGAGATAAACGAAAAATTTGATAAAGAAATACAAAATTATAGAAAGATACTTGCAAATAAAGAAGCGAGATATAAAGATGCAGATGTTCCATCAATAACAAGAGAAGCTAAAAAATACTTTAAATCAACGATAAAACCTATATTTCCAGGAAGAAAATTTAGATATTTTGGGGAAAATACAGAGCTTTTTGTAGATACAGCAGTTGAAGTTAATGAGATAATATTAGAACAAATGGCATCAAAAGTTGATATGGGAGATGTTAAATTTAAACTTGATAGAGTATATCTTGGGACAAAGATGGCTAAAAAAAGAAATACAAAGAAACTTTTCGGTAAACACAATATTAAAAAATATAATAAGAGAAGAGAAGTTAATGAAATAATTGCAAATAACAATAATATTGCGCTTACTATGATTCAGATAGAGAGCCAAGAAAATCTTGAAAGAGAAATGAAATCTATTGGGGTTAATGTAGAAAAAGAATATTTACAAAATAACCGTGATGAGCAAATGAGAAATGTTATTTCAGAATTTGTAGAAAAAATAGATTCTAAAGTGGATAATACAACCCTTATTGCTAAAGTAGAAGATTATGCACTATTTGTAAAAGAAGCAGAATTAAAACAAAATAAAACGATAGAAGAAAAGGCAGAAGAAAGCAAACGAGAACTTGAGATTAAGAAAATAATGTCAGAAACACTTATAAACAGAGTTGAAAATGAAAAAGAATTGAGTGAAGAAAAATTAAATGAAGAAATTAAAAATATTATTATTGGGAATAATATAGATATATTTTCTAAAGAACAAATTCAAGAAATACAAAATATGGCTAAAGAAAAAATAGCGAATATGTATAGTGATGAAGTTGCAAGTAGAAAAAATGAGATAGAAAAATCAGTTAATTATATGGCAGAAAGTTCTACTTCTGAAGAAAAGAGAAAAGTAAAAGAATTAAAGAATAGAAAGATTGATGAGCTTACAATAAGAGATTTGAAGGAACTTAAGAAAAATAGAGTTAAAGCATATATTGAACAAGATAGAGTGATACAAAATATTAAATTGTATAATATTGCAAATGCAAACTTAGGAAAACAAGGTGTTTCTGAAAGTCAATTAGCAAAATATTTCTTTGATAAAGGAAATGAAAAATATAAAAATAAAGTATATAAGAAGGTTGAAAAATCTAATATTAAAGCAAAGAAAAAGAAAAACAAAATAGAAGAAAGAATAAAAAAATCTATTGATCCTCTTAAAAAAAAGAGTAAAAAACAAAAAAACAAAAGTAAAAATAAAAAATAAAAGCAAAAGAATAATAAATAATAAAGTGGAAAGGAGCTAATAATGAGTGTAATTAATAAAATCGATAATAGAAATAATAAAAAAGTTAGAATGATTATAGTTATAATTATATCTATATTAGCTCTTGTAATATTTTTAAATCATACTAATTCATATGCAACAACAGCAAGTGAGATAAATTCAACAAATACAAATGTGATGAAAACTATAAATCTATTAGATGCTCTTGTAGGAGCATTAGGATCTACTATATTTTCGGTAATAAAAATAGTATTACTTATGGTATTAACTTCATTATCATGGATTATAGGGTTTACAATGAGTGGTAAAGGAATGCTTACATTAGATAATATATTATTTAATGAATTGCCTTTAATAAATTTAGATTTTAATCCACAAAATGCAGGTAAATATTCGAATTTTATAGGGGCAATATCAGGCTCTACAAGAGTAATACTTGTAATTGCAATTTCAATTCAATTTCTAGTATTATTAATTACTGTTATTAGATTTATGACTAAAAGCTTAGCTAAAGATAAGGCCGAAACAAAAACAATTTTAATAAACTGGGTTAAAGGAATGGGAATAATGTTTGGGGTATTATTCTTTATGTTCACAGTTATTGCAATAAATAATTCACTTGTCTCAGCAATAAAAGCAGGATTAAATCAAGGTCAATCATCATTTTTCAAAGGAATAACTAATGAGATGTTAAAAAGTGCATTGACAAATCAAGGATTTGGAGGAATAACATCATCATTTATATATATAGCAATACTTGCACAAACGGTATTTTTTTACTTTTATTATGTTAAAAGATTTATCATTATATCATTCTTAATGATGATAGCTCCAATAATAACAGCAACATATTCACTTGATATGATTGATGATAAAAAATCACAGACATTACAGTATTGGACAAATAAATTTTTGCATACAGTATTTATACAGTTATTTCATGTATTTATATATGTTGCATTAATATTACCAATAGTTACAGGAAATGCTAATACAGAATGGCTTATAAGACCAACGGAAATAGCTAATTATATAGAAATGGGAGTACTTACAGTGTTTGGAATGCTATTCTTCTTTAAAGGAGAAGCTCTTCTGAAAAAGATATTTGGACTAAAGGGAGAAAGTACACAAAGCTCTGCGGCAGCAACAATGCTTATAATAGATAAGGTTAGTAAAACAGTAAATAAGGCAATAAAAGAAAAAAATACATTTAGTGATACAAAATCGGTAAATGATAAGCTAGAAAAAAACATTAATACTATAAAAGATAAAGAAAAAGTTGCAGGAAAAACTTCTAAATCAGGAACATCTACAACTGGAACTAAGACAGGAACAGGTCCTACAAGAGTTGTATCAGATGCAGAAAAGCAAAAAATGGATGACTTTAAAAAAGCGGTTAATAGTACTAAATCATCATTTAGTGCAGTAGATGCTGCAAAAGAAAGAAAGAATTTTAATAAGTTACAATCAGAGCAAGAAAAGAGATACAATAAAGAACCGTTTAAAAAGAGGGCATTAAGATCTATTGCAAGAGGAACAGTTGCGGCAACAACAGCATTTACAGCAACAGCTATTTCAGCAGGACTTAAAAATATGGATGCAATTGATGCTGGAGTTGTTGCTGAAAAATCAACAAAAAGAACGCTGGAAAATGTTGATAATTTAAAAGCTATAAAAAAAGCAAAAGAAAGCGGGCAAATTATTCCTGGTATGATAAAAGAAAAAACAAAGAGGGGAAAAGAAGAAATAATAAACAAATATGAAGAAACAGTTGAAAAGTTTGCAAATCAAAATGCACAAGTACTTAATGATATAGAAAAATTAAGAGGAATAAAATTAACTTCTGAAACAGATGAAGGAAAAGATAACCAAAAAGCATATTTAGAAATGCTAAAAAATAATGAAGAAGAAATTAATAAGGAATTTGAAAAAGCTAAGAAAGAGTTGATACAGCACTTAAAGAAAGATTTAGGAGATACAGCTTCTATAGCAGAAGAAATTGTTATGAGAATGCAGGATGAACTTGAAGAAAAGAGAACAGTTATAACAAAAGGAATGGATGATAAAGTAAAAGAGTTTGTTATAAAATACAAAGAAAAACAATTACTTGAAATGATGCATGTATTTGATGAAATGACAAAAAGAATAAATGGAAAGATTATAGATGAGAAAAAAGAACAAACTCTTGGAAGATATACAGACGTAGTTACAGAAATACCGAAAGCAGAAGAAAGACTTAAAAAAGTAGAGCTTTTAGAAAATCCAGATAAATTAGATCCAAATAAAGAAGAGGATTTGGAAGATGCAATGTATTTTGATACAATAGTAAGAGATGTATTTAAGAGTTTAGGAAGATTATAGGAAGGAGGAAAAATATGAATAGAGGTAAAAAAATAAATATTAGCAAAAAGTATTTACTTATAGCAACATTAATGTTTATATACATATTTACATCATTAATATCTAGTGTTAGTGAAAAAGTGTTAGAATTTAGAAAAATAAGTATAAATGCAGAAAAAATATCATATTTTTCTTCTAATAATAGTAGCTCAGAAACAGAGGCTACAAGCACAAAAGAACTTGACCAAGATGAAATTTCAGGAAATATTGGGAGAAGTTTTAAAATATCTCAAACAAATCCAATGAGAGACTTTTTGGGAAATATAGGAACAGGAATTGGACATCTACTAAATGGAGTTTTAGGTGTAATATTTTATCTATTTGCGTTTCCAGTAACAGTACTAGTAATCAGTGTAATGGCACTTCTTACAATATTATTACAAGATTCAGATAAAGATGCAGGAGTAGGGGAAGCAAAATCAGGATGGCTTCTTACACCAGATAAAATATTTATGAATAAAGTTCCTATTACAAATATAGAAATATTCATAAATGCTAATCTTGCAGAAAAAACAAAAATGGCAGGATTTGTTAATGCAATAGCATCATGGTATAGAGTGGTTTTCTTAATATCTATAGCATTACTATTTTTCATCTTAATATATCTTTCTATAAGAGCGATGATATCATCACTTGCAAAAGATATGGCGGAAATTAAAATGATGTTTTTTAGTTGGATAAAGAGTGTTATGATACTATTTTTGATGACATTTATAATTATAGGAGTAATATCATTAAATTCAGCATTTGTATCAATTGTGGCACAAAGCATGGTAAATGAAAGCAAAGTGCTTGAAGCTCAAGTTTTTGGGCTTGTTGCTGGAGTAACAAGCATGAATTTTATAAGAGAAACAATAAGCTTAGGAATATTATTTATAATACTTGTACAGACATTATCATTCTTAAGTGTATATGTTAAGAGATTAATAACAGTTGGTTTTTACATATTAATAGCACCAATAATATCTGTTGCATATGCAATAGATGTTGTTGGTGACAAAAAAGCACAAAGCATGAGAAATTGGCTTAAAAAATTTATGGGACTTGTTTTTGTACAACCTTTTCACTTGTTACTATATGCAATATTTGCAGGAACTGTATATAAGCTAGCTGATACATCAGGAGGATTAAATTTTGGAATTTTGATATTAACTTTAGTATTCTTTAAATTCTTTAAAGAAGCAGAAGAAATATTAAAAGAAATGTTCCAATTCGATAAAGAAGTTAGCCTATCAAAAGGAACAGGTTTTGCTAAATTAATACTATATGATCAAACATTTAAGAGGCTTGAAAAAATGGGTTCAAAGAAAAAAGAAGGAGACTCTGAAGCTGGAGAAAAACCTATATACATCAAAGCTAAAGAGATGATTGGAAATGTTACAAGTAAAACAGGATCTAAGTCAAGTTCTACAGCTAATCAAGCAACAAGCAGCAATTTAGGAGGAAATACAACAGCAAAAAAAGAACCAGAAACTACAGGAGAAGCTACTGCTAGAAATAAATTTGTATCAACAATGCGCCAAACAGCAGGAAGAGTATTTAATAGTAAAGCAGGAAAAGCAGTTAAAGGAACATACAAGTTTGTAGGAAAAAATATTTCGCCTTCAGTTATAGGAGGACTTATGGGATTTGCAGTTGCAGATAAAAATCCTATAGATGAAATTATAACAGGTGGTATAGCTGGACATACAATATATAATAAAGCATTTGTTCCAAAAGTTACAACAATGAAGAAAAATTTAGAACTTCATAAAAAATATGGAGAAAATGCTCAAAAATCAAGTGATGATATAGAAAAAGACTTTCATAATATTGAAAAAATTACAGGACAAAATTTTGATAATACAACAGTTGAAGGAAAACAAAATATTGCAAATTTCTTAGAACAAGTAAAAAATAAGCTGAATACAGGAAGTATAACAAAAGAATTATCGGTAGCACTAGATAAATATAGGGAATATTTAATGAAATTTGAAAATAAGACTAAGCTAGAAGCGGATATACTTGTTACAAAAAAATTAAACGATTTAAAAGAAAATAAGATCGATTATACAAATATAGAGGGTGCAGAAAAAGATCTTGCAATAGCATATAATCAAACAAAAATAGCTACAGAAATTGGAGAATTTAATGCAAAACACGCACCAATTAGCGGAAACTTTAGAGATGTAGAAGCTGTTTTACTTTCAGGAAATGTAGGTTCTACAGTACCTAAAGGAGCAATGGGACCTGCTACAAAAAGAGAAGAATATAGAAACTTTAAAAATGAAATTTCAGAAATAATGTCAGAGATGAAACAATATACAGAAAAAAATGAAAAATTAAAAGAAGAAATAGAAATGATGAAAAGAGCAGGACTTGATGAAAATGATGTGATACAAAAATATCAAAAGACACAAAAAAGAACGAAAGTATTTAAAACAAAGGTTGAAAAAAGAAAATTAAGGACTGATATCACTGATGAAGAGCGTGATGAATATGATAAGCTAATAACAAGAATAGAATCAAATGAATTAAGTAGTATAAAAGAAAAAGACTATAGCCAATTGGTATTAGATACATTTCAAGGAAATACAAATAATGGAGGAAGTAATTAGAAGGTGAAATCTGAAATGAAAAAATCATCAATAACCAAAGAAGAAAAGCAAATAAAAATAATCATGTGGATAATGTTAGTACTTTTTGTACTAACATTAGGTTCAATTATAATGATGATTACAAAGCTTTTTGAAAAAAAAGAAGAACCTAAAGTTCCTTTTGTTACAGGAATTGAAAAAAATGAAAAACTTGTAGAAAGATTAAAAGGAAAAAGTGAATATGCAAGAATGAAAATATATCTAGGAGATATTGTGAAAAAGATAAATGAAAAGAGATATTCAGAAGTATATAAGAGACTTGCACCTGAATATAAGAAAGAATATTTTAAAACTTTGGATGAATTTGAACAATATTTTAAAGAATATTATCCAGAAAGATTTAGTATAAAAAATGCTAATTTTGAAGCGATTGGTGATTATTATGTTTTAGAAATAGATATAATATCAGACAGCTCTAGTGATGATATAAAAAATAAAAGAGGGCTATATTTTGTTTTTAGAGAATATGATTTTGATGATTATGTATTTTCATTTAGTAAAAATAAATAGGGTATTTAAGCCAGAAATAGGAGAAAGAAATGCTAAGAAAAATATATACAAATATTAGGCTAATGTTTGGAAAATATTTACGAGAAAATATGTTTAAAATTATTTTGATATTAGTCTTAATACTATTTGGAACAGGAATATATAACATGATATCAAATTATAGTGTTCCTGTAAGGCCAATAGTAACTAAAGATATAGAAACACCAATTATATCAGAACATAAGTTTCCTACAAAAATCCAAGAAGAAGGCTTAAAAAAAATAAATGAATTTTTAAACTATGTAAAAGAAGATAAGATAGACTTGGCAGCTGAAATGCTAACTGATGATGCTAAATATTATGCATTTAAAAATAAAAAAGAAGCTATAGGGTACATAATAGAAATATATAAAGATAAAAAATATGATATAACTCCTTATGCTAAAGTTCGGAGATGATTATATTTATCAAGTAAAAGTATTTGAAGATATACTAGCAACAGGTCTTACTAATACAATTTTTACATATACAGATACAAAAATGGTTATAAAAAATAAAAATGGAAAAATAGGAATTAATATTAAAGGATATATAGGAAAATATTCAAGTTCTGGTTTTTATGAAGATAATAATATGAAGGTGAATATAAAAGGAAAAAATGTTTGGGTAGAACATGAAGATTATCTTTTGGAAATAACAAATAGAACTAATAATTATCTTGTAATAAAAGATAAATCAGAAAATACAGCAATTTCTGCAAGTTTAGAAGTTGGAACTAGTGAGAGAAAAGTAATAGATGAAGGAAATATTGTACTAAATCCTTTAGAAACTAAGATGGTATTATTAAGATTTCCAAAGATGTATTTTGCAGATAAAGATTCAACATCTATAAGCCTAGATTCTATAAGGGTTATAAAAGATTATATTGAAATAACAGATAAAAATGCAGCGAATGATCAACAAAAACAAAAAAACATATCTAACACGCTAGCAGAGTTTAAGATTAAAATTGAAATTGAAAAATAGAAAGTGTAAAAGATGACAACATATTACGAAATATTGGAAGTTAGTAGAACAGCTTCAAATGAGGTTATAACTAAAGCATATAAAGTGTTAGTTAGAAAATATCATCCGGATTTAGAACAAGATGAAAATAAAAAAGAAGAAATGAAACAAAAAATGGTTATGATAAATGAGGCATATGAAACTCTTTCAGATGAAGAAAAGAGGAGGAAATATGATGAAACCATAGCAGTATTTGAAGAAAAAGAGCGACTAGAAGAAGAAAGAAAAAGAAATATTCAAAGAAAACAAGAACAAAATAATACTAGAAATATCAATTTTGCAGGAAATACAGATAGAGCAAATAGCAATATATCAAATATAGAAATTACTAAGAATAATTTACTAAATGAACAGTTATTAAAAGCAGAAGAAGAAATTCAAATGCATAAAAAAAATATTGTTAACCAAATGTATGAAGACTACTATAATACACTAAGAAGAATGGGTTATAAAGTGGTATTTAAAAGACCTTTAAAAGAAAGAATAATTACATATTTAGTGCTAGCAGTAGTAATTCTAATTTTACTTTTAATATACAATATTCCATTTGTAAGAGGAGCAATATTTAGCAAAGCTTATGGTACGGTTTTTGAAATACCTCTAAAAATATTCGATGTTATATTAACATTACCATTTAAAATGATGAAATCATAGTTGGAGAAGAAAATGAAAGAAAACGAAAAGAAATTTTTGATAATATCAATAATAGTAGCGGTTATTTTACTTATTATCTTAACAATAGTAGGAATTGTATATTATTTAGGAATTATAAATAAAAATAAGGAAGACGTAGAGATAAATAGAAAAGGAAGAGAAACAGAAACATTACCAGCAGATAAAAACTTTATTGAAGATAGAGATGCAAATGTGGTAATTGCAAATGGAAACATTAATAAAACTACAGTTAAAGAATTAAGAAATGTAGATTATAGTGTAGGAGAAGGATATCAATTTAGAGATATTAGAAAAGGTGAAAAATATTTAGAAATAATATTAGATAACAATGAAAGATTAGAAGCAAGATTGTTTGAAGATGTTGCAAAAGATGCGGTTTCTGAGCTTGAACAAATAGAAAAAATAGGACTTTTGGAAAACTTTAAAATGAGTTTAGGTGATCTAGGGGAATTGATACCAATATTTAAAAATCGTCACAATAGTACATTTACAAATGGACATACAGATGAAATTAATTTTAATATGGTACCATACAAAGGTGCAATATTAGTAGAAAGCTATACAAATGAAAAAGATGAAGAAATAGGACGGATATTTTAAAATAATTACAGGAACAGAAACTGATTCTAATAATTTGTATATAAAAAATAAGGGGATAAATAATTCAATAGTACCATATTTAGAAAAACACGGTGGAACACTTCAAGGAAGATATCTTAGAAATCTTGTAATAGGACAAATCACACATAACTTTGAAGCTTTAGAAAAAAGAGTAAAAGAAATAAAAGAAAACAAGAAAAAAACAGAAAATGCAGATAATTCAAATAACTATTTAGGAATAAAGGCAATGAATATAAAAGTAAAATAAAAGTACAGAAGAAAAGAAAAAAGATAAGAGAGAAAAGAAATGAAAGAATACGGAGAAGTAGATTTTTATAGAAATGATATTGTAAAATATTATGATTTAGACAAAATTTTTAGAGAACAATTAAATTCATTAGATACATTAGATCCTTTTACAAGAAAACATAGTGAAAATGTAGGAAATTTAACATGTAGGCTTTGCGAAAAGTTAAAACTTGAAAAAGGATTTACAATATATACTAGTATTTGCGGATTTATACATGATATAGGTAAAATGTTTATAGACCCTAGAATTCTTCAAAAAGAAGGAAAACTTACAAACGAAGAATTTGAAATCATGAAAACACATACAACAATAGGGTATAATATGTGTATGAAAGAACCAAAATTAAGACCATACAGTGCAGGACCACTATACCACCATGAAGCTCTGGATGGCACAGGATATCCAAATGGACTTGTAGGTGATGAAATAATGTATGAAGGTCAGATTATAAGGGTTGCAGATGAATTTGACGCAATAACATCAAAAAGACAGTATAAGACACATATAGGAGTTGTAGATACACTTAAAATACTTATAGAAAATGCGCAACCAGGACCTAAAAGCAAGAAAATAAAAAAAGGATTATTTAAAGTTTCAGTAGGAAAAAATAATAAAAAGATAGTAGAAAAATTAATAGAAATAGTTGCAGAAGATACAGAATATGAAATATATGTAAAAGATAAACATTTAGATCATTTAAAAAATGAAATAAAAAGATATCAAGATGCTTTTAAGTACTACAAAAAGGCAGAAAATGAAAAAAAAGAATCTAAAAAAGAATATTTTATGGAATATGCTAAAGGATATTTAATTAAAGATGAATCTTTCGAAAATATACCAATATACCTACATGATGTTGAAGAAACATATCAAAAAAGGCAACAAGAAATAGAGACTTTAAGGAAAGAATATAAAACTATAAAAAAATTAAAAGTTTAATGGATATTATGTTTTTGATGGAATATAATGTAATTGTAAATACTATATATTAATTAGGAGGAAAAAATATGAAGGCAGTAGTTGTAAATCAAGCATCAACAGGTGTTGAAATAGTTGATAAAGAACTAAGAAAATTAGAAGAAGGAGAAGCTTTAGTTAAGGTTGAATACTGTGGAGTATGTCATACAGATCTACACGTAGCACATGGAGATTTTGGAAAAGTTCCAGGAAGAATTCTAGGACATGAAGGAATTGGTAGAGTTATAGAAGTTGCTCCAAATGTTAAATCATTAAAAGTTGGAGATAGAGTTAGTATAGCATGGTTTTTCGAAGGATGTGGAAGTTGTGAATATTGTACAACAGGAAGAGAAACTCTATGTAGAACTGTAAAAAATGCAGGATTTACAGTAGATGGTGGAATGGCAGAATATGCAATAGTAACAGCAAATTATGCGGTAAAAGTTCCAGAAAACTTAGAACCAGCAGCAGCAAGTAGTATAACATGTGCAGGAGTTACAATGTACAAAGCACTAAAAGTTAGTAATGTAAGACCAGGAGAATGGGTTGTACTATATGGTGCAGGAGGACTTCGGAAATTTAGCAGTACAATACGCTAAAAAAGCATTAAACATGAAGGTTATTGTAGTAGACATAAATGATGACAAATTAAACTTAGCAAAAGAAGTTGGAGCAGATTATGCAATTAATTCATTACATGAAGATCCAATTAAAAAAATAGCAGAATTAACAAATGGTGGAGCGCATGGAGCAGTAGTATCTGCAGTTGCTAAAAAAGCATTTGATCAAGCTATATATTCTGTAAGAGCAGGTGGAAGAGTAGTTGCGGTAGGACTTCCTTCAGAAATGATGGATATTCCAATTATTAAAACAGTTATAGATGGAATTGAAGTTGTAGGATCATTAGTAGGAACAAGAAAAGATTTAGAAGAAGCATTTGATTTTGGAGCAAGAGGAATAGTAGTTCCAGTAGTTAAAACAAGACCAATAGAAGATGCAGTTCAAATATTTGAAGAAATGGAAAATGGAACAATTCAAGGACGTATGGTTATAGATATGGATTATCATAATAAACAATAAATAAGAAGCCAAATAATGATATGAATTAAAAAAAGAGGAATTTTATAATTAATTTCCTCTTTTTTTAAATTATTTTTCAACTTCTGCTTCTTCTTTATCATGTTCTTTATTCTTTTGAGAACCTTTTTCTTTTCCGTTATTAGATTTAGAGTTAGCCTCTTGTTGTTTTTTATCAAGATTATTCATATATTCTTCGATTTTCTTTCTAATATCATCATTATCTAAAAGCTCTTCTTGAGTATAAGTACTTGAAGAAGTTTCAAGTTCTTCTATGTTTTCAGTATTTTCATACTTTGTTCCTTTTTCAGTATCAACTGTTATATCAACTTCTACTTCTTTATTATCAAATGTACCTTCTTCAAAATCGGGGATATCAACTGTAAAATCTTCTTTACCTTTTGTATTCGCATCAATATCAGTAGCTTTTTCTGTTTCTAATTCTCTATTTAAATCATTATTTTCAGAAAGAGGAGAAACATTTAATATATCTGCAGAATCAATATCTTGAAGTTCTTTTGATTCTTTTGCTTCAAAAGAAGATTTGAATTTAGCTATCTTAGTTTTTAACCATTTTTGCGCTTGTGTAAATTTTTCTTTAAATGTAGAGAATAGCCCTCTTTTTGCAGGTAAATTATTCGCATCATTTTCTGTGTGCTCTAATTTAGAAGCTTCAATAGTATCAGAATATATTTTTTCTTCACGGTTATCTTCTTTAGAAGCGCTAGAATTTTGTGCTAAATCTTCTGCATTTTCTTGTTTGTAAGGAATTTCAGTAGTATCTGTTACTTCTGAATCTATTGTGTGTTCGCTATGCGTAAAATCAGTATTTAAGTCTATATCTGGATTTACAAATGCTTCTACTTTCGCTCTTGTTGATTCGTTGTTTCTATCAAGTACGACTTTAGCTTCTTTTACAGCAAGTGTTTTTAGTTCAGTATCATAAATTTTTATTGAATTTTGAAGATCTGAAGACATTTCCTTAATTTTAGAAATTAAAAATTCTTGTTTTTGTTTTTGAAGAGTAATTATTTTGTTTTCTAAACTTGATTTAGCTCTAGGGTTTGATGCGTTATTACTTAATTCTGTAAAGTTTGAAATTTGTTCGTCATATTTTTTGTATAGTGGATCATTAGATATATCTTTTAAAACACCTACTGGTATTTCAGAAATATCTTTAGGATTTTTTTCTAAAAGTTGATCTAATTCTCTTTTTTCAATAATTTTAGCATCTTTTAATTCTTGAACTCTTCTTTTTTCTTCTGCATAAACTGCCATTTTAACTTCAGGATTTTCTAAAAGTTGTTCTTTTAAAGAATCTAGCTCTAAACTAAGTGAATCAATATTGTCTTTAATTTCATTTACTTGATTTAATGCAAATGATACTTGATTATTTACATTTTTAATTTCAAAATTAAGTTGCTTAATTTTTTCTTCATCCTTGTTAGCAGATCTTTTTTCATCTCTAAGTTCGTGTTCTAATGATTTGAATTCTGTGAATTTTTCGATATGCAAATTGTTGAAATTTGCAAGTTCTTCTTTGTATGTATCGATTTTTACTTTTATATCATTTTGCTTTGTTATAATTTGTTCTAAACTGTTCATTAATTTGCTCCTTCTTTTAAAGTTTCAGAAATCATATTTTCTAATTCTGTTAAATTATTTTCAAGATTATTGTATTTGTTTTTTAAATTATTTAATTCTACATTTAATTCTATATTTGAAATATATGTATCTACTAAATTTTCTTTTGATTGATTTTCCATTCTTTCCTCCTAGGCGTATCTTAATATCTCTGAATATATTATATATTAATATATGCATAAAAAGAAAGAAATATGCTTTTAAGTTGTAAAAAAGTAATAAATCTAGTATAATATATTTTAGTTATTTATATAGGGGAAAAATATGACAGATGCGATAGTTAAAGGTTTAGGTACCTTTCAACAAGTATTGGTATGGATAATTAATTTGTTTTGGTTATACCAATTTGTTATAAGTATAACATCATTAATTAAATTTAAAGAAAAACCAATGCTAACAAACAAAAAACATAGATTTATAATAGCATTACCTGCTAATAATGAGGAAAGTGTTATAGGTAATCTTATAAAAAGTTTAAAAATGCAAGATTATGATAAATCATTATATGATATATACGTAATTGCAGATAATTGTACAGATGGAACTGCTAATGTAGCAAGAGAAAATGGTGCGATAGTATATGAAAGATTTGATCCAGATAAGAAAACAAAAGGATATGCACTTAATTGGTTCTTAGAAAAAATGAAAGACAAGAAAAATGATTATGATGCACTTTTAGTTTTTGATGCTGATAATGTTGTGGATAAAAACTTTTTAAATGCAATGAATAGAAAACTTTGCCAAGGAGAAGTTCTTGTACAAGGATATAGGGATATAAAAAATCCAACAGATACATGGGTTTCTGGAGGATATGCAATATTCTATTGGACAATGAATAGATTATACCACTTGGCAAGATACAATATGGGCTTGTCGCCACTTATAAACGGGACAGCATTTATGGTTAAATGGGATATGCTAATAGATGAAGGATGGAATACAAAGACACTTACAGAAGACATTGAGTTTGCTCTTATAAACATATCAAAAGGAGTTAAATTGGGATGGGCAAAAGATGCAATAGTATATGATGAACAACCACTAACTTTTAAACAAAGTTGGAAACAAAGAGAAAGATGGAGTGTTCGGACATATACAATGTGTTAATGGATATTCTAAGGATCTAGCAAAAGCAGTGTTTAAACAAAAAACAATGATGAATTTTGATGCATTTTTATACATTTTAGGTATACCAATAATGATACTTACATTATTGCTATTAGTTGTAAATACAATATTTTATATGATGGGAGAAATGTCTCTTGCAGATTTAGCATTAAACTATATGAGATATATTTTTGCAACATTTATAACTCCAATGCTTGCAGCAGTAGGTATTATATTGTTAGAAGGCAAGAAATTAAAACCTATGTGGAAAGCAATATTTATGTACCCAATATTTATGGGATCATGGATTGTTATAAATATTAAATCAATATTATTCCCTAACAAAAAATGGGATAAGATTACGCACACACAAGCGGTTGGAATTGATGAAATTCATCATAATAAGTAAACTATGTTAAAATGAAAAATAAAAAAAGAAAATAACTAGATAAGAAAAATAGCTGCACCGCAGCTATAATGCTGACATGGCGGAACAGGTAGACGCACAGGTCTCAAAAACCTGCGAGAAATCATGTGGGTTCGAGTCCCACTGTCAGCACCATAAAAAGCCTTAACAGTAGTTATATACTATTGTTAAGGCTTTTTGTTATATTTAATTAATTATATATACTATGTACAATTAATTAAATTATTTTCTATTTCTTTTTTTAGCTGCTTCAGACTTTTTCTTTTTCTTAACACTTGGTTTTTCATAGTGTTCTCTTTTTTTGATTTCTTGGATTATTCCATTTCTAGCACATTGTCTCTTAAATCTTTTGATTGCATCTTCAAGATTTCCATTATTTACTTTGATTTCAGGCATGTTTTCACCTCCTTTACTGTACTTAAATAGTGTAATATATTTATAAAAAAAAGTCAAATATTACAAAAATTTGAAAAAAGTCAATTATAGTAAAGTAAATGTGGATTTTATGATATAATATAATAGATTATGAAAGGTATAAGAATATGATAAGGTATATAATAATAATAAATATAATAACCTTTTTGGTATATGGATTAGATAAATATCTGGCATATAAAGAAAAAAGAAGAGTGTCGGAAAAATTATTGCTAACACTAGCTTTATGTTTTGGAATAATTGGAGCAATATTAGCTATGAAAATTTTTAGACATAAGACCAAAAAGGGATCTTTTAAAACATCTATAATTTTAATTGTAATAATACAAATAGTTACAATATATTTTTTGACATTAAATAAAAATGTTTTAGATGAAATCATAAAAATAGTAGGGATATGGTAATAAATGGATAATAACGAAGATAAGAGATTTGATGAAAAAGATGAAAGAGGCTTATTTGATAGTCAGAAAGAACAGATAAAGTCAAAAGTAAAAGAACAAACAGTTGATAAAGCTAAGGAAAAGATAAAAGATGTAGCTAAAGAGAAAATGAAAGACGCAGCTAGAAATGTGGCACAAAACTTTAGAGGAATAACAGGAGTAGAAAGTGTTGCAAGTACGGGTAGTGCAGCAGGAACAACAACTGCAGCAGGGACAACAACTGCGGCAGGAACAACAACTGCGGCAGGAACAACAGCTGCAGCAGGAACAACAACTGCGGCAGGGACAACAGCTGCAGCAGGAACAACAACTGTGGCAGGAACAACAGCTGCAGCAGGAACAACAGTAGGTGCAGGAGCTGCAATAACATCATCAATATTGTTTGTACTGGCAATAGTATGTGTAGTACTTATTATACTAGCTATAATAGGATTAGTAGCTGCACTAGTATTTCTACCATCATTTACATTATCGACAGTAAAAGAATGGGTTGAAAGTGCATTAAATATTACAATGCAATGGTTTGGAGGAGGAGATTCTGCGAAGTTTAAACAGGAAGAAATTGCACATGTGCTGGATAATGCAACGTATATAAGAAGAATGGGATATAATTTGTATAATGAAGGGTACATATACAAAAAAATGGACCAAATGGAGGTAGAAGCTAAATCAGCAAAAAAAAGCAAGAAAAATGATGAAAAAGAAAAAATCGAAAATGGTAAAGTAAAAATTGGAGAAATAACAGATACAGATGTATATGTCCCAGAAGAAGGATTATATGAAGATGAAGCTGGTAACGTAAAAGCATTGTCATATGAAAATAGTCCGCTTCTAATGTATACTTGGATAGATGGGTATACCTATTTTATTGATGAAATGCCAGGAATTTGGTTTAACACTGGAAAGATTTTAGGTGCGGCAGGGGAATTTACAGTTGATATGTTCAAGTGGGTTGGAGAAAAAGTAGGATTATATGAAACTACACAACAGGATAAAGACAGGAAAAGTGGTGCGATAAAATTTCCAGGAATGTTAAAATTAGGAGATGATAGAAACTTATTTGAAAAATTTATAAATAGAGCACCTAAAGTTACGGTGGATTTGGATACATATACAATGAGGACAGAAGCAAAAGACTTTTTTGGGAATAATAGGAGTAATGTAAATTATGTATATGATATACAAGGATGGATTGGGAGATATGGATTACCACTTAACCTATTAATTGCAATGCACAAAGCGACAAATGCACCAGATATGTTAGTTGAACTAATAAAAGGAACAAAATTTGAAAATGAAAAATATGAAAAAACAAAGCTTAAAATTGACCTTAAGGAAATTCAAGGTACAGCAAGCATTCAAATTACATTACCTTCAGATGTAGGATATAATGGAAGCTTATATTATGAGGATAAAACAGAAGCAAAAGAACCAATAGATAAGAATAGAAAAATACTATTTAAGACAAAAGCGGGGAATTTTTATGAAGTAAAAGATAAAGATGCAGCTATTGATGAAAAAGGTAAAGCCAGAAATATCGCAGGAAAAGCAGTAGCAGTTGACGAAGATATGGTACAAAGAAATGGACTGTTTGACTTGTATGATCAGGGAATGGATGCTAAAAAAGTAGATGAAGCTTTCAAAAAGATTATTAAAAAGTTTGGAAGTGCAAGTAAAGAAAGTAAAATAAGTAAAATAGTACCAATATTGTCACACAGTGAAAATCATTGGTATAGGGATATATATTTTAAACAAAAAAAAGGTGATAAATACGTAGATATAGATGCGGACTATCTAATAAAAACAGGTGAAAATTGGTTGAAGAGAGATAAAGATGGAAATGCAAAAGTAGAAGAACAATCAGAAGATTGGAGTGCTTATGATCCGGTTACAGAAAAAGAAAAAGAGCAATATGAAGAGGCAAAAGAACAAGGAAGTGAATCATTAACTAGCATAACACCAAATGATGTCGATGATGATAAATCTTCGAAGGAGTTAAAAGAGGCGATTGGAGATTTAACAGAATTATTAGGAGAAGAGAAAATACATTTGAAAGAAAAATACTCAGAACCAGAGATTAAACAATATTCAGATGGTAGAAGAGGAATAACAAATAAAAGACTATTAGACCTTATAAACAACTACGCGTGGTATAAGTATGATGGAACAGAAGCAACGGCAACTAAGATAAATGAGGACAGAGAAAGAAATAAAGAGAATATATTACAAAAAATAGAAACAAACACAAATCCGTTGAAAAAGAAAATAACGTTTGCAGATAATGTGCTGCAAGCAGGTGCAGTACTACAACAATCAGATGATTTAGACTCAAAATATGCATTTAAAGATTTAAAAGAATTACTTGTTGAACTAAAATATTATAAGAGAGATGACTTAAGAGATCCAGTAAGAAAAGTGCTTACATGGCCATTACATAAGACAGGGATGGGAGAAACATGGCCTTCTGGTGAAAAGAGTGTTGATCAGAATAAATATGGAGTTAAAATATTGTCAGAGGAAGCGGTTAAGGCAGAATTTGGAGAAACTGAAAGTGTACATGAAAAGACAGAACTTGAAAAAGTTGAAACAAAAATAACAGAAAAAAAACGTGAAATAGATGCGCTTAAGAAAAGTTCAAATGTTAAAGAGACAGAGAGAGAAACAAAAACAAAAGAATTAGAAAGAGAATTAGAAGCATTAAAAGATGAATATGAATTAACAAAAATGAATCTATTAGATGAATCTACAGCGAGACTTGCTGCATCAGGATCTGATGAAGAAATTTTAAAAACATTGCAATCACTGAAAACAGATCTTTCAAAAGAAACTGACGAAAAGAAAAGAAATAGTTTGAAAAAAAGAATTAAAATCATAGAAGAAGAACAAAAAAAGAGAAAAAACGAAGTAGGAAAAACAAGTACATCTAATAATTCTTCAGCATCAAAAGATCCTAATACTACAAATTCAGGGAACAATCAAAATTCAACAAATAGTAAACAAAAAAATAAAGGAATTAAAGATGATCCAGTATATAGAAAATTAAAATCAAGATATGGACAAGGGTATAAGGAAAATGAATATGTAGTTTCACCAGTTACAGGAAAACTAGAAAAAGGTAAAGATGGAGAAATTATAATCAAGGCATTAGATGAGGATGATCTTCCAAATATTCCAGAAGGGTATAAGAGATTTTATGAAACGGAATACAAAGGTATAATTGCAGGCTATAAGATAAAATTAGAAGGAGTTCAAGAAGAAACAACAGATAAAAAAGGAGCATACAAGCAACAAATAAGCAAAAATTCAATATCTAAAATAGTAGATAAGAATGAAAGAGAAAAAGTAGAAAAGATTGAAAAAGAAAAGAAAGATGCACCAGAAAGACATGGAGAATATGTAAAAGAAGGAACTATAATAGGAAAAGTTAAAGACGCAGGACAAACAGGACATATAACTGTGACAATGTACAATAATGACGAAAGTATAGTAGATAGACCAGGAGATTATTTCGTTAGAGGAAAATCTGGAGGATTTGTTATAAAAATAGATGAAAATTATGATACGAGAACATCTACATATGATGGAGAACTTCCAGAAGAAATATTTAACGAATTAGATCCAGATGATCCAGAATCTGTAGAAATATTCAAAATGATGTTTTCGGGATGGGTTCAAGGAAAAGAAACTATAATGGAAACAGAAGCAGAAGCATTCTTAAAGATGCAAAAAGAATATGGGGTTAATGCTATATTTGCTGCAGCTGTAACAATGGTCGAAAACACAGGTGGAACAAACCTTAAAATAGGAGGAAACAACTATTTTAGTCAAAAAGATAGCACGGGAGGCTGGAGAAAGTTTAAAGATGCTCAAGAAGCATTGGATGCTTTTGGAAAGAATATAGCAAAAGGTAAATATTACTATACAGTAGGAAAATATGATGTTAAGACAATAGGACCTGATTATTGTGAGAGAGTAAAAGGAGCAGACAAGCAATGGGAAGACCATGTGGTTGATTTTATGACTAAGGCACTTAAAAAAGCAGAGGAGGCAGGATATTAATATGAGAAAAAAGATAACATCAATAGTATTGCTAATAATATTAATAATAGTATTACTAGGTAATATTCTTTCATATGCAGAAGAGAAAGAAGCAAACTTTAAAATTATAGCAACTCCACCAATTACAACAGATAGAGTTAAAAAAATTAAAGAAAAAGAAGCAAAAGAAAAGTCAGGAAAAGGAAGCATATTTGCAGAACTATACCAAGGTACAAAACAAGAAACCAGTGATCCTAAAGGACAAAATAAGTGGAATGTGCCATTAATGCTTCAAAGTGGAATAACATTGCCTTTCGGATCTGGAACAGTTTCTACACATGGTTGTGGACCTGCTGTATGTGCAATGATAATGAGTTCGATGAACAAACAAAATGTTTCTATAGAAGAATTAGCGGTTAGATACAATAAGTATAGTAATCCTAATGGTAGTGATATTGGGCTTTTAAAAGTAGCAGCATCAGAATTATCTAATGGAGAAATAGAAGTTTTAGAAACACAAGATAGAAAACTTATGGTAGAAAATTTAAAAAAAGGGAATTTAGTAGCTGCATTAGTTAAAGATTCTAAATGGGCACCAGATTACATACACTGGATTGTATATAGAGATATAACAGAAGATGGTAAGGTATATGTAAATGACTCAACATCGATAGTTAATACAAATAGTGGACCATATAATTTAGATGAATATGAAGGAAAAGCTATAAGATATGCAGTGTTTGTAAAAAATAGATAAAATTCAAGAATAAAACAAATATTTACTATTAAATACACACCAATAATATTGGTGTGTATTTTTAAATATAAATTCAATAAAAAATTTAAAATAATGATATAATAATTATAAGAGAATATAATGGCATTGGATGGATAAAATTATGGATGAGGAAAATGAATTATTAGATAGAACAGATATTCAAAATTATGAAAATGGTAAGTATGTAAGTAAAAAATATACAAAAGAAGAATGGCAGAAATTAAGAGAATACTATGAAAGTCTTGAACCACCAAAGAAGATGGGGAAAAATAGATGGATGTATGAAATAAAAAGACAGTTTGAATTGAGGAAAACAATAGAAAAGTATCCAGACATATCAATCGCTTCAATAGAATACACATTAAAATATAGAACAAAATATTATAAATTTTAATAAGACTCTATACCCCCATTAAAAGTATAGAACCCAATTATATTTTAAATTTACTCTGATTTAATTCTTTTTCTGTCATCTTTACAATTCTCCTTTTTTATAATAAAATTGCAGTGAGGGAGAAAGTTACTTTTTAGTTATTTCTCCTTTTGCCTTTATTTCTTTTAGAGTATTTTTATATACTCTAATTTTTTTATGGCTCAATGTCATCTTGTAAAAGAAAAAAAGCTTGATTTAACAAGCTTTTTAAACATAATTTTTGGTTGCGGAGGCAAGACTCGAACTTGCGACCTTCGGGTTATGAGCCCGACGAGCTTCCATCTGCTCCACTCCGCGATACAAATAAAGTATAGCATGTAATAAGGGGTTTGTCAAATAGTGGTTTTTAAATATATTATATTTAAATTTATGTAATAAAAGTATAAGTTAAATATTTAATAAGATATTATTATAATTAAGAGGTGAATATGTCAGAAAAAATAGAAGAAATACAACAGAAATTAAAAGAACATGGATATTTTGCATCTAAGGATCTAGCAAAATTAGTATTATTATTTAATGAAGCAGGTAAGAGAAATGGTAAAAGTATTCCAACCTTATTATTACAAGGAAAATCTGGTGCTGGTAAAACTTTTTTAGCAGAAACTTTTGCTAAGATGATTGGTGCAGATGAAAAATTTGTGCAATGTTTTCCGAGAATGGGAACAGAAAATTTTCAATATGATGTTAATATAGAAGGTGTTATTAAACAAGATCCAGAAAGAGCACTAAAAGAAGGAGTTCTTTTACAAGCTTTAAATAGTTCAAAAGAAGGTCCAGTAGTTCTTGTTATTGACGAGCTTGATAAAGCAAGACCTGAAGTGGATTCATTTTTATTGGATTTTTTAGAAAATGGTAGATTAACAACAGGGACAGACACATACAAAAAAGGCGAACATTCAATTTACACATTTATAACATCAAATGATAAAAGAGAAATTGATGATGCACTTTTAAATAGAAGCAAGAGAGTAGAAGTTCCAAGACCAGAAAAAGAACTATTTTTGGAAATTTTGGGACTTCCTAAAGAACATTATTTAGGATATGTATATGATAAGTGTCCAGATTTTTCAATAAGACAGGCGAGACAGTATTTAGAAGATTTAGAAGTTTTATGTGAAGAAATAGATGAACAAGCACTTTCACAATATATAAATTTGGGTGAACTTGAAATTACTACACTTGAAGATTTACAAAAAATAAGAGAAATAAATAGTGAAAAATTTGAGTTTACAGTTAGTGATTTACCAAAATGTAGAATAGAAATTGAAAGTAATGGATATGATTCAGAAATTGAAGCATGGAATGATTTCTTGAAAAAACATAGCAATCAATATGAATTTACATCTGAATCAGAAGAGAGATATGGAGAAATTGAAAGAAAGCTATATCTAAATGTAGATACAATGGAACAGTTGAAACTTTTAATGGATGAAGGAATAAATTTTACAGGATATTCTGGTTGGTTTGAATTTGAAAAAGAAAATGAAGAAATGACAGATGAGGATATTATCTGGGCAGGAAATGTTGAAGATAGAAAAGGAACAAGATTTGGATTAGCAAGAGACGGATTATTTAAAATTGTAGAGAAAGATAAAAAAACATATATATTTTTAGAGTCTAGGACGAAGAGTACATTAGATAGATTTAAAGAATCTAGACAAGAAAAAAAACAAATAGAAGAACAAGAACTTAATGAAAAAAATGATGATGATATAAATGAAGAAATGGTATATGAAACAGATCAAGATTATGATAAATCTGAAAAAGAGAGAGAGTAGGGAAAATTAATATTATGATTTTTGAAGTTAATATTGATAAATTGTTTAGAGAGATAGAAGAAAAAGTAATTGAAGAACAAAGAAATATAGAAGAAAAAATAGAATATGAAAAAGAAGATAAATCTTTAGAATCACCAGAAGATGCTAAAGAAACACAAGAAGTTCATGAACCAACAAGTAAGGAAACTGAAGAATCACATGGAGGAGATGAAGCTTCTAAAGAAATAAAGGATTCTCCTAATGCAGTGAAAGATGGAGAAAATAGTGAAAGAGAAAAAAAGGTAGAAGAAGGAAAAAAAAACGAGAATAAAGAAAATGCAGAAACTAATAAATATGAAGGAAGTAATAATGGACAAGAAGGACAAGGGAAAGGAACAGGTGATAAGAATAAAGAAGGAGTAGAGAATAAGGATATTAATGGTGAAGGAATACCGGAAAAAGGAAAAAAAGATGGGAAACAAAAAAATAATACTGGTGGAATAGGGAATAGTAACGATGAAAATGACGAAAAGAATAATGAAAGAAAAGATGAATACTATATCACAGGAAGTGGAAAAAACCCATCAAAGATAAAGCCAGTTACAACACCTGAAGAATTAGAAGAACAAATAAAAGAAATGTTTGAAAGAAAAAAAATACAAGAAGAATTAGCTAAAAAAGAGAATAAAGATGAGTATTTGAAAAAATATATGATTGAAATAATAAAAAAGATAGCGGCAAAACATTCGGGAATAGATAAGCAAGATGGTAGTGAAACATATGATAAAATAAGAATATTAGAACATATATTAAAAAAACAAAGTTATAAAATAATGGGAGATAAATATGACTTAAAAGATGCTAGATATATTCAATTTTTTATAGATACATCAGGAGTATATGGGAATAGTTCAAATAGGTTACTTCAAGATTTTATGCCAGAAGTAGTTTCATTACTAGCAAAACAAGGATATGATTGTCATTTAGCAGCATGTGGGAATGGATTCTATAGTAGAGATATGGTAGAAGATAAGGTATATAATACTAGGAAGACATTAGAAAAGTATAATGCAGGAGAAGTAAGTAAAATTGCATGTCCAACCCCTTTAACTGCAGCAAAAATGTCAAATGATGCAGAGTTTTCAATAATTCTTGCAGATTTTGATGGATTATCTTCAATATGTGAAATGGCAAGTTTGTGTAATTCAGATAAGGTTCCATACTTATTTTGTACAGAAGATAGATATTCATGGGATGATCCTACTGCTCATGATTGGGTTGATCCCAATATGTGTGATTATAATCCAGAATTAGTATATGATGTATCGATTAATGGGAATCCAACATTAGAAAAATATCATAATGGAGAATATAGTTCTAATTATTATGATGAACTTGATGATGAAGATGATTATTATGATAGAGATTATGATGATTAGTATGGGAAAGGAGAAATAATGATCGATAAAATAGAGATAACTAAAAAATTGACACAATTTTTTAGAAGAACAAAAATAGATAGCTTTTTTAAGATAATTATAGTAAGTTACTTATTTGATAAAACAAGCCATTTAGAAGATATAGTTGGAAAAGAAAACAGTATTGCAATGTTAGATAAGTATATATATAATTTACAAGAGAATGTCATAGCTTTCAGAAAAATAGAAAAATATCATTCAATATATGTACACTATAATTATGATGAAAAGAAAGTATATTACCATATGTCAAATAATTATAATAAGCTTACAGAGTTAGATGAAAAATTTTCAAAAGAACGAATTATAAAAGAGTTTAAAATAATGATATATAAAGAGTTAGACAAAATTGTAAATATTCATAGAAAAGGTGGAAAGATTTTTTCTAATGGATATTATATAGAAGATGAAGAAGGAAGATATCCAGAATACAATGGACATTATTCAAATATAATGGATATTTTTTCAGACTATGAGGTTTGTGATATATTAGGAATTAATGATAATGTAATTATATATATAGATGAATTAAAAGAAAATTTTGTGTATTCTAGACATATAAGTGAAAAAAACTCAGAAGTTATGTGTTATATTGAATTTATACGAAAAATAATATCAGATAAATTATTCTATTTTGCGCTGAATAATCCTAAAAAATATTCAAGTGTAATTATAGAAAAATTTAATGAAAAATATGATTATATCCTAAAAAATAAGTATAATTTTATACTAAAAAAAGAAGATATATTTTCAACAATAGAAACTTATTTAATACATATTGTAGAAAATCCATACGATGAAAAAAAATTAATATATCATAAAGATTTGAAATATATATTTAATGAAATAGGTAAAAAAGAAGGAATAAGAAATATAGATAGATTATTGTTAAATGAGAGAGTAAAAGTGAAACAAAATAATAATAGTAGAAAATAAGAGGGAAAAATGATTGAAACTTGGATGGAAAAAAACAATACTAATATGAAAAATGAACATTTTTATACTAATGATATGAGATTAAATGATTTTCTAAATAAACAAATATCACTAGATACTATAATAGAAAATGAAATGTTTAATTTTAATGAAGAGTTATATAATAAATAGATAAAAATAATATTATAAATACAATTGCAATAAACTCAATTTTAAGTATGGTATTTGACAATTAGTTAGAAATGTAGTATTATTTATTTACGAAAAAGAAGAAATGATTCTCACCTTAAGATTATGTTAGGACTAAGGTTAATAATATAATAATTGACACATATTCTATGTGTTGTATATTTATGTAGACTTTCTTTTTTTTGGTAAGTCTATTTTTTTGGAGGTAAGATATAAAAGGACAAATAATGAATGACCAAATTAAGGTTAAGAAATTAAAGGTTATTGATGAAAATGGTGAACAATTGGGAGTAATGGATACAGACAAAGCGCAAGATATTGCAGATTCAAAAGGATTAGATTTAGTTTTAGTATCTCCAGATACAGTAAATCCTGTAGCAAGAATTATGGATTATGGGAAGATGGCATTTGAAAGAGCTAAAAAACAAAAAGAATCTAAGAAAAATTCTAAAATGGCAGAAACAAAAGAAATTAGATTATCAGCTAATATTGCAACACATGACATGAATTTCAAAGTTAAAAACGCTAGAGAATTTTTAAATAAAGGAAATAGGGTTAAAGTAACAATGAGATTCAGGGGAAGAGAAATTGTTAAAACTGATATGGGTAAAGAAGTATTAGTTAAATTTGCAGAAGAATTAGAAGAAATTGCAGATGTATCAAAACAACCATCACTAGAAGGTAAATCAATGTATATGATATTATCAAAGAAAAAATAGTATATTTTGAAGGAGGAATATATGCCAAAAATAAAAACAAATAGAGCAGCAGCAAAAAGATATGCTCATACAGGAACAGGTAAGTTAAAAAGAACTAAAGCAAATAGAAGACACTTATTAGCAAATAAAACAAAGAGACAAAAGAAAACAGCTAGAGTACAAGATGGAATGGTTGATAAATCAAGAGTAAAACAAATCAAAAAACTATTACCATATGGAAAGATTAAATAGGAGGTAGGAAATGGCAAGAATAAAAGCAGGTAAAACTACTAGAAAAAGACATAAAAAAGTAATAAAACAAGCTAAAGGATATTTCGGAAGAAAAGGTACAAACTACAAAATAGCTAAACAAGCTGTTATGAAATCAGGAGTTTATGCATATTTCGGAAGAAAGAGAAGAAAAAGAGAATTTAGAAAACTTTGGATAATAAGAATAAATGCAGCAGCAAGAGCAAACAATGTTACTTACAGTCAATTAATAAACGGTTTAAAGAAAGCTAATATAAACATTAACAGAAAAATGTTAGCAGAAATGGCTGTAAATGATGCACAAGGATTTAAAGCTTTAGTAGAAAAAATAACAAAATAATTAAGAAATATTAAAAGGATCTCAACAACTGAGATCTTTTTCTAATATAACTGTTTGACAAACCATATATGTGAATATATAATTTAATTATTATTAAGCGAGAAAAGGAACTATCATGAAAAACAAAGGGATAATGGATAAAGTAATAACTATAGTGAAATGGGCAGCTATAATTATTATTGCACTAGCAGCAGTTCAAATAACTGCAAATTTAGGAACAAAGTATATAAGTTCTTCACCAAAAACTACTAAGCTAGGGTTTGAAAATGTTGGACAACTTGTAACACAAACAGCATATTTAACAGTTGTAAAAGATAATAAGAAAAATATAGATTTTTTTAATTTGTTTAAAATACCTTTTACAGAAACAAGAAAGATATTTAGCTATGATATAGAAGTAGATGCAGGAGTTGATTTTAGTAAAATAACATATAATGTAGAAAAAGAACAAAAAAATGTTAAGATAAAATTGCCACATGCAAAAATATATAAGGCTAAGATAAATACAGATTCATTTAGAGCTTATTTAGATTCTGATAGCATTTTTACAAAGATAAATATGACAGAACACAATGATAGTCTTAAGAAAATGGAAGAACAAGCAGTAAAAGATGCAGAAGCAAATAGTATGTTAAATCTTGCAGATGAAAACGCTAAGAAGATTATAAAAGGGCTTGTAAATTCAAGTGATGAGTATAAAGAATATAATGTATTATTTGAATACTTAGAAGAAAAATAATGTATATACTCTACATATTTCAATCTTTTTTAAAAATAAAGAAAAAAATATATAAAATAGATTGACAAAAGAGAGTATATATATTAAAATAATTCATGTACTGAAAAGTACGGTTGCACCCTTAGCTCAGTTGGTCAGAGCAACCGGCTCATAACCGGTGGGTCCAAGGTTCGAGTCCTTGAGGGTGCACCATTAATTTATTTGGGTAGGTGGTCGAGTGGTTAAAGGCGGCAGACTGTAAATCTGTTCTCGTGAGAGTACGTAGGTTCGAATCCTACCCTGCCCACCATATTAATGGAATTGTTCCAAACAATATGCAGTTGTGGCGGAATAGGTAGACGCACAGGACTTAAAATCCTGCGAGGCTTAACCCTCGTGCCGGTTCGATTCCGGCCAACTGCACCAAGAAATGCAACCAGTTATATGGTTGTTTTTTGTTATTTAGAAAATGTTATATTATAAAAAAAGTTGAATATATGATTAATGTTAAAAAGTCAATAAATACAGTATAATTATTAAAAATAAATGTATTTAATATTATTTTTTGTTAAATTAAAGTCATAAGAAGATTGAACTATATATGAGAAACTGATATTATATAAATATAGGTTAGAAGTTGAAAAGTATTAAGTTACGCTGTCCCAACGCGCCAAGCCCTTAAGGGAAGGTGACAAGAAGATGTGGGGGGTGGCAGTCCCACCTAACCTATATAAGAGATACTTGAAAATAGTGTCTCTTTTTTTATATATCTAGATATGATAAAATATATAAGGAAAATTATGCTAAAAGATAAGGAAGGAAATATTTTGAAAAAGGTATATTTAGATAGTGCATCAACATATTTAAAGAATTGGAAGATAATAAAAGAGATTATAGGAGAATTAGAAGAAATAGATGCTAATCCACATAGTAACCATACAATGGGGAAAACTATTAAGGGAAAAATAGAAAAGGTAAGAAAACAAATAGCAGAATATATTAATTGTAATTATGAAGATATATTTTTTGTATCTGGCGGAACAGAAGGAAATAATATGGTATTTAACTATATACTTAATAAGTATGCTTCTAGAATAACAAATGGAGAAACATTTGATATATTAACAAGTAATATGGAACATGAATCCGTACTTTCAAGTTTAGAAAGATTAAAAGAATTTGGATTTAATATTATATATGTTGATAGTGATAAATATGGAAGAGTGGATATAGAAGATTTAAAGAAAAAATTATCTTCAAAAACAGTACTTGTAAGCATAATGGCAGCAAATAATGAAACAGGAGTTATGAATAATATTAGAAAAATAGGAGAGATAATATCAGATTATAATAATTCAAGGCTAAGAGATTCAGAAGATAAGATATTATTCCATAGTGACTGTGTTCAGGTATTTGGTAAGAAGAAAATAGATGTAGAAGAAATGAAACTAGACTATATAACAGTATCATTTCATAAAATGGGAGGACTTAATAGTTCTGGAATAATATATGCAAGAGATAAGAAAATGATTCCAATACTTTTTGGTGGTAATCAAGAAAGTGGAATGAAGTCTGGTACTATAGATGCTTTAGCAATAATAGTAGCAGGAAGAATATTAGAAGATATTGTGGAAAATGATATACATTCAAAAGTTAAAGAATTAAGAAAATATTTAGAGACTAAATTGAAGGAATCAAAAATTGAATATGAAATAAATTGTAATGATGGTTTAAAAGAAGATGAATATCTAGATGAAATTACAAGTATATATTTAAAAAATATTGATATACAAAGTGCAATAACTATATTAGATGCAAATGGTATATATATATCAGGAGGAAGTGCTTGTTCTTCAGGAAATATATTACATAGTAAGGTAATAGAAAAAATATATGATGAAGAAAGAGCAAAACATAGCATTAGGATTGGAATAGGTGGATATAATACTTTTGAAGATATAGACAGAATTGTAGAAAGCTTAGAAAAAATAGAGGAAAGAAGAACTAAGAATAAATAAAAGGGAAAGATTAATAATAATTGTATATGGAGTAAATATGGAAAAAAAGACAGTAGTAGTAGGAATGAGTGGAGGTGTTGATTCATCAGTATCAGCATACTTGCTTAAAAAACAAGGATATAATGTAATTGGTGTTTTTATGAAAAACTGGGAAGAAAAAGATGAAAACGGTGTGTGTGAAGCGGAAAAAGATTACAATGATGTTGTAGAAGTATGTGAAAAATTAGAAATACCATATTATTCAGTTAATTTTGAAAAAGAATATTGGGATAAGGTTTTTGAATATTTCTTATCAGAATACAGAAAGGGAAGAACACCAAATCCAGATGTAATGTGTAATAAGGAGATAAAATTTAAGGTGTTTTTAGATTATGCAAAAGAACTTGGAGCAGATTTTGTGGCAACAGGACATTATGCAAGAACAAAAAAGGAAAATGGAGAAACATTTCTTTTAAGAGGACTTGATGGGAATAAGGACCAAACATATTTTTTAAGCCAATTAAAACAAGAACAAATAGAAAATATATTATTTCCAGTAGGAGAAATGGAAAAACCTGAAGTTAGAAAGATAGCTGAAGAAGCAGGGCTTTCAACAGCAAGGAAAAAAGATTCAACAGGTATCTGTTTTATAGGTGAAAAGAATTTTAAAGAATTTTTAACAAGATATTTACCAGCTAAAAAAGGAAAAATGATTGACTTAGATGGAAATGTAAGGGGGACTCATGATGGACTTATGTATTATACAATAGGCCAAAGACATGGACTTCGGAATTGGTGGAAGTAAGGATGCAGAATTTGATGCATGGTTTGTATGTGGTAAAGATTTAGAAAAAAATATACTATATGTATGTCAAGGATATCATAATGAAAAACTATATTCAGATAGATTAACAGCAACAGATTTTTCATATACCACAAAACATGATTTAGGAAAAGAATTTGAATGTACTGCAAAATTTAGATATAGGCAACCAGATACAAAAGTTAAAGTAATTGTTGGAGAAAATAATACTGTAGAGGTTATATATGCAGAAAAAGTAAGAGCAGTAACTCCAGGACAATCTGTAGTATTTTATGATGGAGAAGTTTGTCTAGGTGGTGCAATAATTGACAAGGTATATATGGGAGAAGAAAGATTAAAGGTTTAATATATGAGAAATATTAAAATAATATTAGAATATGATGGACTATTATTTAAAGGATGGCAAAAACAGACTGGTAAAACTGTTAAGACTGTTCAAGGAGAAGTAGAAAAAGTACTTTCATCAATACTTTCAGAAGAGATAGAGGTTGTTCGGGTCTCGGAAGAACAGATGCAAATGTAAGTGCATTAAATCAAGTAGCAAATTTTAAGACGGAAAATGATAAGATACAATTAAGAAGTATAATGCTTGGGTTTAATTCAAGAGCTAAAAATGTTTGTATAAAAGGGATTGAAGAAGTAGATATAGATTTTAACAGTAGGTTTAATGCAAAGAAAAAAACATATGTATATACATTAAATGATAATGAATATGTTTCAGCAATTACTAAAAATAGGGAATATTTTGTAGGAAAAGAGCTTGATGTTGAAAGAATGAAGAAAGCTGCAAAATACCTAATTGGGGAACATGATTTTAAGTCATTTAAATCTTCAGGAGAAAACAAGAAAACAACGGTAAGAACAATATATGATATATCAATTGAGAGAAAAAATGTTGATATATATGGAAAATATTCGGAAGAAAATATAGGAAAAGATGGAAAAAATGAAAATAGGATTATTATACAAATTACAGGAAATGGATTTTTGTATAATATGGTAAGGATAATAGTTGGGACACTTTTAGAAATAGGACTTCGGAAAAAGAAGACCAGAAGAAATGAAAGAAGTGTTAGAAGCAAAAGATAGAACAAAAGCACGGAAAGACTGTTCCACGGAAATGGACTTATGTTATACAGTGTGGAATATTAGAGGATGATATGGGGGAATTTGTACATTTACACTTACATAGTGAATATAGTTTGTTAGATGGTGTAAACAGGATTAAAGAAATACCAAAAATAGTTAAAAGCTTAGGAATGGATGCAGTTGCATTAACAGACCATGGGAATATGTTTGGGGCTGTAGATTTTTACAAGGCATGTAAAAAAGAAGGTGTAAAACCTATAATAGGTGTAGAAATATATATGGCTAAAAGAAGAATGCAAGATAAGGAACCAGGGATTGATGATACAAGATATCATTTAGGACTATTAGCTAAAAATGAAATTGGATACAAGAATATTATAAAATTGGTGTCTATAGCAAATACAGAAGGTATGTATTATAAGCCGAGAATAGATAGAGAAACATTGAAAGAACATTCAGAAGGATTAATATGTTTATCTGGATGTTTAGCAGGTGAGCTTGCAAGAAATATAATTGAAGATTATGAAAAAGGAAAAGAAGTTGCTAAATGGTATAGAGATGTTTTTGGAGATGATTATTATTTAGAAATACAGGCAAATGGTATTGAAGAACAAAAAATAGTAAATCAAAAGATTGTTAAACTTTCAAAAGAACTTAATATACCACTTGTTGCAACAAATGATGTTCACTATACATGTAAAGAAGATGTAAAAGCACAAGATATATTAATTTGTATCCAAACTGGTAAAAAGATAGATGATGAAGATAGAATGAAAATAGATGTTGACACATTATATATTAAATCACCAGAAGAAATAAAAAAGGAATTTGCAAATTTCCCAGAAGCATTAGAAAATACAGTTAAAATAGCAGAAAAATGTAATTTTGAATTTGAATTTGGAAATACAAAGTTACCTAATTTTGATACACCAAATGGTGAAAAACATGAAGAATATTTAAAACAAAAAACATATGAAGGTATTGTTAAAAAATATGGTGAAAATTATGTAGAAAATAAGGAAATAGTAGATAGGATAAAATATGAGCTAGATGTAATTATTAAGATGGGATATACAGACTATTTCCTTATAGTCTGGGATTTTATAACATATGCAAAATCACAAAAAATACCAGTAGGACCACGGAAGAGGTTCTGGAGCAGGATCAATTGTTGCATATGCACTAGATATAACAGATATTGACCCTATAAAATATGGATTACTTTTTGAAAGATTTTTAAATCCAGATAGAATAAGCATGCCAGACTTTGATATAGACTTTTGTAATGAAAGAAGAGAAGAAGTTATAAGATATGTTGAAAGAAAATATGGAAAAGATCATGTAGCACAGATTATAACATTTGGTACAATGTCTGCAAGAATGGTTATAAGAGATGTAGGAAGAGTTCTTAATATGCCATATGCAAAGGTAGACAAAATAGCTAAGATGATACCAATGAAAAATAAGATAACAATAGAAACTGCATTGGAAGAAAGTAAAGAATTAAAAGAAGAATATGATAATGATGAAGAAATTAAAAATCTAATAGATAATGCTAAAAAATTAGAAGGAATGCCAAGAAATGCATCAACACATGCATGCCGGTGTAGTTATAACAAAAGATCCAGTAAATACATATGTACCACTATATTTAAATGATAACAATGTTGTTACACAATATACAATGACAACATTAGAAGAATTAGGACTTCTTAAGATGGATTTCTTAGGACTTAGAACCCTTACAGTTATAAGGGAGTGTGAAGATATTGTAAAAAAAACAAGAGGTATTGATATAACATATGACAAGGATTTTAACGATAAAAAGGTTTATGAACTTTGGCAAAGTGGTAATACAATGGGAATATTCCAGTTTGAATCTGCAGGTATGATTAAGTTTATGAAAGAATTAAGGCCTGATAATTTAGAAGATATAATAGCAGGTGTTTCATTATATCGTCCAGGACCAATGGATCAAATACCTAGATATATTAAAGGAAAAAGAAACCCAGGACATAATGTATATACCCATAAAGCTTTAGAAAGTATTTTAAGTGTTACATATGGTTGTATGGTATATCAAGAACAGGTTATGGAAATAGTTAGAAAACTAGCAGGATATTCTCTTCGGAAGAGCAGACCTAGTAAGAAGAGCAATGGGTAAGAAAAAGCTTGATGTAATGGAAAAAGAAAGAGAAATATTTATAAATGGACTTGTTGAAGATGGAGAGGTTAAAGTTCCAGGCTGTGTTAGAAATGGTATAGATGCAAAATCAGCAAATACAATATTTGATGAAATGGCAGAATTTGCTAAATATGCATTTAATAAGTCACATGCAGCGGCATATGCAGTTCTATCATACAAAACAGCGTACCTAAAAACATATTATTTAGAAGAGTTTTTGGCAGCAACAATGAATAGTTATTTAGGAAATCTAGATAAAGTTCCTATATATATAGAAGATGCTAAAAAGCAAGGTGTTGAAGTACTAAAACCAAGTATTAACAAAAGTTTTATAAAATTCTCTGTAGAAAAAGGAAAGAAAATTATTCGTTTTGGACTTCGGAAGTGTAAAAAATGTTGGTGCTTCAGCAAAGATAGTTGTAAATGAAAGAATACAAAATGGTGAATATATTAACTTTACCGATTTTATAAAACGTGTATCAAAACTTGGAGTAAATAAGAAATCAATAGAATCTTTGATAAGAGCAGGAGCGTTTGATGAACTTGAAAATAACAGAAAAAAACTATTAGAATCATATGAAGATATTATAGAATATTTTACAAAATCAAATACAAGTGTTATGAAAGATCAAACAAGTATGTTTGAAATATTTGAAGAAGATGATGATAAAAAAGATGAAGTGGACCACCTATATATAGATGTTAAAGATATGTCAGAAAAAGAAAAATTACTTGATGAAAAAGAAATGATAGGAATATACATATCAGGACATCCAATTACTAAGATATATGATAAGCTTAAAAATGTTATTACATTTAATTCAATAGATTTTGTAAATCTTACAGGAAATGCAGGAAATATAGAAAATATAATAGACGAAGACATAGAAAATGGAATAGAATATAGTGATGAAGAAGAAAAGACAACAAAATTTAAAGATGAAGATATTATAAAAACAGTAGGGATAATAAACAGTATTAATAAAAAGATAAGTAGAAAAGGAAATATGATTTGTTTTGTTGAACTTGAAGATATATATGGAACAATGAATCTTATGATATTTGAAAGTGTATATGATAGATATAAGGATATTATAAAAGAAAATAATGTTGTTGGTATATATGGAAAATTAAGTATAAAAGAAGATGAAGCCATTATACTTGTAAATAATATGACAGAAGTTATTAAGAAATAATAAACAAAAGCAAAAAACATTTGTCAAAAATAAGAAAAGATGGTAATATTAAAGTGTAAACAAAAAACAAATTAAATACTACTAAGATTTTGGTAGTATGGAGGTGGTTGTTATGAAGAATAAGAATGAAATCAAGGAAGTAATCTTGATTAATGAAAAAGATGAAAAGAAAGAAATAAAAATAAAAATAGGAAAATTCAGTTCCAAAAAACTAGTTAGTATATTAAAAAAACTATCGGAAAACACATATCAATTCAAGAAAATTAAAACTAATCGGGGATATATTGACATAGATAATGTTAAATATATTCCAGAAGAATCTTGTTTAGTACTTGAAGCAAATAGCGAAATATTTGCTTTGTATTTAGGAGACGAGGAGAATAAGTTATTAAGTAAAATTTTGCTGCTATTTAATATACAAGCAAATAAACTTATTTACAACAAAATAAATGAACAACTAAATGAAGATAGATACATTATAGGAGGAGACTCCTATAAAATTCAAGCATTTGTTGTTAATGGAGAAATAGTGATAAAGGAACATATTTCATTGTATACAATAGACCTGAACATGGCCTATTGGAAATATAATAATACTCCAATAAATCTTCAAGCAATAATTTTGGAAAATGTAACTAAAGGAGAAATTATATTGCAACCGATAGACTCGTATAGAGTCGTTGTAGACGAAAAAGATATGGCGTATAATCAATTCTTTTATAAAAATAGTTATCTGTTATTTCCAATAATGGTTTCAGGAAACTACCAAGAAGAGTTAGAAAATTTTTCAAATATAGGTTATTATTTATACCATATGTATATGACCTATATGGAAAACGAGAAAGAAGAAAATTAAGAAATGGAGCTTTAAGCTCTTTTTCTTATGCGTAAGAATTTATATATAGAATAAAATTTTAAAAATGGTATAATATATAATATAAAAGCTATTAAGCAGTTAAAAAATAACTAATATTTAAAATTAAAGATTAGGAGATGATAAATATGAATAGGAATAAAAGTAAAAATGTGTTAAAAAAACTAAAAAAGAGTACTGCTTTAAAAGATTATCTCATTCTTTCAAACAGAGGGAAAGTGATAAAAATATATAAAAATATGAGGTCAGAGAAATTTGTACATGTAGTTAGAGAAATTTTATCTGGAGGATATAAAGTTTGTGTCCTCATAGAAAATGAAAAGAAAGTATATATCAAAAATTTGTTTGTACAAAATAATATTGCACTAATTATAGACTACAAGAATAATGTCCATTACTTTGATGGACAAACTATTAAAGAGCTAAGTAAACTTTTTGAATTTAGTAAAAATAGTATTAAATTAAGAATTGCAGAATATAATAAATATCAAGATATACTTAGAATGAATAGAAAAGATTACCGAATAGAAGCAGTAATTATTAATGATAGGATACTAGCAAGGACTTCTGAAATGATGCCTCAAATAGAAGGGTATATGTTTATGGAAAGAATATATAACAGAAAGATAAGGATAAATGCAATTATTATTAAGAATATAAATGCAAACGAAATTATATTTCTTCAGCCTAATAAAGTTTCGGTATATATGAAGGAGGATGAAAGTTTATGCTTGTATATTCAATCGGGTAATGAAACAAGTTTGTTTCTACCGGTTGTTAGTTATGATTATGAAAATTTTGTGTATAATATAGCTTATCTCTATTCAGAATATATGAGTAATGAATTTAAACTTTAGAAAATGAGGTTACAAGCTTGGTTAGGAAATTTTTATACATTGAGCCGAGTATAATTTCGAATCGCAAGAGTATATTTAATGATAATATAAAGACTATATAATTCTATAATGAAGTTATATGGTCTTTTTCTTATACAAATATATTTGCTATTATAGAGATTTTTAGGTTAAAATATGTTAAAATATATATAAATTTTAATAAATTATTTAATAGAAATGGAGAATAAATGGGATTTTTTGATAAAATAAGAGAAAAATTAGTAAAAACAAAAGAGAATATAGGAAATAAGATTAATGAGGTGTTTTCTGGATTTAAAAAAGTTGATGAAGAACTTTTGGAAAGTTTAGAGGAAATCCTTATAATGGCAGATCTTGGAATGGATACAGTAAGCATTATAATATCGATATTAAGAGAAAATATTAAGAAAAAAAGCATAGAAGATCCAGATAAAGTAAAAGAAGAACTAAAAAATATAATTGTAGAGATGATTGATATTGAAAAGAAGGAAGAAAATGTAAAAAAATGTATATTGGTTATTGGAGTAAATGGAGCAGGTAAAACAACTACTATTGGAAAAATGGCAAAAGGATATGTAGATGAAGGTAAAAAAGTATTATTAGTACCAGCAGATACATTTAGAGCAGCTGCAGGAGAACAAATTAAAATGTGGGCTGAAAGAGCTGGTGTTGATATAACAGAAATAAGAGAAAATGCAGATCCATCATCAGTAGTATATTCAAGCTTGGAATATGCAAATGGAAGAAATTATGATATAATAATAATAGATACGGCTGGTAGACTACACAACAAAAAGAATTTGATGGAAGAGTTGAAAAAAATAAACAAGTCGGTAGATAAACTTTTAAAAGAAAATTATACAAAAGAAACATTACTTGTACTTGATGGAACAACAGGACAAAATGCAATTGAACAAGCTAAAGCGTTTTCAGAAGTTACAGATATTGATGGATATGTGCTTACAAAGCTTGATGGAACATCAAAAGGTGGAGTAATAATAGGAATAGTAAATAGAACAAAACTGCCTATAAAATATATAGGAACAGGGGAAAAGATAACAGATCTTCAAAAATTTAATGCAAGAGAATTTGTAGATGCAATTTTTGAATAGCCTTAAAGAAGGGGGAAAAATGAATAAAAAAAGAATATTATCAACAATTTTAACTATATTAGTAATATTACTTTTGGGTATAGTAACAAGTGTTTACTATATATCGGAGACTGTTCAATTTAAAGAAATAGGTGAAGAATATTTAAAAATATTTAACACAAACTTTATTGAAAGAGTAGGTGTTTTTAGCTTTACAGCGATAAGTACATATATAATAATAATGCTTACAAATATTGGAATAAGAAAAGGGCTAAAAGAACATTTTAGTGCAGAATCAAAAGAACTTCCAAAACTTCCAAATAATAGTGTGGCAATAATCGTAGCTATAGCACTTGGAATTGCTGCACAATATTATTTATCAGGACAAATACTTAGCCTTATAAACATGGGATTCTTTGGTAAAAAAGATGCAATATTTCATATGGATTATAGCTATTTTATAATGGCAATACCTGTTATACAAACAATATTAAAAATGATTATAGTATTTTTAGCAGTACTTTCATTATATATAGTAGGGTACTATATAATTGTTATTAATAGCCATTTAGATGGAATAGAGTTTAAAGGATTTAAAAGCCTTAAAATGGTTAAACAATTGATTAATGTAATAATAGCAGGAACAGTTGTAGTTATTACATACAATTTTTTATCACATCAAGATATATTAATAGGAGACATGCTTCAAAGAGAGTCAGTAAAAGGGGCATACTTAACAGGAGCAGGATTCTTAGATGTTAATATAAAATTATGGGCATATAGGATTATAAGTTTGGTTATAATAATAGCAGTATATAATTTTATAAAAGGTATAAAAAAGGAAGAATCTAATAAAATATTATTTTCTATAATATTAGTACCTGCAACACTTATAATAATATTTGTGGCAAATATAGCTATAGATACAATTTTTTTAAGAGGAAATGATATTGATAGAGAAAAAGAATATATTTTAGCAAATATAAGAGCAACAGAAGATGCATACAATGTAAATATAGAAAATAAGGAAATAACAAAATCGGTAGATATAACAGCAGACAAGATAAAAAAAGATGCAGAATCTATTGAAAAACTACCTATTATAACACCAGATGTAGTAAAAGAAACATTAGAAAATAATACTGATAACAAAGAAAAAAAATCGCTATATAAATATGGAACACCAAATTTAGTGAAAAATGGGGACGGTTATGAGTATTTAACAACAAGAGAAATAGATACTAAGGACAAAACAACAACAAACAAAATATATAAATATACACATGGAAACTTTGGTATACTTACATCATCAAGTAAGGTAAAAGAAAACGGATACCTTTTAAATACTTCTGAAAAATTTGAAGGGCAAGAACTAAATGGAATCAAAGTAAAAGAACCAAGATTATATTATGGAGAAACAACAAATTCAAATGCAATTGTAAATGCGAAGGATATTAAAGAGTATGATTACCCATTAAGTACATTAACAAATAAAGAAAATAATTATGATGGAAAAGGTGGAATAAAATTAAGCTTAATTGAGAGAATAGCAGTAGCACTTACAAAAGGAAGTACAGAGTTATTATTTAATAATAATATAACAGAAAATACAAAAATATTATTAAATAGACAAATAGTTGAAAGAGCAAGAAAAATATTACCTAATATTAGATATGATAAAGAACCATATTTAGTAGTAAAAGAAGATGGTGGACTTGCATGGGTTATTGATGGGTACACAGTTACAAGTAGATATCCATATTCGCAAAAAGTTTCTATAGAAGCAGATAAAGGTGGAAAAGAAAGAATAAACTTTATAAGAAACTCAGTGAAAGTAGTAGTAGATGCATATAACGGAAATGTGGAATTTTTTGCAACAGACACTACAGATCCATTTATATCAACAATAATGAAAACATATCCAACACTACTTAAAAACTATAGTGAACTATCAGAAACAATTAAGAAACAAATGAAATATCCACAATACCTATTTGATATTCAAGCTAAAGTACTTACAACATATCATAACTCAGATGTAGATAATATATATAGAGCAGATGATAGATGGGAAGTTACAGAAGTTTCAGGATCAGGAGCAAGAAGTTCAACATCTATGTATACTGTTTTAAAAGAAGAAAGTGAATTAAAACCAGCAATTATAGCAACATATACTCCAGAAAAGAGAAAAAATATTGTGTCATATTTAGTTGGTCATGTAGAAAACGGTGTTAATAAGCTTACTATGTATAGATATAATGAAAAATCAGAATTTAGTTTAAGCTTTATTGATTCACAAATTGAAAAAGATACAAAAGTACAAAAAGAATTAAGGGAACTTACAACTCTTGGAACAGAATTAAAAACAGTTAGAATATTACTTCCATATGAAAATACAACACTATATATAAAAACAATATATCAAGTATTTTTAAATGAAGATGCAGTACCAGTTCTTAAGAAAGTAATAGTAGCAAATAAAGGGAAAGTAGGTATAGGAAATACCTTAAAAGAAGCTATGCAAAAAATGCTTACAGAAAATGCGATAGATATTGATGTAAGAGATTTGGCAAATGAAGATGAACTTAAAGATGCTATAATCAAACAAAATAAGACATTAAAAGATGTTATTAAACAAGGAGATTTTGAATATACAGGTAAAGATATGCAAAAACTTATAAACCTTGTAGATCAATTAGAAGAAGTATCAAAAGAAAAGAAGAAAACAACAAATACAGAAAAACAAATTAATTAACAAAAGAAAAAAGAAAAGAGGGGAAAATGGAACTAATAAGTTATATGGTAAATATGTTTGCTATAATGTTTTGGCTTTTTAGAGTTTATGTAGCATTAATGATATCTGGAGGATCAGAAATACCTTTTACAACTCCTGGAATAGAAATGGAAATAGCAGTTATATTTATAACTCTAATATCAATATTTATGATTTTTAGAAGAAATCTAATATTTGCAAGTATATATTTGGGAACGTATTTTGCATTCTTCACATATGGAATTGCATTAATGAATGGAAATATAACAACAAGCACACAATTACTAAATGCAATGTTAATGATACTAGGTATAATAATAGCACTTTTAAATTTCTTAGATGTAATGTTTAACAAAAATAGAAAAGGGAGTACTAAGGACAATAAGACAGATTGGTTTTATGCTACAGACAAATATGAAAGAGAATTTGATGAAAGAGCCGATAGAAATCAGTATAAGATTAGATAGAATAATAGCAGATGAGAAGATTAATGTTTTCTCATCTTTTAATTATATTAAGATAATAGAAATATAACTATTAATATAACTATAATAATTATACTATAATAATATATTTAGATGTGTTTAAGTAAGAATTGTGGTATAATATAATAGATAAAAGATAAGAGAGAAAGATATGTATAATAAAAAAAGAAAAAATAATAGAGAATGTAATTTAAAGTGTAATATAAGAAATGAAAATAATGATAAGATTTCTAGAAGTAATATTAACTGGTATCCAGGGCATATGTTTAAGACAAAAAGAGAAATAAAAGAAATACTTCGGAAGTATTAATGTAGTAGTAGAAGTGCTAGATGCAAGAATACCAATTGCATCTAGAAATCCAGATTTAAATGAAATGATAAAAAATAAGACAAGCATAAAAAGGGTTGTATTATTAAATAAGATAGACTTAGCAGATAATAAAGAAACAAAAATATGGAAAGAATATTTTGAAAAAAATGACTATAAGGTTATAGAAACTATAGGAGATACTGGAAAAGGTATTGATGAATTGAAAAGATATTTAGAAAGTCTTCAAAAAGGTGTTAATACAACAAAAACAATGATAATGGGAATACCGAATGTTGGGAAAAGTACAATTATAAATAAGCTTTTAGGGAAGAATAGTTTAGAAGCAAAGAATAAGGCAGGAGTAACTAAAAAACTTAAATGGGTGAGAGTAAATGATAAGATTTCTATAATAGACAGCCCAGGAATGCTTTGGCCTAAATTTGAAGATACAAAAATAGGTAATAATTTAGCAGCAGTTCGGAAGTATAAAAGATGATATATTTGATATGGTAGATGTTGCATATGAATTTTTAAAAGATATTATAGAACATGAAGAATACTTAAAATTAATAATGGATAGATATAATATATCAAATGAAGATTATGAAAAAATAAAAGAAAGACCAAATATTTCATATAATCTTATGATAGCTATAGGAGAAAGTAAGAATATAGTAAAAAGAGGAAATGAAGTTGATTTAGAGAAAGTATCTAAAACAATAATACAAGATTTAAGAAAAAATAGGATTGGAAATATTACATTAGAAAGAGTAGGAGAAGTATTATAGAAAAGATAGAAGAAGGGAAAGATAAAAACAATATTAATAATAATTTAACTAAAGCGGATATGTATTCACCTTTAGTGTGGGCATATATAGGAGATGCAGTGTATGAATTAAGAGTAAGAGAAAGATTAATAGAAAAATCATATGCAAAACCACATACATTACATTTAAGAAGTATAAAACTTGTAAATGCGAAAAAACAAGCAAGAATACTAGAAGGATTAGAAGAAACATTAACAGAAGAAGAAAAAACTATAGCAAGAAGAGCAAGAAATACTAAAAATTTCCATGTACCCAAAGGAACAAGTGTAGCTGAATATGCAAAATCAACGGCGCTTGAAGCAGTTATTGGATATCATCATATAAATGGTAATGAAAAAAGAAAAGAAGAAATATTAGAAAAAATAATAAAGATAATTGAAGAAAATAACTAATAAAAAAATGTAACTATATTATGTTGACAAACGTAAGAATATAGATTATAATATAATTATGTTGAAGATGATTTGAGTTTTAATTAAAATTTAAAGGAGGTGCAACAATAACAATATATTTAATCTGATTCAACAAATTCTAAAATTAAGGGTGAGAAAAAATGAAAAAAGCAAAAGAATGCTATATTATTAAACAAGAAAAAGGAAAAGAGGAGAGTTTTGAAGTTAAAGAGTTTATTGAAAATCTTATTCAAAATAAGGCGATTAATAATCATTCAAAACAACATTTTATGGAATACCCAGAAGATTTAGTATTTATACTTAATTCCGAAGAGAAGCGCTTCGGAAGAAAATATAAGGTGAAGTACAAGAAATAGTAGGAAATTAAAAGGGAAGAAGAAATATATTGGTCATAAGACCCAAGGAGAAATCCTTAGGTCTTTTTATTTTGAGAATATTAAAAAGTGTGGTATAATATAATTATGAGAAAAAATTATAAATATTTAGATTTAAATGTTTAGGAGGTGGAAGATGAACATTAAGGTTAAAAATCTTAAAACAGGTGAAGAAAAGTTATATAATCATAAAATATTAATAAAAAAATTGATAAAAAGGGGTAGATTACAGCCTGGTGAAAGAGAAGAATATTATAAAAACCCAACAGATTTAGTAGAAAGACTTAATATATTTAAAAAAATAGAATTTTTTGAATATATAATAGTTAAGTAGTTAACCTAGAGTATATTATACTCTAGGTTTTTTATTATGTTTTATAGGGGTATTTTACAATATCAAGAAATATGGTATAATAAAAAAGAAATTAAATGACCATGGAGGATAAAATGGGAGAAGTAATAGTAATTACATCAGGAAAAGGAGGAGTTGGAAAGACAACAACAACAGCTAATTTAGGTGCAGCATTAGCACTAGCTGATAAAAAAGTTGTATTAGTAGATACAGATATTGGACTTAGAAACTTAGATGTAGTTATGGGATTAGAAAATAGAATAGTATATGATTTAGTTGATGTAGCGGAAGGAAAATGTAAGCTTAGACAAGCACTTATAAAAGATAAGAGATTTACAGATCTTTATCTACTTCCAGCAGCACAAACAAGAGATAAGAGTGCTGTTACAGAAGAACAAATGATTGAAATAACTAATAAGCTTAGAGAAGAATTTGATTATATTCTAATAGACTGCCCTGCAGGTATTGAACAAGGTTTTAAGAATGCAGTAGCAGGAGCAAATAGGGCAATAGTTGTAACAACAGCAGAAATATCTGCTATAAGGGATGCAGATAGAATTATTGCGCTTGTAGAAGTTTCGGGAATAAAAAATCCAGAACTTATAATAAATAGGTTAAGACCTGAAATGGTAAGAAAAGGTGAAATGATGGATGTTGATGATATAGTAGACTTATTATCAATAGAACTTGTTGGGGTTGTTCCAGATGATGAATATATAATAATGCATACAAATAAGGGAGAACCTGTTGTAACAAATAAGAAGTCACCTTCAGGAAGGGCATATATTGAAATTTCTAGAAGAATATTAGGAGAAAATGTAGAAATAACAATACCTACAGCAAAAAGAGGATTATTTTCTTGGTTTAGAAAAAAATAACAATTATGTAGAAAGGAGATATTATGCTAGAAGTATTAAGAGAATTCTGGAATAGAAACAAAAGATTAAATGGTAATGATGACCAACAAGAAGAAAAAGAAAAAACAAGAAATCTTGCAAAAGAAAGACTTAATATATTATTGGTGCAAGATAGAGCAAGTATCTCTACAGATTTTATGGAAATAATGAAACAGGATATTGTTAAAGTTATGCAAAAATATGTAATTGTTGATGAAAAAACTGTTGAGATAGAAATGACAAATTCTATTAAAAATGATGGGTTAAGATCAGAAACAGGATTTGTTATAAAAGCACCGATTATCAATGTGAAGAGTGAAATGAAAGCAGGAAATATTCAAAAAACAGAAGAAATTGTGGAAGAACTTGCAGAAAAAAAGGTAGAAGCAATTGGTGATGTTGAAAAGGAAATAGAAGAACAAGAAAAAAGAGAAATACTTGAAAGAAACAAGGAAGAAAGAAGAAATAAGCTTTTAAAAGAAAAAGAAGAAAAAGAAAGATTAGAAAAAGAGAGACAAGAAAAAGAAGCAAAACTTGAAAAAATCGAAGAAGAAAAAAATGAAACAAAAGAAGAAAGTGATAACCAAGGAGAATAATGAGTAAACAATTTTTAAAAAATTTAGAATGGAAAGTTTTAATATGTAGCTTATTGCTTTTAGCAATAGGCCTTTTTGCTTTATATTCTGCAACTATAAATAAGGGACTTGTGGATTTTAGTAAACAGGTAAGATGGTTTGTTGTATCAGTACCGTTTTTGATATTTTTTACGTTTATAGATTATAATAAGATATTAAAATATTCAGGAATATTTTACTTAATATTTTTAATTCTTTTAATTGGTGTACTTTTTACAACACCAATATCAGGGGCAAGTAGTTGGTATAATTTGGGAGAACTTTCATTTCAACCATCTGAAATGGGGAAAATATTTATACTTATGTTTATTGTATCTGTTATAGTTAGATTACAGTACAAAGGAAAAGATGAGATAAATAAATTGTATAAGTTAGTATTTGCAGTTATAGTTGCAGCGATACCAATAGCACTTATAATAAAACAACCAGATTATGGTACAGCACTCGCATATATTTTTGCGTTTGTAGCAATACTGTATGTTGCAGGATTACGAAAAAGATATATATTTTTAGGAATTATACTTCGGAATATTAGGAGTATACCTAATATATAATTATATATTACCAGTATATGCACCTCATGCGATACAGAGAATAAAGGTTTTTATGAATCCTGAATTAGATCCAAGAGGAATTGGTTATAATGTGATACAATCAAAACTTGCAATAGGATCAGGACAAATATTTGGGATGGGGATGTTTAAAGGAACACAAGCACAGCTTCGGATATTTACATCCGAAAACAACAGACTTTATCTATTCTTTGATATCGGAAGAGTTTCGGATTTGTTGTATCGGGTATGGTTATAATACTATATATAATTCTAATATTATCAGGAATAAATATTGCAAAAACGGCAAAGGACAATTCAGGGACGTATCTAGCTATAGGAATTACAGGAATATTTTTCTATCACATGGTTGAAAATATTGGAATGACAATGGGAATTTTACCAGTAACGGGGGTACCACTTCCGTTTGTGAGTTATGGTGGTTCAGCATTAATAACAAATTTTATGGCAATTGGATTATTACTTTCTATAAGCGGTAGAAGGAAAAAAGCCATATTTATAGATTTTGAAGGAACTACAACAATGATTAAGAAAGAGGGATAATGAAGTTAAAGATTGGAAATTTAGAAATAGAAAACAATATTATAATAGGCCCAATGGCTGGTGTATCTGATAAAGCTTTTAGACAGATACAAAAAGAAATAAGTAGAGCACGGAATTATATGGACTGAAATGGTAAATGCAAGAGCAGTTGTTTATGAGGATAAAAAAACAATGAAGATGCTTGAAAAATATAAAAATGAGTATCCTGTTGCATATCAGCTTTTTGGAGATGATCCAGAATATATGGAAAAAGCATCTAGAATATTAAGTGAAAAGTGTGATATATTAGATATTAATATGGGATGCCCTGCACCTAAAATTGTTAAAAATGGTGGTGGAAGTGACCTATTAAAAGATATTAAAAAGGCAGAAGACATTATAATTGCGGTTGTTAGAGGTTCTAAAGTTCCAGTCACATTGAAGATGAGACTTCGGATGGGATGATGATAATATTACGTGTTTAGAAATTGCTAAACTTGCAGAAAAACATGGAATAAAAATGATTACAATTCATGGTAGAACAAGGAAACAATATTATTCTGGGACTGCTAAATATGATATGATTAAAAAGGTAAAAGAAAGTGTGACAATTCCTGTAATTGCAAATGGAGATATAACAGACTCAAAGAAAGCATTTGAAGTTTTTGAAGAAACAGGAGCAGACGGAATTATGATTTCAAGAGGTGCACTTCGGAAAGCCCCATAAAGTAAGAAATATTGTTGAAAGCTTAGAAAAAAATGAAATTATAGATGATAATGAAAATCTTGAAGATGTAAAAGAAATAATACTTAAACATTATGATATTTTAGAAGAATTATATGGAAAAGAAAAGGCGACAAAAGATATTAGAAAACATATAATTTGGTATACATCAGGACTTAAAAATGGAAAAGAAGTTAGAGTGAGAGTAAATGAAATAGACTCAAAAGATAAAATAGAAGAATTATTGAAAATATTATGATAAATAGTTAGGAGATGTTTATGGAAGAAAGACCAAAAAGAATAGAAATAGATGAAATATTCAAAAATAAAGATAAATATATTGAAAAAAAAGTATACCTAAGAGGATGGGTAAGAAATATTCGTTTTTCTAAAGCTATCCGGATTTATAGAATTAAATGATGGTAGTAATTTTAAAAGTATACAGCTTGTTATAGATGATACTATAGAAAATTTTAAAGAAATAGATAAAGTTACACTATATTCATCATTAAAAGTTAGAGGAATAGTAGTTAAAAGTCAAGGTAAGCAAGATATAGAAGTTAAAGTTACAGAAATAGAGGTAGAAGGATTAAGTGACGAAAAATATCCAATCCAAAATAAAAGACATACATACGAATTTTTCCGTACAGTATCACACTTAAGACCACGTTCAAATATATTTAGAAGTGTATTTAGAATAAGATCACTTGCATCTATGGCAATACATGAATATTTCCAAAAAAATGGGTATGTATATGTTAATACACCAATAATTACAAGTAGTGATGGTGAAGGCGCAGGAGAAATGTTTAAAATAACAACTCTTAAAAATGAAGAAATAGTTAGTGAAACAGAAAAATTAGCAAAAAAAGAAATGAGACAAAAAGAAATTGATTCAGAACTTATGAAAAAAGATTTCTTTGGTAAAGATGCATTTTTATCTGTTACAGGACAATTAAATGGTGAATGTTTTGCACATGCTTTTCGGAAAAATATATACATTTGGACCTACATTTAGAGCAGAAAACTCAAATACAACAAAACATGCAGCAGAATTTTGGATGATAGAACCAGAAGTTGCATTTGCAGATTTAGATGAAATAATGGATACAGCAGAAGGAATGTTCAAATATATAGTAAATTATATTTTTGAAAATGCAAAAGACGAATTAGAATTTTTAAATAAGTTTGTATCAGAAGGGTTAATAGAAAAGTTGCAAAAGGCAGTGGAAAATGATTTTGCAAGAGTTACATACACAGAAGCGATAGAAAAGCTACAAAAATCAGGAAAAGTGTTTGAAAAAGAAGTAGAATGGGGAATGGATTTAGATACTGAACATGAAAGATATTTAGCTGAAGAAATATACAAAATGCCAATATTTTTAACAAGCTATCCAAAAGATATTAAAGCATTCTACATGAGAAATAACAATGATGGAAAAACAGTAGCAGCAACAGACCTTTTAGTTCCAGGAATAGGTGAACTTGTTGGTGGAAGTCAAAGAGAAGAAAGGTTAGATGTACTTTTAGATAAGATGGAAAAACTTCGGAATGGATATACCAGGATATGATTGGTATCTAGATTTAAGAAGATATGGAACAGTAGAACATTCAGGGTTTCGGTCTTGGATTTGAAAGACTTATAATGTATTTAACAGGAGTGCAAAATATAAGGGATGTAATACCATTCCCAAGAACACCAAAGAACTGTGAATGTTAGTATTATATTAATATTAGTACAATGTTATACAATATATTTGAAAAATGAGAAGTTTTTTGAATTTTAAAAAAGAAATATTGAAAAGGTTGAATATAATAAAAATGAAATTTAGATTTTATATATTTTAAGATAAGATTAGCATAATAATTTAGGGGTTAAGTTTAATGTAATTTGATTTAATATAATTTAATTTACGTTACATTACCTACCTTTATATAAAATTATTATGCTAACCTTAAAGGATATAGATCTAAATTTCATTAATGTTATAATGTATAGTGTTATAAAGTTGTAATATGTAAGAAATAAAAAAAGATACAAAAACAAAAAAAGATACTTAAAATTAAGTATCTGGTAGTGAAGAAGGGACTTGAACCCCTGACCCTTCGGGTATGAACCGAATGCTCTAGCCAACTGAGCTACTTCACCAAACATTTACATTATACTTTAAAATATTATTAATGTCAATTAGAAAAGAGAAAAAATGAAAATACGTGAAAAAATTGAGGCAATAGTATTCTTTTCGGGAGAGCCGATAACGGTTGATATACTTGCAGAAACACTGGAAGTTGATAAAAAAGAAATAATTGAAAATATTGAAAAACTTATAATAGAAAAATATTCAAAGGAAGATAGTGGAATAGAACTTGTGTTATTAGGTGATATGGTTCAGTTTGTTGCAAAAAGAGAAACAATGGAATATATAAATAAGATATTCGATAAAAGAACAAATCCTAGACTTACAAAAGCTGCTATGGAAGTTTTATCGATTATTGCATATAATGAAGATATAACAAGAGCTGAAATTGAAAATATAAGAGGGGTTTCATCAGATGCTATAATATACAAGCTTATAGAATATGGCCTTATAAAAGAAAGTGGTAAACATGAAACACTTCGGAAGACCTATGGGATATAGAACAACAGAAAAGTTTTTGTTAACATTTGGACTTGGGAGTTTGGAAGAGCTTCCAAAATTAGATGAAATTAATTTAGAAGAAAAATAGTGGTGACAAGATGAGTGAAGCAGAAAAAGGAAACGGTACAAAAATATTATTTACAATACTTTTTGCAATTGCATTTACAGGATTTATGGTATTTGTTCTTACCTCAGACATGTTTATAGTAAGAAGTATAGAGGTAAAAAATACTACAAAATTGGATATTGATAAAATTAAAAAAGATAGTGGAATAATTGAAGGAAGAAATATATTCTTACAAAGATATTTTAAGGCAGCAGTTAAGTTAAAAGAAAATGCCAGAATACAAGAAGCTAAAATATATCCGGTATTTCCCAATAAGGTTGAAATATACATTGAAGAAAGAAATGAAAATTATCAAATATCTGATGAAAATGGTTATTATATCATTGATAAAAATGGATATATAATAAGAAAGAGTGATGAGCTTCAAAAGGTTATTATGATTTTAGGACTTAAAACAACATCACTTAGTCAAAAAAAAAGAATTGAGAGAGATGACTTAGATGTTTTAGAAAAGATAAATAAGATAAAATATGTTTTAGACTACTATGGGCTTACAGATAAAGTAACTAGTATTGAGAAAAAAGACAGACAGTTTATACTTGATTTAAAGGAAGAAAAGAAAAAAATAATATTAAAAGAAGAGTTAACAGAACTTAGAGCTCAAATTTCAATTTCAAAACATATAATTGAAACAGAAAAAGGTAAAGAAGGCGAAATATTTAACGATAAAAATTCGAAAAGAAACTATATGGTGTTTAGAGAAAAAATATAGTGATTAGTTTTCAGAAATATTAGCAAATTAAGGAAAAGATAAAAAGAAATGTTTGAAGAATTTAAAAATATGAATAAAAATTATTATGAAGAATGTAATATTGAAGAAAATGATGAAGGTAAGGTAGAAACAAAGATACAGAAAAACATGTTTAAAATAATGATTCTTGTTGCTGTATTTTTGATAACCTTAGGACTTACATTGTTATCTAGAGTGAATAATAAGAATATAGAGGGGATTGTAAGCACAGAAACAAATGAACTTAGAGATACACTTACAAGTGAAACTTCTAAAAACAAAGAGTTACTTGAAAAAATGCAGAAAAAGCAAAAAGAGTTAGAAACGTTAAAAAATGTAATTTCAAAAAAGAGCGACTTAGCAGAAGAAAAGAAAAAAGAAGTTTTAGAAAACAGTGCAAAATTAGGCCTTACAGATTTAAGAGGAGAAGGAATTGAGCTAGTTTTAAAAGACGGTGAAGATAAGAAAAAGGTAGGAAGTGATGCACTTCAAATAATAGTACATGATACAGACATACTGGAAATAGTTAATGTGCTTAGAAATGCAGGCGCTGAGGCAATATCAATAAACGATCAAAGAATTACAGCGCTTACACCAATTAGTTGTATTGGTACAGTGATAAAAATAAATGAGGAAAAAATTGGAGGACCTTATGTTATAAGGGCAATAGGAAATTCTGATTATTTAACAACAGCATTAGAAATTCCAGGGGGGATATTGAGAATATTAGAAAGTGCCGGAATAGGAGTAAATTTAAAGAAAGAAAAGAATGTGTTTGTACCTAAATATAATGGGGTATATAAGACAGAATATATTAAGAATAAAGAAATATAAGCATAAATTTAGAAATAAATAGGAAAACTAAATGGAAGATAATAAAAAAACTAATGGCGATAATAGCAATGAAAATGTGAAAAAATATTATGATGAAGAAGAAAGAGTTTGGACAAAAAGAAAGCCTAAAAAGAAGACAGAAGAAGATATTATTAGGGAAGAAAAAGAAGAAAAACTAAGAAGGAAAAATAATATAATTAAAGGAATATTATATGCAATTACTGCTACAATTACAGTATCAATAATATTTATTCAAGTGAGGACTGTAGAAGAAACAGATCTTAAAGGAATTAAGATTTTAAAAGATACAGAACTTAGAACAGAAATTTTAAATGAAAAAACAAAAAATAAGGAATACAGTAAAAATATAGTAGAAATTGAAAAAAAGATAGAAGAATATAAGAAGTCTGAAATAACAGGGGAAAAAGTTCCAGAAGTTCTAAAAAAAGAGCTAGAAGAAACAAGGCTGAAACTTGGTCTTGTTGATATAATAGGACAAGGTGTTACAGTAACATTAAGAGATAATGATGGAAATGTAATATCTGCAAACGATATATTAACGCTTGTAAATCAGCTTATAATATCAGGTGCAGAAGCAATATCGATAAATGGAAATAGGTTTATGAACAATACAGAAATAGTTGCAGTAAATGGTAAGGATATTTTAATAAACGGTAAAAAACTTGTAGGTCCATACAAAATTTTAGCAATTGGTAATAAGAAAAATTTGGAAAGTGGTATAACAACAAAAGATGGATATATTAACCAAATGCTTGCAAATGGGAAAAGCGTTGAATATTCATCGTCAGATAATATTGAAATGTCAAAAAGTTCAGAGGAGGTGAAATTTAAGTATGGAAGAGAAGAATAATGAAGAAAAATCTTTCCACAAAACACATGAAGAATGTGGATGCAGGAGAGAAGATTTTATAGAGTCATTAAACTATCTTACGAGAGAAGATTTACAGAAATTACTACTTCAAGGATATGTAGAAGCAGAATGTGAAAACTGTGGAACAGAGTATAGGATAGAAAAAGAAGAACTTGAAAAAATTGTTAAACAGATAATAGAAATGGATGTATCTTGTGACACAAGTTTATGTAGCACTTGTGATATTGGATGTTTTGATTAAAGGAGAAATTATGTTTTATATATTAATATGTTTAGGTGCAATATTAGGGGTTATGATAGGTAAATATATACCAGTTATTCCATATACATATTCTGTATATGTTTCTGTTGCGATACTTGCAATATTAGATACAATTTTTGGTGCAATTGCATCAAAGATAAAAGGAAGATTTGATTTTAAAGTATTTATATCTGGTTTTTTTGGTAATGCTATTTTAACCATGATGCTTGTGTATTTAGGAATAAAATTAAATCTTGACATACATATTGCAGCAGTTGTTGTTTTTGTAAGCAGGATGTTTAATAATTTGTCAATAATAAGAAGGCATTATATTGAAAAAATGGAAGGGAAAAATAGTAAAAAAACTAAATGATTGTTGAAAAATTAAGTTTCTAAAAAAGAGAAAATAATATTAAAATTAATTGACTTTTTTACAAAAATGTAATAATATTTAAACAGTAAAAATAAGTTAAAATGGAGGCAATCTTGGCAATTGGAGATATAATTGTCGGAGTTGATATAAGTTTTTCAAAGGTAAGCTTAGTTATAGGAAAGATTGATCGGACTAAATCAAATACAGTTATTAGTTGCATCGCACAAAGAATGTGATTTGGAAACTAATAGCAGTTTAATAGGTTTTGACGAAAATAATCTTATTTCTATTTTAAGTGAAGTTGTTGAAGAAGCTGAAAAAATTTCAAAGTTAAAAATTAATTCGGCATATGTTTCATTACCAGGTGATAAACTTCAAATCTTACAAAAACAAGCAACTAAGATAATTAATAATAAAGAACAAAGAGTAACAGAAAATGATATTATAAGTACTATATTAGATGTAGGTAAATCTGAAGTTGATCATGGAAGTACGATAATAGATATAATACCAGATGTATTCGAACTTGAAACAGGAGAAATAGTAAAAGATCCTACACATAGAAAAAGTTCAAAAATAACATTATATGCACAAGCAATTACAGCAAGAAAGAGTTATATAAATGAACTTAAGAGGGTGTTTGAAAAAGCAGGACTAAATATTGATGGATATTCTCCAAAAATATTAGCAGAAAAGAAATTCTATTTAGAAGATAGAGAACAACAAGAAGATACATTGATAATAGACATGGGGTATAGGAAAACTGAAATAGGTTTATTTATCCAAGGAACATTTATATATGCAAATACGTTAGAAGTTGGAGGCAATGATATTACGGCTGATATGGAATATGTATTTGGAATAAGCTATTCAGAAGCTGAAAAATTAAAGAGAACATATAATGTAGCTTTAAAGGAATATATAAAAAATGATAATAATATATCTTTATCAACGGTTGTTACAACAGATCCAAATAAAAGGACAATAAAGCCTTCACAAGTATCTACTGTTATAGAAGGAAGATTAACATATACAATTGAAAAAATATTTATGAGCTTAAGAGAAATAGGGCTAGATAAATATATTAAGAAGGTCATAATTGTAGGACAAAGTTTAGAAAAAATAGATAAAAGTGAAATTTTAATTTCTAAAATATTAGGAATTGAAACTAAGAAATCTACAAATAAGATTGCAATTAAAACGGATGAAAATTATAAGGATGCATATTCAATAATCAAATATTTCTCATCAAAACCTTTTGCAAAGAGCATTGCAAGTAATGTGGGAGCAGAAGAAGAAAAAGGTACTATAAATAAAATATTAAATAAGATTAAAGAGTTTTTCTATACTTAAAAAAATGATATAATAGATATATAGGAAAAATATAATAAATAAAATAAATATAATAAAAAAGAAAAAAATATAAAAATAAAAAAATCTCAAATATACATAAGATAATAATGTTAACTAAATCAAATCAAGAAAAGACTTAAGGGGGAAGAAATGTATATAGAAAACAAAGTAAGAGAAATAGTTGAAAGAGAACAATTTGAAGAAGCTATAATTAAAGTAATAGGTGTAGGTGGAGCAGGTAACAACTCTATAAATAGAATGATTGAAGCAGGAATAAAAAATGTAGAGTTTATAGCTATTAATACAGATAGACAAATATTATCAAAGTCAAATGCAGAAGTTAAACTTCAAATAGGTGAACAACTAACAAGAGGACTTCGGAGCAGGTGGAAGTGCTGAAATAGGAGAAAAAGCAGCAGAAGAAAGTAAAGAAGAAATCGAAAAAGTACTAGAAGGTGCAAACATGGTATTTATCACAGCAGGAATGGGTGGTGGAACAGGTACAGGAGCAGCACCAGTAGTAGCAGAAATAGCAAAATCTAAAAATATACTAACAATCGCAATAGTTACAAAACCATTTACATTTGAAGGAAGAAAAAAAGCATTACAAGCAGAAAAAGGATTAGAAAAATTAAAATCAAATGTAGACTCACTTATAGTAGTACCAAATGACAAACTATTACAAATTATAGACAGAAAAACATCAATGAAAGATGCGTTTATGATCGCAGATGATATTTTAAGACAAGGTGTTCAAGGTATATCAGACTTACTTATCATATCAGGAGAAGTTAACATTGACTTTGCAGACTTAAGAAATGCAATGAAAGATAAAGGTATAGCACATTTAGGTGTTGGTAGAGCAAGTGGTGAAAATAGAGCAGAAGATGCAGCTAAACTTGCAATTCAAAGTCCATTACTAGAAACTACTATAGATGGAGCAACATCGGTAATATACAATGTTACAGGTGATAAATCATTAACATTACATGAATTTGATACAGCGTCACAAATAATAAACCAAGGTGCAGATCCAGACGCAACAATAATTATGGGTAGAGTAATTGATGAAACAGCAGGAGAAGATGTAATTGTAACAGTAATTGCTACAGGATTTGAAGGAGAAAGAAAAGCTCCTAAAATAGAAACTACAACAACTCAAGAAACACAATCAACACCATTTTATGAAAGATTAAATACAAGACAAGAAACACAATCAACATCATCATCTGATGAACCTCGTATACCAGACTGGTTAAGAAAAAATGGAGGAAGTTTTTAATAAAGGTTTGAGTTTCTAAAGTTTTAAGTTAAATAAACTGAGAATAAGAAAAGATATAAATGGTATAACAATAATGGTTAAATTATGGTATACTAAATATATCTTTTATTTTATGTTAAATATAAAAGTGTATGGAGGAAAATTGAAAGAAGAAGTTAAAGAATTGAAAGAAGTGTTAAGAATAGAAAATCTAGTAGTAGAAGTAGAAGGAAAAAGAATATTAAATGGTGTAAATTTGATTGTAAACGAGGGAGAAATACATGTTCTTATGGGAAAAAATGGAACAGGTAAATCTACTCTTATGTATACAATAATGGGACATCCAGATTATGAAATTATAGAAGGCAAGATTTTTTTTATGGGAAAAGATATAACAAAAATGGAAACATATGAAAGAGCAAGACTTCGGAATATTCTTGTCATTTCAAAATCCAGAAGAAATAGCAGGGATAAGAACATCAGATTTTTTAAGATTTGCAAAAACAAAAGTTTCGGATGAAAAGATATCTGCTATGAATTTTGCATTAAGGATAGCTAAAGAAATAGAAAATTTAAATATGAAGAAAGATATGCAAGGAAGATATTTAAATGTTGGATTTTCAGGTGGTGAGAAAAAGAAAAATGAAATCTTACAACTTAGTATATTAAAGCCGAAACTTGCAATGCTTGATGAAGTTGATTCAGGTCTTGATGTTGATGCAACAAAAGATGTTGAAAATGCTATAATGAGATATTTTGATAAAGATAAGGCAATAATAATGATTTCACACCATTTAGAAATGGTACATAGAGTAAAACCAGATGTTGTACATATATTATCAAATGGAAAGATAGAAAAAACAGGAGACATATCTTTAATAGAAGAAATTCAAAAAAACGGATATGGAAAATAATATTAGAGAATGGAAAATATATAAATTATATGAAATTATAGAAGATTAAGATGGGAAAAAAATGAAAAAAAAGACAAAGATAGAAGAAGTAGATAGAGGTATTTACGATATCATAGAAGAGGTGGAAATATCTAAACAGCTAGAAAAAGGATTAACAGAAAAGATTGTAAGAGAAATTTCACAAGAAAAAAATGAGCCTGAGTGGATGTTAGAAATACGTTTAAGAGCGTTAGAAAAATATAATAAACAAACAAATCCTAATTGGGGACCAGAATTGGATGAACTTAATATAGCAGATATTGTTACATATATAAAGCCTGAGGGGAAAAAAGAAGCATCATGGGACAATGTACCAGAAGGTATAAAAAATACATTTGAAAGACTTCGGAATACCATATGCAGAAAAGAAATATTTGGCAGGAGTAAGTGCTCAGTTTGATTCAGAAGAGGTATATCATAATGTGAAAGAAATATTAACATCACAAGGTGTAATATATATGGATATGTCAGAAGCAGTAAAAAAACATCCAGAACTTGTAAAAAAATATTTTACAAAAGCGATAGATGAAAACCTACATAAATATACAGCATTACATCTTGCAGTATGGTCACGGAGGATCATTTGTATATGTGCCTAAAGGGGTACATTTAGATATACCAATACAATCATACTACAGGTTAAATGCTGCAGGTGCTGGACAATTTGAACACACTCTTATAATAGCAGATGAAGATGCAAGTATATCATATATAGAAGGGTGTTCAGCTCCTAAATATAATGTATTAAACTTACATGCAGGAAGTGTTGAAATATTTGTAGGTAAAAATGCAAAAGTTAGATTTTCTACAATAGAAAATTGGTCTAAAAATATGTACAATTTAAATACAAAAAGAGCCATAGTAGAAGAAAATGGAAAAGTTGAATGGATATCACGGATCTTTTGGATCAAAGGTATCAATGCTATATCCTACATCAGTTCTTGTAGGTAAAAATGCAGCAAGTGAATTTACTGGAATAACATTTGCAGGAAGTGACCAATATATAGATAATGGGTGTGCAAATATACATTTAGCAGAAAATACATTTTCAGCAGTTACAACAAAAGCCATTACAAAGGGAAATGGTATAAGTGTGACAAGAAATTATGTATATATAGATGAAAAAGCAAAAGGTTCAAAATCAAATTCAGACTGTGAAAGCTTGATGCTTGACAAAGAAGCGGTTTCAGATACAATACCAATCATGACTGTAAAAACAGATGAAGCAGATTTAGGGCATGAGGCTAAAATAGGGAAGATTGGAGATGAACAAATATTTTATCTTATGAGTAGAGGGCTTAGCGAGGATGAAGCTAAAGCTATGATAGTAAGAGGATTTGCAGAACCAATTTCAAAAGAACTACCTATAGAATATGCGGTGGAAATGAATAACTTGATAGGATTAGAACTAGAAGGAACAAATGGATAATGAAAAAAATATATTTAAATAGGATGGAAAAAAAGACTTGGAATCATATAAACATTAATGAAAAGGTATTGAAAGTTCCATATATAGAATTTAAAGAAAATGAAGAGATTATAGGAAGAATAAATAAGAGAGTAAAAAATATACCAAATATTGGAAATTATGCTAGAAAAGATCAAGAAAAAGAAAATAATGGTATGAATAATATCTATGTTGTTGAGAAGGTAGAAGATTATTTAGAAGAAGATAAAGTAAATGTAACAAATCTAAATTATGATAGTGATAATGAAATTATTTCTAATAATGGAAAAAACACAGAACATAAGAGAAAATATGTGTATGGAAAAGATATTATTCAAGAATATGGCAAAGATTATTTTTTGAATGATAATGAAATTAATAGTATAATATTAGGAGAAAAAGAGGGATATATATATACTAAAGATATAGAAAAAATAGTAGCAGATAAGAATGAAGAAAAAATTATTGAAATGATAAATAATGGTATATTTTTATCAAATAAAAAAATTATAATAGATAAAAATGTATCTGCAAAATATATATTTAATATATCTGATAATGTAGAAAAAACATATAGGGATAATAATATAATTATAATTGCAAAAGAGAATTCTAATACAGAAATAGTAATTGTATTTAATGAAAACAAAAAAAACTTTGCACTTGATAGCATATATGTAGAAGCAGAAAAGAATGCAAAAGTAAAACTACTATATGTATTTTTAGGAAGTGGAAACCAAATGATAAAACATGTGACAAGAGCTGACGAAAAAGCAAATGTTGATATTAAGGGAGTATACTTACTTCGGAAAAGATAAAAAACTAGATTTTATGTATTATGCAGACCATATAGGAAAAGAGTCTGTAACAAGTCTTGATATTGAAGGAGTACTTTTTGAAAATGCATATAAGGACTTTAGAGGGATTATAAGCTTTAGAAAAGGTACACCAGAATCTGATGGAAGAGAAAGAGAAAATGTATTATTATTATCTAAAGAAGCAAAAACTAAGTCATCACCAATATTATTATGTGCAGAAGAAAATGTAAATGGAAATCATGCAGCGTCAATAGGAAAGATTGATGAAAAGAAACTATTTTATCTTCAAGCAAGAGGATACAGCAAAGAAGAAGGAAAAAGAGAAGTTATACTTTCTAAAATAGTTCCATTATTATTTGAAAATGAAGAATATATGGTAGAAAATACTGAAAGTATATATTTAAACTTTAAGAAAAAAATATATGAAAATATTGTAAAAAGCTTACAAGAAATATAATAAGATGTGAAAGGAGAAAAAATGTTAACAGTAACAGGAGTTAGCTTAAGATTTGGAGCAAGAGTACTTTTTGATGATGTTAATTTAAAATTTGAAAAAGGAAATTGTTATGGGGTTATAGGTGCAAATGGTGCAGGTAAATCAACATTTTTAAAGATATTATCACGGAGAAATAGAAGCAAACAAAGGTGATGTGTCTATAACTAAAGGAGAAAGAATATCAGTACTTGGACAAGACCACTATGCATATGAAGATTATAGGATAATAGATGTGGTAATAATGGGAAATACTGAACTTTACCAAATAATGCAAGAAAAAGACGAAATATATTCAAAACCAGAATTTACAGAAAAAGATGGGATGATAGCGGCAAAACTTGAAGAAAGATTTGCAGAGCTTGACGGTTGGAATGCAGAAACAGATGCAATAAAAATGCTTGTGGAACTTGGAATAAGTGAAAATAAATTATACCGGAAATATGTCAGATTTAGAAGGGAAGGATAAGGTTAAAGTACTTTTAGCTAAAGCACTTTTCCGGAAATCCAGATGTACTTCTATTAGACGAACCTACAAACGACCTTGATATTAGAGCAATAGAATGGCTACAAGATTTCTTGATTGATTATGAAAATACAGTTATAGTAGTATCTCATGACAGATATTTCTTAAATACAGTTTGTACAAACATTGTGGATGTAGACTATGGTAAAATAAAAATATATCCAGGGAACTATGATTTCTGGTATCAATCAAACCAACTTATACAAAAACAAATGAAAGAATCAAACAAGAAGAAAGAAGAAAAGATAAAAGAATTAAAAGACTTTATAGCAAGATTTGGTGCATCACAAAGATCAAAACAAGCAACATCTAGAAAGAAAACATTAGAAAAAATACAATTAGATGAAATAGTAGCATCAAATAGAAGATACCCATATATCGACTTTTCTAAAGAAAGACAAGTTGGTAAAGAGGTTATAAAAGTAAGCCATATATGGAAAGAAAATGGAGAAGCAAGTATAAAAGATTTAACTTTCGATATTAAGGTTGGAGATAAGGTTTTAGTACTTGCAGAAAATGAAAACAAGATAACAACATTATTTGATATTCTTGCAAAAGAAGTAGAACCAGATAAGGGATATATAGAATATGGGCAAACTATAACGACATCATATTTACCAAAAGATAATAATGAATATTTTAAAGATAAAGATGAAAATTTAGTAGACTGGCTTAGAAAATATTCAAAAGATCCAGATGAAACATATATAAGAGGATTTTTAGGAAGAATGTTATTCTCAGGGGAAGAAGCGCTAAAAAAAGCAAATGTGTTATCAGGGGGAGAAAAAGTTAGATGTATGTTATCAAGACTTATGTTATCTGGTGCAAATGTGTTAATACTAGATGAACCAACAAACCACTTAGATATGGAAAGTATAACAGCATTAAACAATGCCCTTATAAAATTTGACGGGGTTATAATATTTACATCACATGACCATGAGCTTGCAGAAACAGTAGCAAATAAGATCATAGATATAACAGGAGATAAGGTTGTAATACGTGAATGTGGATATAATGAATATATAGAATCAAAGGGAAAATAGGAGATAAAAGAATGAAAGTAGCAGTAATATATTGGAGTGCAACAGGAAATACTCAAACTATGGCAGAAGCTATAGCAGAAGGTGTAAATGAAAAAGGAGGGCAAGCAGAATTATTTTATGTATCAGATTTTGAAGGAGATATATCAGAATATGATATGGTAGCATTAGGTTGTCCTGCGATGGGAGCAGAAGAGTTAGAAGAATATGAATTTAGACCATTTTTTGATGCAGAAAAAGAAAAACTAAAAGAAACAAATGTAGTACTGTTTGGTTCATATGATTGGGGAAATGGTGAATGGATGGATTCTTGGAAAGAAGAATGCATTGAAAATGGAATAAATGTTACTAAAACATATATTGCAAACAATACACCAGAACAAGAACAAATAGAAGAATTAAAACAACTTATAATAGAATAATACAAGAATATGTTCTAAATATATATAAAATAGAAGTACTTTTAATAGACCATTATTAAAAGTACTTTAATTATTTGAAATGTACATAAAAATATGTTATTATGTATACATAAAGAATTTACAAAATATGATGATATTTATCTTTTAAAATTAATTAATTTTAAAAGAAGGAAGGTGGAATTTTATGGAAAAGATATTAGAATGGAGCATTTATATTGTTTTTGGGCTGTTGTTAATGTACAAGATGATAAATGATTATATCTCAGAGCGGTTAGAGAATATAATGAATTTTAGCTTATATACGCTAATAACAATTCATTTAATACTTGCAGATATAAGTGCTAATATAATATGGGTAGTTCTTATAGGGACAATAATATTTGTTCCGGCAATTATAAATAGGTCATATGAAGAAGATGCAGATGACCTACCTTATGCAGTAGAAATATTACTAGCAACAGTGAATATTTTCATAATTCTAGTTAAATTTGGCATTATGAGAATAATATTAGGAATGTAGGTGAGAATAATATGATTGTTATAATGGAATATCAAGAATATTTTAAATATATTGCATTGCTTCTGTTTGTTATTGCAGTAATGTATTATAAGTTCATCCCTGAAAATAAAATGAAAAGTATCATAAGAAGATTTTGTCTTGACAGATTATATGTGATTTTGTATTTTATGGTTATTATTATGGCATTACTTGTCCATAAGATACAGGTTGATATAGAAGTAGTTACACTGTATATAATCTATACGATTATACTTATATATAATCTAGATAAAACAAAGGAAGAGGGATTTTTCCAAATAATTGCTCTTTCTAGTATTATGTATATGATGCTTATCTTAGTTGTTAAGTATTGTTTGATAAATAAGTATGTATAAAAGGAAAAAGGAGGATATATGACTCATAAAACAGATATATTATTTACTTACTTATTAGCAGTATTACCATTTTTTTCTAATCTATGGATATTAATTGTATTGTATGAATTTGATATCGAAGGATGGATACAAGATATGATATCACCGATCTTGTATCTATTGACATTAATGGGAACACTTTTGTATTATACATCTACATATTATGATTGGCAGGGAGATGTATATTTAGGAGTACTAATGGTTATAAATATAATTATGTTTATACTATATGAAGACTTAAAGAAAAGCAAGATAAGGCAGTTGTTACTAATATTAATTTTTTTGGGAATTGTGCTTAGATTGTTTAATATATTACCATTAAGATATCTATTATGGTGCATGATAGATGGTCTTGGTGGAACAATTACTAAATAATAATTGTATAATCGGTAGCTTTATGTTACCGGTTATTTTTATTTGCTAAATATGGTATAATTATAATTGAATAAAAAAAGAATAATAAAAAGAATTGAAATTAAGTGAAAATTAAAATTAAAATTAAAGGACGAGGTAAATGTGGAATATAATGTGGAGGGGATAAGAAAAGATTTTGAGCAGATAAATGAGAAAAATATATATTTAGATACTGCAGCAACAGCTCTAAAGCCTAAAGTTGTAGTTGATGCGATTACTGAATATTATACTAGGTTTAATGGAAATTCACATAGTAGGATGAGTATATATGGAGATAAGACAAGCAAGCTTGTGGAAGATGCAAGAGAGATTATAGGAAAATATCTATCTTGTGAAAAAGAAAATATTATATTTACAAAATCTGCAACTGAAAGTTTAAATACATGTGTGTTTGGTTTAGAAGATGAAATTAATGAAAAAGATGAAATATTATTAAGTATACTAGAACATCATGCAAATATAGTACCATACCAAGTGATTACTAAAGCGAAAAATGCAAATATTAGATTTGTATATTTAAATGAAGACTATAGTTTTAATTATGATGAGTTTGAACAAAAAATAACAGAAAACACAAAGATTATAGGAATAACAATGCAAAGTAATGTTACAGGAGAAGAAATAGATATTGAAAAAATATGTGAAATAACAGAAAAAAAATGCAAAGAACTTAAAATACCTATACCACATATAATAGTAGATGGATCACAAGGAATAACTCATAAAAAAATAAGTCTTAAGAAGCTTAAAAATATATACGCATTTGTATTTTCAGGACATAAAATATATGGACCACAAGGGGTTCGGAGTACTATATTTAAATGAAAATATGATTGATAATGTAAAACCTAGAAATTATGGTGGAGATATGATTGATTATGTTTTAGAAAATACTTTTGAATTAAAAGAAAATTATGAAAAATTTGAAGGTGGTACATTAGATGCAGCAGGAATATATGCTTTAGGAAAAGCAATTGAATATATACAAGATGTGGGAGTAGACAATATTGAAAAATACTTAAAAAAGCTTACTAAATATACAATTGAAAAGTTAAAAAAAGAGGTTAAAAATATTAAGATATATGCAACTAAAAATACATGTGGTATAGTTACATTTGCAATAGATAATATTCATGCACATGATATAATTAGTATTTTAAATTTAGAAAATATATCAGTAAGAGCAGGGCATCATTGTGCAATGCCACTACATAGATATATTGATGAAGTATCAACATTAAGATTAAGTTTTGGAATGTATACAACAAAGGAAGAGATTGATTATGTAATATCAAAGATAGTAGGAATAGGAGAAATGTTTAATGGAAATATCTAAAGAAGAAATTATGGAGATATATAAACAGGTTATAATAGAAAATACAAAGGAAAAAGAAAATAAAAAGGAGATAGAAGGAATATCAAAAGAAGGCGTAAATCCTAGCTGTGGTGATGAACTTAAAATATATGTTAAGATGGATGCTACAAATTCTATTATTGATGAAATAAGCTTTACAGGAAGAGGGTGTGCAATATCAGAAGCAGCAGCAAATATAATGGCGGAAATACTTAAAGGTAAGACAAAGGAAGATGCAAAAAAAATAATAACTACATTTTTTGATATGATTAAATTAAATGAAAAAAATGATGAAAAACTTATGGAAATATTAGGAGATGCATATGCGTTTAAAAATATTTCATATATGCCATCAAGAGTTAAATGTGCTTTTTTAAGTTGGAAAACACTTGAAAAAATACTAGAAGAGTTAAATTAATAAAGTGAGTTTAAACAAATAAAAAGAATCTATACTTTTAAGGGGGGATAGAATGATAAAAAGCAGTGTATTTGCACTGCTTTTTGCTAATTAAATTATGATTTAATTTAATATAATGTTTCAATTCTTCGAGCCTTTGTTTTATATGTTGGCTCGAAATTTGAATCTGTAAATTTTGTTATACAGATTTTAGTAATACCGAGATATGTATTATATTCTGCAATACTTATATTAGTTCTTCCTCTAAGAAGCATATCTAATTTTTGCTTATCATATATATACACTTCAGGAGTGTATGTACTACCATATTTTACTATATAGTAGATTTCTTCTCCATTGTAATTACCTTCATGCAAGGTAATCACATCAGTTATATTTAATCTTAACATTCTTCATCACTCCCTTTAATTTAAAAGAAATTTATTATTATTATAATTTAATTATATAATAGATATTTTAAAAAGCAAATTGTTTTTATTTTTTTGAACCAAATATTAAATATTATTTTAATTATTTAATAAAAAAGTTTTGAAATTAAGTAAGAAAAAATTTTGAAAAATTTTTGATATATTAAATTAAAAATGTTTAAAAATAAATGAAAAAAGGGGTAAGATATTAGTTATTTAAATTTACAAAGATATAGTTATGTGATAAAATTACAGATAAGAAAAAATAAGGAGGTCATGAAATATGAATATAAGTATGGAAAAATTAGTTGGATTTGCAAAAGAAAAAGGATATATTTTTGCAGGTTCAGAAATATATGGGGGATTATCAAATACATGGGATTATGGGCCTCTAGGAGTAGAACTGAAAAATAATATTAAAGATGAATGGAGAAAAACATTTATAAGAAAATCAAAATATAATGTTGGGCTTGATGCAGCAATATTAATGAACCCAAAGGTATGGGAAGCATCAGGACATTTATCAAATTTTAGTGATCCATTAATGGATTGTAAAGAATGTAAGACAAGACATAGAGCAGATAAAATTATAGAAGAATGGATGTTTAAACACGGTATAGATGGTGTGGTAGATGGTTGGAGCGATGAAAAAATGCATGACTATATTATAGAAAATAATATAGTGTGTCCAACATGTGGGAAATTAAACTATACACCAATTAGAAAGTTTAACCTTATGTTTAAAACATTTCAAGGTGTAACTGAAGATAAAAAAGCAGAAATATATTTAAGACCAGAAACAGCACAAGGTATTTTTGTTAATTTTAAAAATGCATTTAGAGCAGTTAGAGGAAAGCTTCCTTTTGGTATAGCACAAATAGGTAAGAGTTTTAGAAATGAAATAACACCAGGTAATTTTATATTCAGAACAAGAGAATTTGAACAAATGGAACTTGAATTTTTCTTTGATCCACAAGATGGAAAAGATTGGTTCTCATACTGGAAAGATATTTGCTATAACTGGCTTATTGATCATGGAATGAAAAAAGAAAATATAAGAAGAAGAGATCATTCAAAAGAAGAATTATCACACTATAGTGATGGTACAACAGATTTAGAATATCTATTTCCATTTGGATGGGGAGAACTTTGGGGAATTGCAAATAGAACAGATTTCGACCTTAAAAATCATCAACAATTCTCAGGAGAAAATTTAGAAGTCATGAGAGAAGACAACACTAAATTCATACCACATGTTATAGAACCTTCTGTAGGATGTGATAGAGTATTATTAGCATTCTTATGTGATGCTTATCATGAAGAAACTTTAGAAGATGGGGATACAAGAGTAGTTTTAAAATTAGACAAAACATTAGCACCATATAAGGTGGCGGTATTACCACTTTCTAAAAAACTTTCAGAAGATGCAGAAAAAGTGTATGAAGAATTACAAGAATATTTCTCAGTAATATTTGATGAAACAGGAAGTATTGGTAAGAGATATAGAAGACAAGATGAAATTGGTACTCCATATTGTGTTACTTTTGACTTTGATAGTGTAGAAGACAAGATGGTTACAGTAAGAGATAGAGATACAATGCAGCAAGAAAGAATAGAGATATCAAAACTTGCTGAATATTTAAGAAAAAAATTAGAAGAAAAATAATAGTAGAAAGTAAATTTTAAGAATAGGAATAACATGTTTGTAGATTATATAAAAATTAGAATAAAAGCTCGGAAACGGTGGAGACCGGAGCAACAAGTTTTAGAAGGGAAAAATATGTGCCAGATGGTGGACCAGATGGAGGAGATGGCGGAAATGGTGGAAACATCATTTTTGTCGTTGATAAAGATCAAAACACTCTAAGAAACTTTAGATGGAATAAGCTATATAAGGCAGAAGATGGTGAAAATGGCGCAGGATCTAATTGTACAGGAAAAAAAGGAGAAACACTTAAAATTGGTGTTCCTAAAGGTACAATAATTGCAGATAGCAAAGGACATATACTTGCAGATATTTCAGAAAATGATAAAGAATATTTAATATTAAAAGGTGGAAGAGGGGGACTTCGGAAATACACATTTTAAAAATTCAAAAAGACAAGCACCTAATTTCTCTATAGATGGTGAGAAAACAGAAGAACATGAAATAGTTTTAGAGCTTAAAACAATAGCAGATGTTGGGCTTTTAGGATTTCCTAATGCAGGAAAATCAACATTATTATCAAAGATAAGTAAAGCAAGACCAAAGATAGCAGGGTATGCATTTACAACTTTAGAGCCAAATCTGGGAGTAGTTACAGATAAGTTTGGAAGACAATTTGTAGTAGCAGATATACCAGGAATAATAGAAGGGGCATCTGAAGGTGTAGGACTTCGGATTTAAGTTTTTAAGACATATAGAAAGGTGTAGATTACTTTTACATATTGTTGATGGTTCAGGACTGGAAGGAGATCCAGTTCGGAAGAATTAGAATAATTAATGAAGAAGTAAAGAAATATAGTGATAAAACTGGAAGCAAGAGACAACTTTTATGTATAAACAAGATTGATATTGCAAGTAAGGAAAATATAGAAAAGATTGAAGAATATGCTAAAAAAGAAAGATTAGACTATATTCTAATATCTGCTGCTACAACAGAAAATGTAGAAAAATTGGTTATGATGGTTGCAGATAAGCTTGAAAAAATACCAAATGAACCACTTGTAGATATAGAAAAAATATATGAATTAAAAGACAATGAAGAAGATGCGATAGTAGAAAAAGTTATTCTTAAAAAAGGTGTTAAACTATTTAAAGTTTCAGGAAAGATTGCAACAAGAGTTATGGGTAGAGTAAATATAGCAGATAATGAATCAATGCATTTCTTACATAAAATACTTGAAGAAACAGGAATAACAGCTAAATTAGAAAAACTAGGAATAGAAGATGGAGATCTAATAAATATTGCTGGTTATGAATTTGAATGGTATGCATAAGTTAGAAGTAGGTAGATAGTAATATGGCAAAAATTACATATAAGGAAAAAATATATTCTGATGATTTAACAGAAAAAGATAAAAAAATACTTCGGATATATAGAACAGCAGTGGTACGAAACAGGAGGTTTTACCCCTTCATATAGGGAGATATGTAAAGGGGTGAATATATCTTCGACTTCAACAGTGTATGCGTCTATAAGAAAACTTGAAGAAAAAGGGTATATAAAAAAGTCTGTAAATGAAAATGATAAGGTAACAAGATATGACCTTATAATAAGTTCGTTAAATGAAGAAGGAACTAATTTAAGGAAAAAGAAAAAAGAAAAATATGAACTTGTAAGTTTAAGAGTTGCTAAAATCCCATATATATACAAGATTATAAATAAGGAAAATATATTTGCAGAAGAAAATTTAAAGGAATATATAGCAGTACCTATAGAATATGGAAAAGAAAAAAATATGTATGCTTTTGAAAGCAAGAATGGGAATTTTAAAGAGGTAGGGATTTTAAAAAAATCCCTGGTTATATTTGATGTTGAAGAAAGATATATTTCAAACGATATAGTAGCGATTATAGAGGAAAAAGAAAATTATACGAGAATTGGAATAAAAAGATACAAAAGAGGAGAAAATACTGAAAAGATTTTAGGAAAAATAGTGGGAGTGTATACAAATATAACATACTAAAAGATTTTAGGAGATAATATGGGGAAGAACGTTAAACAATATGAAAATATATTGGAAAAGATAATTATAAAATTTGGAATAGAAATAGAAAATAGGGATAATGCATTGGAAGTAATTGCGTGTTTAAAAGAAAAAAAGGTAAGCATAAGTACTATTAATGTATACCCTAATATTATTAATGTTAAAGCAAGTAAAGTTGCAAATATTATTGATGCTTTTATTGAATCTAATTTACCAATAGAGATTTTAGAAAAAAATCCAGGTATAATTGAAAAAACAAATGGAGCAAGGGTTAAAAAAATAGCAGACCTTTTAAATAATAAGGTACTTAGTAAAAAAACACTTGAAAAGTTTCCAGAAATAGTAGCAGTTGGCAAAAATGATAATATTTTAAATATCATAAAAATATTTCAAGGTATAAAAGTGGATAAAAAATATTTTGAAACTGTTGGAGGAGATATATTAGCATATGCAGATTCAGCAGAATTGAAGAAAATAATTACAGTTTTAGAAAAAAATGACTTACTTAAATCTGTACTAAAAAAATATCCAAAAGCATTTTATGCAAATAATAGCACGGTTATAGCAGATATAATAGCATTATATAAAAATCCGAAGGAAAAATTAGGTGTTGGAATACTCAAAAAACATCCAGAGATATTAGCAGAAACAACTAAAGTAAGGATACAGGCAATTGTAAACATGCTAGAAAGAAATGGAATAGAAAAAAATGTTATAGTAAAAACGCCAGAAATAGTATATACAAATGAAACTAAGGAAATTGAAAATATAATAAATAAAATAAAGGGATATGGGATCTCTAAAGAAGAAATAAATAATGCACCTGAAATTCTTACATATGATGAAGTGTCAGTAAATAAGCTTTTAAGAAAATTAGAATTTATCACAGCATATGATGATATTTTTAAAAATGTTATAAACAATGATTTTAAGGAAATTGTTTCTGCAAATATGCAAAATTTAATAGATTTTGTTGAAGAAATTGAAAAAGGAAACCTAGATAGAAATATTATAGAATTAAATCCAGAAATAATTTCTAAAACAACTCCTAAAAAAGTTGAAGAAACAATAAGAAATTTAAAAAGTTTAGGTATGGAACAATACTACATTAAAAATAAGCAAATATTGTTAATATCTGAACCACAAAAGATCTTAGATATTGTAAAAACATTTGAAGAATTAGATATAGATAAAGAATTACTTGAAAATCCGGTTATTTTTTTAGAAGGAGATGCAGAAAATATATATAATATAGTATCTGAAATAGATAAAAGAAAAATGAGCAGGGATATTTTGAAAAATAATTTCATACTAGTAAAAGGCGAATATGATAATATATCTAAAATATTAGAAAAACTAGAAAATGAACATGTTGATTTAAGTACAAATATAATAAATAAGAGTACAACTATATTATCTGAAAGTACACCAGAAGATTTAGATGATGTTAAGAAGTTTTTGGAAAGTAAAAAATTATTAAATAATCCAGAAGTGGATATACCAGGAATACTTTTTGCAAAAGGTAAAAAGGAAAACATGGAAAAAGTGTATAATTTCTTTGAAAGAAATGGACTTTTAAATGAACTTAAAGGAGCAATGTCACTTCTTTGCAGACCAATTTTAAACATTGAAAAAAACTTTGATCTTGTAATTGAAAATGGTATGGTTAACGAACTTTTAAATAATATTTCTGTACTTGGACTTGGCTCTGAAACAATCGAAAAAAGATTAAAATATTTAGAAAAAATTGGAGAAGAGAAGACAATACTAGCTCTAAAAATGACAGGAGATAAGTTTAACAAGAGATATGATGCAACAGATGCAAAATTAGATGCAGCAGTTGAAGATGAATATTATGCACAAAGTATAATAGAAAGTAGATTTTCAGATTATTTAGAAAGAGATGAAAGAGAACTTAAGAATATAAGGGAAGAAAAATTCTTTGAAAATATATTAGAAAACATATTAGAACTTGGAATAGTAAGAAAGAAATTTGAATATTACAAATGTGGATATTCATATAGTATGATTAAAATTAAGCAAAATCTAAACAAACTTATAACATATGCTGTAGAAGATTTAGGAATAGAAAATATCTCGGTAAAAGATAAGATATATATAATTGTTCTATCAATATTAGGAAATAAGAAAGTTTCCGAAAAAGAAGCAGAAGAAGTATGTAGAAGTATAATTAAGAAAGAAAAAGAATCGGAAATTAATCCACAATTAGTAGAAAAAGATGTGCATAAAATAAGCGTTGTTTCAGAAGAAAATAATAATAAAAAAGATATAGAACCAGAAATAGATGTAGAAGTAGAAGAAAAAGAAATATCAACAGCTGTGATAAAAGCTGAAGAAGGTAATAATATAAATTCTGATGATGAATTGTTATCAGATAGTGATTTTGATGAAATAGATGATGAAGCTGATTATTATGAAGAAGATACTATAGTAGAAGAGAGCAATGAAAATGTTACAGATGAATATGATAAAGAATATTCAAATGAAGATTATGCACAAGATTTAGCGGAACTTGGAATAGAAGATGATATTACAGAAGAAAAAGCAAGTAATGTAAAATCTGTAAGACAGTTAGCGAATGAAAATAGTATAGTAGAAGAAAAAGAAATAGTAAGTGAAGTTGATATAGAAGAAACAAATAATGTAGGTGCAAATAACACAGTTAGTAATAATAGAAATATTTCTTCAGGAATAAAAGGAAATGAGAAAGATAAAGAAGAAACTGTAGACAAGTATAAGATTGATATAGAAGAACTGAAAAGAGAAAGAGAAGCGCAAAAACAATATCAAGAAAATGAAATGCTAAGACTTAGAAAACAACTAGATGAAATGAAAATTTCTATACTAAACTTTAAAAAAGAAGCAGAAGAAAGAAGAATTGAAGAACAAGAAAGAAAGTACAGGGAAGAAAAAGAAGAACTTACTAGAATAATTCAAAGAAGACAAGAAAAAGAATTAGAAGAGTTAAGAAAGAGAAATGAAGAGCTTGAAAAAGAAAGAAAAAGAAGAGAAGAAGAAGATATTCAAAGAAAGATAGCAGAAGAAGCAGAAAGAATAACAAGAGAAGAAATTCTAAAATTACAAGAAGAATTAAAACAAAAAGAAAAAATTCAAAAAGAATATGAAGAAAAAGTAAAAGAAGACGCTAAAAAAGCAATACAAGAAGCTATAGAGATAGAAAAGATAAAACTAAGTAAAAGACCTGTTATAGACTTGTCTAAAGAAATAGATAAAAATGAAGAAGCTATAAAAAAAGAGGCAATCAAGGAAGAAGAAGTAAAAGAAAAAAATGTAGCAGAAGAATATGATGAAATTTCAGAATTAACAGGGAATATACAAAATGATAGTATTGATGCATATATTATAGAAGAACCAGTAGTTGATAATATACTAAATAATACATTAAATAATATGCAAAACAATATGCAAAATATAAATGACAATATTGTGGAAAATAATAACATAAGTAGTTTTGGAGAAATTGATGAAATAACAGGAAAGAGAATATCTACAAACAAGAATATTCAACAAGCACAATATAATATGCAATATCAACAACAAAACTTACAACAAAACTTGAATTCAAATAGTATGAACATGAACTCGAATATAAATACAAATACAAATATGCAACAACAAGTATTTAATAAAAATAATTTTGTAAATAATCAAGGATATGTTCAAGGAAATAATTTTGGAAATTCAGAAGAATTTAATAGAACAATTGATGCATACTATAATCCAAATAAGAAACCATTCTTTAATTTAGAAGATTATGGATATATATTAAATGCAGTAAATGAAGAAGAACAAAAAAGAATTCAAACAGAAATGAATGAATTATACAAGAGAAAGAAAAACAATTATTATGATGCATAATGATAAAATAGAACAAAAATTAAAAACACTTCCAGATAATCCGGGAGTGTATTTAATGAAAAACAGTAGTGGAAAAATTATATATGTAGGAAAAGCAGTAGTGCTAAAAAATAGGGTTAGACAATATTTTAGAAAAACAGATAAGACAGCTAGAATAGAAAATATGGTAAGCCTTATAGATGATTTTGAATATATTATAACAGATACAGAAGATGAGGCACTTATCTTAGAATGTACCCTTATAAAAAAATACAAGCCAAAGTTTAATGTTCTTTTAAAAGATGATAAAACATACCCATATATAAAGGTAGGGGAAAAAAATGGAAGACCATTAATACAACTAACAAGAAATCTTGTAAAAGATGGGAGTAAGTATTATGGTCCATATCCATCTGTATGGTCTGCGAAAGAAATGATTAAATATATTAAAGACATATATATGAGTATATTAAATAGACCTTTTTTAGATGAAAGTTTAAAAAAAGAAGAAAAAGAAAAAATTTATCAAGAAATAAAAAGAGTATTATCACGGAAATATTGATAAAGATATTAAAAAGCTGAAAAAAGATATGGAAAAGGCAAGTGAAAATCAAGAATTTGAAAGAGCTATTGAACTTAGAGATAGAATAATAAATCTTGAAAGAGCAGGAAAAAAACAAAAAGTTTCTAATTTCTTACACAAAAGTATAGATGTTATTGGGATTGCAGCAAATAACCTAGAAACACATTTAACAATATTTGAAGTAAGGGGAAGCAATTTAGATAATAAGAAAACAATTGTTTTAAAAGATACAGAAGGAATCGATGAAGAAGAGATTATAGAAAACTATATTATGCAAACATATGGTTCAAGCGATAATATTATAGACATACCAGAAAAAATAATGGTAAAACAGCAACTAACACATCATAAAAGTTTGGAAAAGATAATATCAGAAAAAGTAGGACAAAATGTTGAAATAATTGTTCCTAAAAAAGGTGAAAAGTTAAAATTTGTAGAACTTGCAGAACAAAATTCACAAATATCGTTACAAAATTCAACAAGAAATGAAGAAATAATATTAAATGAATTAAAAGAAATTTTAAACTTGCAGGATATACCTAGAAGAATAGAAATGTATGATATATCAAATATATCTGGGGATTATACAGTTGCAGGTATGGCAACACTTGTAAATCGGTAAAATATCTAAAAAGGATTTTAGAAAGTTTAATGTAAAAGAAACTGTAGGACAAGATGATTTTGCAAGTATGAAAGAGATTATATCAAGAAGATTGAGACATACATTAGAAGGAAAACAAGGACTTCGGAAATATTCCAGATATGATAATTGTAGATGGACGGAAAAGGACAACTTACTAGTGCTAAAATAGTATTAAAAGAATTGAATTTAGAGAATATAGCATTAATAGGACTTGTGAAAGATGATAAACATAGGACTAAAGGAATAATTTCTAAAGAAGGAAAAAATATTTCAGCATCACCCAAATTATTAAAAGTCCTTACAAACATGCAAGAGGAAGTACATAATCTAGCAATAGGATATCATAGAGAAAAAAGAGATAAAGATATAACAAAATCAAAGCTTGATAGTATTAAAGGTATAGGTGAAGAAAAGAAAAAAGAACTATTAAAAGAATTTAAAACAGTTGAAAATATATCAAATGCTACAACAGAAGAACTAAGCAAGGTTAAAGGGATTACAGAAAGAATAGCAAAAGAAATATTAGATACTTTACATAAATAACAAACGATGATATAATAATTTTATATTGAAAAATATTAATAATAAATTTTAGCACTAATTAGTGCAAAAAGGAGTGGTATAAATGAGAAGAAAGATATTAACAGGATTTGTTGTGCTTATGGCACTGATAGCGAATAAAAATAACCTTCTAGCAGAAGGTTCAAGACAACAAAAGGATTTTGTAGTGACAAAAACTACTATTTTAAATATTCCTAGATACACTTCGGGCATCATAAGATATAAATTACCTAAAGGTAGCTATATAATAGAAATATATAGTCTGAATAAGAAAAGCAATATGCATTTAGACGATTGCATTACAAATGCAGACTATGTATATAATGAATGGGAACAAAATGCATTGGCACCGAGTCAAATTAAACCAATGTATTATAAGTTTAATGTGAAAATTCTGGATGAAAAGTATATCCAAGGATATATAACTACAACAACTAGAGGAAAGCTGTTTGTTAAGGTAACAAAAACTAAAAATATTAAATAAGGATGTGGTCTATTATGAGAAGAATTTTAAAAGTGATGTTGATACTAATAGTGTCAGTAATGTTATCTAACGTAATCTATTCGAAGGATAAGAGTTATCGGAATAGAAATTATATTGTAAAAGAAACAAAAACAATAACTCTTAAAAAGAATAGTAAAGGATATTTGCTGTATGTTCTAAAAAAAGGGAGATACAAAATTAGAATATTTCCTAATACTGTCGACTTTATTGATACATATATTGTCGGTAATTCTACAGAAATTAATCCAGAAATTGAGGAAGAAAGCAATATATATCAGTTGGATACTAACAAAGAAATAGAAATATTCAAACAAGAATATAAAGTTAACAGAAAACATAAAATTCAAATCCAAATAGAAAAAATAGAATAAATTTTAAGAATAGAGACTATTTAAGTTTCTATTCTTTTTGTATATATGCCTCTATTTTGGGTTATATATTATATATATTAAATTGAGCAGAAATTATTGCAAGAAATTAGGATGAAATATATAATTAAAATATATTAGTAAAATTTTAATTTAAAGATAAAGTTATAACTATAAAAGTTATTTAGGAGGAAAGATATGAAGAAAAATGGATATATTGCAGGAGCTCTTTTTAATGAAGGAGAAATAGCACAAAGAATAAGTGAAGGAAGAGCATTAAGAGAAAAAATGCCAGAAGTTGAATGGTATAACCCTATAGAAGCACCTGTTAATGATAAGTCAAAACTACCGTCAGCAAAAGATATATTTTCTTTAGATACAGATTATGTATTAAAATCAGATTACATGCTTGCAGATCTATCAAGAGAAGATTTAGGCGTTGCAATGGAGCTAGGTATTGCACTAGGTGTTGAAATATCTAGAAAAGTAATAGAAGCAGCATTAAAACAAGAACTAGAAAATATGGGAATTGCATCATGTGATGATTGTAAGCATTGTTCATGTAATGATTGTCATTGTTCAGAAGTTAAAATGAATTTAACAGATGAAGAAATTGAAAAAAGAAAAGAAATAATAGGAAATGTACAGGCAAATGTTTTAAAAAATATTGCTAAAATGGGAATAAAAGAAAGAAAAATAGTAGCACATAATTCAGATATTAGAATTGCAACAGCAGGGGAATATAGTGATATACATATACCATATGGATATAATCAATATGTTATAGGTGGACTTGAAAGTTTTGGGATAACTATAGAAAAGAATAGCTCAGATGCAATAAAAAAATTGAAAGATATGTAATATTGTGCTAAACTTATTGTTATAACTAGGAGGGAAAGCATATGAGACAAACAAATACATTTATACCAACAGAAAGAGAAATGCCAGGAGATGCAGAGGCAATAAGCCACAAATATCTTATAAAGGCGGGTATGATAAAACAAATATCAGCAGGAATATATACATATTTACCTCTAGCAAATAGGGTACTTGAAAAGATTAAGAATATTATAAGGGAAGAACATGAAAAAATAGGAGCAACAGAGCTTCTAATGCCAATACTACAATCAAAAGAATATTGGGAAGAATCAGGTAGATGGAAAAAAATGGGGCCAGAACTTATAAGAGTTAAGGATAGAAAAGATCAAGAATATGCAATGAGTCCAACAGCAGAAGAAATGATAGTACAAGCTGTAAGAAATATGATAACTTCATATAAGAACCTACCTATTAATTTATACCAAATACAAACTAAATTCAGAGATGAAATAAGACCAAGACTTGGACTTTTAAGATGTAAAGAATTTATAATGAAAGATGCGTATTCATTCCACTCAAGTCAAGAATCATTAGATAAGACATATAATGATATGTATACAACTTATTCAAATATTTTTGACAAATGTGGTCTAAAGTACAGAGCAGTTGAAGCTGATTCAGGAAATATTGGTGGAAGTAATACACATGAGTTTCAAGCATTAGCGGAAATAGGTGAAGATACAATAGTATATACAGATGAAAGTAATTATGCGGCAAATATTGAAATGGCAGGGGTTTCTGAAAAAAATTATGAAATGAGTAATGCAAGTTTAAAACAAAAAGAATTAGTAGAAACACCACATGTTAAGACTATAAGAGATTTAGCAGAATTTTTAAAATGTGATGAAAAAGAAACTGTAAAATCAATAGCTATAAAAGATGAAAAAGGATATTATCTAATACTATTAAGAGGAGACCATACTCTAAATGAAGTTAAGGTTAAAAAATATTTAGGAATATCAGACTATGAAATGACAGAAGTAAAAGAAATACAAGATATATACTTATCATTTGATGGATTTATGGGGCCGATTGGACTTGGAAAAGATATTAAAATATTTGCAGACAATGCTATAAAATATATGAAAAACTATACTGTAGGTGCAAATAAGGAAAATTATCATTATATAAATGTTAATAATAATGATTATGATGTTGAAGGATATTATGATTTAAGAGAAATATCAGAAGGTGAAATATCAGAAGATGGTTCACGGAAAAGTTAAATTTGCAAAAGGAATAGAAATAGGACAAATATTTAAACTAGGAACAATATACTCAGAAAAAATGAATGGTACATATTTAGATGAAAATGGAAAATTAAAACCATATATAATGGGATGTTATGGTATTGGAGTTTCAAGACTTATAGCAGCAATAATTGAACAAAACAATGATGAAAATGGTATAATTTGGCCAAAAGCTATAGCACCATATTTAGTACATTTAGTATGTTTAGATATGAAAAAAGACGTTCAAAAGGAACTATCAGAAAAGATATATAGTAAGTTAATAGAAAATAAATGTGAAGTACTTTATGATGATAGAATAGAAAGACCTGGAGTTAAATTTAATGATGCAGATTTAATTGGAATTCCAGTACAAATTATAGTTGGAAGAAAAGCAGATGAAGGAATTGTAGAAATTAAGGTAAGAAAAACTGGAGAAAGAGAAGAAATAAGTGTAGACAGACTATATGAAAGACTTGCAGAGATACTAGAAAAAACAGTATAAAATAGAAATGTTAAATTTTAGTAAAAAAATGTAATATTATGTAGCAAAAGTTGAAAAAGATTTTTTCAAGTGTTAATATTTATGTATTGAAATCAGGAAACAAATATACAAAGGAGAGAGTAATATGAAGAAAAAAATAGTAGCACTTACAGTAGCGATAATAATGTTAATTGGTATGCAAACATTTGCAACAACTGGATTATCATTAACACCAACAGGTTCAAATACAGGAGTTGGAACAAGTACAACTGTAACTCCAGCACCTACAGGAACAATAACTCCAACAACTGGAGCAGGATCAACAACTACACCTACACCTGTATCATCTACAGGAACAACTTCAAGTACAAGTAGTGAAACACCATTAGTATCTTCTACAACAAAACCTGAAACTTCTTTACCAAAAGCAGGAACAAGTAATGTTGTATTATACGGAGTATCAGTATTAGCAGTTGTAGCAATAGCTTTATATAGAAAAATAACTAAATAATAATAATAGCAAAAATAGAAAAATATATGTGAAAGAAGGTTCTATAATTAATTTTATTCGACCTTTTTTTATTAATGTAAAAAAAGAAAGGGAAAAACGTGAAATTAAATAGGGTGATAATATCATTTGCAATAGGTATCCTTATAACAAATGTAGTAGGAATAGCTATAAACATAATATATGGTACAACGGAAAATTATGCACATACAGCACCAGGATTAAATCAAATGATGGGAAATTCCTTTAATGCTACAATATTTCAATTTGTATTATCAGGACTTTTAGGTATATATTTTGAATTAACAGCAAAAGTTTGGGAAAAAGGATATAAGCCTTTAAAAGCATTTTTGATACAATATGCATTTGTAATACCAGTTGCATTAGTTGTAGCATATTTATGTTTTTGGATGCAACATACATTTAATGGATTTATAATATATTTTGTGATATACACAATTATATATAGTATTGTGCAATACTTAGTATACTTATATACTAAAAATACAAGTAAGAATGAATCAAAATAGAAAAGAAAGTAGTAAAATATATAATATAAATCAAATAAAGAGGACTGGATATCTTATTATCTAGTTCTTTTTAAAAAGGAGAAAGGTATGATGTTAAATTTGTATGAATATATAGGCAAAGTTGAAAGAAATGAAAAAATAAAGAAAAGAGATATTGTATTAGAATTTATAGGAAATGATATATATGAGTATTTAAATGATTTAAATATAAGAAAAAAAGTATTAAATACACTAGATAATATATGTTTAATAGAAATAGATATGAAGAGTATTAAGGATTATAATACTCGGAATGTTTGATGATTTAAGAAAAAATAGTTATGGTAATATACAAGTAAGAGTATATTTTGAAGATTTAGATATAGTAGAACATTATTTACCAAGATTTGAAAGAGCTTTGAATAAGGTACGAACAGTTGGAGATAAATTAACAAGATATATTAAGAAAAATAAAATACAAAGTGATATAGAAAAGGTTTTTGTTGTATATAATTATATATTTAAAAATATTTCATATGATTATGAATATTTAAATCTTGATAAAAAATCGAAAAAAATAGGTTTTAATAATTTAACTATATTAGAGCAAAGAAAAATATTTAGGACACAAACATTAGAAGGAATATTTACTAAAAAAACAGTGTGTACAGGTTTTTCATATATATTTAAAATGCTATTAGAATATATAGGGATAGAATCAAATATATGTATAGGATATTTTAAAATAGGAAAAGAAAAAGAAGTAGCACATGCATGGAATCAAGTTAAGATAGATGGTAATTGGTATAATATTGATATTTCATATAGCATAGAACATTATAATGAATATATAAGGATAGAAGAAGGAAAAATTCCTAAATATTTTCTTTTATCAGATGAGGAATATTACAAAAAATATATTGTATCTAAGATAGGAATGAAGAACAAAAATACAAAAATGAAGATATATAATTGTGATAAAAGTTATAGTAGAACTAGATTAAAAAATATATTTAAACATATTAAAGAATTATAGGATTGTAATTTTGCTAGTTACCGTGTTATTTAGTTTGTAAACTTGTTAGTTCTTTAATAACATGATTTGAAAAAACTGTGAAAAAATGCTAAAATATTAAAGAATTAAGTGAAAGAAGGAAATATGAGAAGAAACGAAAAAATAAGAAATATAGCAATAATAGCCCATGTTGACCATGGAAAAACAACACTAGTAAATGAATTATTAAAACAAAGTGGTGTATTTAGAATAAATGAACAAGTAGATGAAAGAGTAATGGACTCAGATGCACAAGAAAAAGAAAGAGGGATTACAATTTTAGCTAAAAATACATCAGTAATGTATAAGGATATAAAAATAAATATAGTAGATACTCCAGGACATGCTGACTTTGGTGGAGAAGTAGAAAGAGTACTTAAAATGGTTGATGGTGTACTTCTTTTAGTAGACGCATATGAAGGAACAATGCCACAAACAAGAACAGTACTTAAAAAATCATTAAGTTTGGGATTAAAACCTATAGTTGTAGTAAACAAGATTGATAGACCAGGAGCAAATCCAGAAAAAGCAGTAGATGGAGTATTAGAACTGTTTATAGAACTAGGAGCAGATGATGATCAATTAGATTTTCCAGTAATATATGCATCAGCAAAAAATGGTATATCTAAAGTGAATATGGAAGATCCAGACAGTGATTTAACACCACTTTTTGAATCAATTATAACAAATATTGATGCACCAAATTGTGATATGGATGGAACATTACAAATGCTTGTTTCAAACATAGATTATGATGACTATGTAGGAAGAATTGCGGTAGGTAGAGTTGAAAGAGGAACAATCAAAAAAGGAATGCAAGTCGCAATTTGTAAAAGAGATGATAAGATAGAAAAAGCTGCAATTACTAAAATTGAAGTATATCAAGGATTAAATAAGGTTACAGTAGAAGAAGGACAAGCAGGAGATATTATAACTCTTTCAGGTATAAATAATATAAATATTGGGGAAACAATATGTGATGAAAATGCGATTGAAAAAATTGATTTTGTAGATATTGATGAACCAACAGTTTCTATGACATTTAGTGTAAACAATGGACCTTTTGCAGGTAAAGAAGGTAAGTTTATAACATCAAGACATTTAAGAGATAGACTTATGAAAGAAATGGAAAGGAATATTTCATTAAGAGTAAAAGAAACAGAATTTCCAGATTCTTTTGAAGTAGCAGGAAGAGGAGAACTTCATTTAACAGTATTAATAGAAAATATGAGAAGAGAAGGATTTGAGCTTATAGTATCAAGACCTAAAGTTATAATGAAAGAAATAAATGGAGTATTATCAGAACCAATAGAAAAAGTAGTTATTGATGCACCATCTGAAACAATCGGATCAGTTATAGAAAAAATGGGAAGAAGAAAAGGTGAAATGATTGATATGAAGCCAGGTGAAGGTGATTTTACAAGAGTAGAATTCTTAATACCAGCACGCCGGACTTATAGGATATAGAGCAGAATTCTTAACAGATACAAGAGGAAATGGAACACTTAACCATGTATTTGAAGAATATGCACCATATAAGGGGGATATACAATCAAGAACAAGAGGAACAATAGTAGCATTTGAAAATGGTAAATCTGTAGCATATGGATTATTTAATGCACAAGACAAAGGAGAACTTTTAATAGGACCAGGTGTTGATGTGTATGAAGGAATGATAGTAGGTATAAATTCAAGAAATGAAGACTTAGCTATAAATGTATGTAAAGAAAAACACTTAACAAATACTAGAGCATCAGGATCTGATGATGCACTTAACTTAGTTCCACCACTACAATTTTCATTAGAAAAAGCTATAGAGTTTATAGCAGATGATGAAAATGTAGAAGTAACTCCAGAAAATATACGTTTAAGAAAGAAAATCTTGAACAATAAGGAAAGAGAAAGAGCAAGTAGAAGCAAAAAATAATAATGAAAGAAGATTATATAATGGAAAATGATTATATAACTAAATACTTAAAAGAAATGGAAGTGTTTGCTAAAAATAATAATGTACCAATTGTTAGAAAGCAGACACTTTCTGTTATATTAAATTTAGTTAAAGAAAAGGTTGAAGAAAAAGAAAAGAATAAAAGAGTAATACGAATATTGGAACTAGGTACTGCTATAGCATATTCAAGTATAAATATGGCAAGTATAGGTAATAATATTATTATAGATACTATTGAAAAAAGTAAAAAAATGTATGATATTGCTAAAGATAATATTGAAAAGTTAGATATGTGTGAAAGTAATGTGAAAAATAGGATTAATATGTATTTAGGAGATGCATTTAAGTTATTACAAGAAAACACTGAAGATGAAACAGGAAAAAAAGTAGATATTTGTAATAACAAATATGATATAGTGTTTATAGATGCAAATAAGAGTAAATATTTAGATTATTTTAATATATGTAAAAATCTTTTAAATGATAGTGGTATTATTATATTAGATAATGTACTTTTTGCAGGATATGTACTTCGGAGATTATAATGAGAAGAAACATAGAACAATAGTAAGACATTTAAGAGAGCTTATACAAGAACTAATATATAGTGGTAAATATAATGCAAAACTATATGATATAGAAGATCGGATATATAATATATAGAAAATAATAAAGGGAAAAGTATGAAAATAATAGGAATTGGTGATTTAGTTTTAGATGTATATATGAATGAAAAAGAAATTATAGGGATTACAGGAGGAATGTCTTTTTCAAATATTATATATAATATATCTAGATTATTAAAAGATTATAATAATAGTTATACTAGTAATAGTGAAGATAAAAAGATAGATTTTGAAACAATTATATATGGAGCATGTGGTAAAGATATTTCAGGAAATATTATTATTAATGAATTAAAAGAAAATAATATAGAAACAAAGTATATTCTTGAAAAAGAAAAGAAGAATACAAGAAAATTCTACATATATTTAGATGATAAAGATAAAGTTATTGCAAGTAAGAAAAAGAACTGTATAACTAAAAAAGAAACATGGTATTCTACAAGTTTAGTAAAAGAAAAGATAAATAAAGAATTATTAGGAAAAGATAATATATATATTTTTGACAATATTAGTAAAAACTTTAGAAATATTATGAAATATATAGATAGTGTAGAGCGGAAAAATATGTTTAGATTTAGGACAAATAGCGGGATTTAGATATATGTCTGTAATTAATTTAAAGGAAGTATTAACAAGAAATTACTATATGGTAAATTTAAACAAAAGAGTTGCAGATTATCTTGTAAAAAGATTTGAATATAATAATTATAATGGACTTAAAGAAATATTTAAAACAGATATGATTATAATAACAAGAGGGAAAGAAGAAATTATAATTTTAAATGGTGATAAAGAATATATATTAAGAAATAATAATATTAATAATAATGAAAAAGATCCATCAGGAGCAGGAGACTTACTTTTCGCACATTATATTTTTGAAACAATAATAAGAGAATATAATATAGAAAGAAAAAAAGGGAATATAATATTTACTAAGAATGAGCTAGAAAAAGTATATGATAGAGCAAATAATGATATATATGGACTAGTAGAAAAGCTAGGAGCTAGAAAAGAAATTGAGCTAAAGAAACCAAGTGATGAATTTTTAGGGATTGAAAATAATATATGTGATGAAACAAAGAGTGTAAAAGAAAAAAATACACATAAGCTTAAAAATGCTATTGAGAAGTTAGAAGAAAGAGCAGAAAGTGCATTATTAAATTATAATGAAAAAGCAGAAGCAGGATTAGAATTATTAAAAGATCTAGAAACTAATAAAAATCAAAAATATATATGTATAGGTTCAGGAGGCTCAAGCATACCATCAGAATATACAAAAACAATTATTAATAATACTTTTGGAGTTGATATACAAACAATGTTTCCGAAGGAATATTTAGAAACAAATACAGAAAAATATATGGAATATTTAAATATAATATGTTTTTCATATTCAGGAAGTAGTCCTGAAATAGTACAACTATTGAATGGTAAGTATAATAAGGCATATATTGTAACAAAAGCAAATGAAGAAGATTTGAAAATTAGCTTAAAAGAAAGTAATGTAGATATATCTAAGGTAAGGATAATATCATATAATAATCAAAGCACTAAAGAAAGAGGATTCCTTTCTATAGAAGGAATAATAGTACCAGCATTAATTATGCATATGTTAGTAGAAAAAAAGAATAAAGAAGATATATTGGAATTATTCAAAAAACAATTTGAAAAACAAAAAGAAAAAGTAGAAAACTATTTTATTGAAAATAATGAAGGATTAAAAAAAGCATTTAAGAAAAATAATATTATAGATATATATTATGATAATTATACAAAGACTATTATGTGTGATTTAGAATCAAAAATAGTAGAAACAGGTATATTTAGATGTGCAACACATGAAAAGAAAAACTTCTCACATGGAAGATTTATAACACTTGAAAAATATCCATCAGATGTACAAATATATTTAAAATTAAAAAAAGATACTAAATATGATAATGAATTATTAAAATATTTAAGTATATATGGGAAAAATATTATAATACTAGAAGCAGATGAAGAAAATAATAATGGTATTTTAGAACTATTAATATATTCACAATTATTCATATATGAAATATCTAAACTTATAAAAAAAGACTTATCTAATCCAGACTATTCAGAAGATAGTATGAAAATATATAGGTATAACAAGGAGATAATATAATAAAAGGAAAACCCTCACAAATTATTATATAACAATTTGTGAGGGTAATGTAATTTATTTCATTTAATTTAATTTATTAAAGCCCGAATTTCATTATTTAAATGTTTTAAATAATGATTTTGAAAATCATCGGACAATTCGATCTTCGTATTGTCCTTAAAATAGATTCTAAGTTTAAACGGCTTCTTGGAAAAATATCTTCTAGTTGATTTCACTAGATTAATATTAATATATTGGTCCTTTGCCCAGATAAACATGCCTGAATTCTTTAAGAATTCAAATATGTCTAAAGAATCTCTATTAATTTTAAGTATTAAAGTATTACCACTTGTAGTTATAAAGTAGAGTTCTTTATAACCAATATTCTTCCAAAATCTTTTTACATTATATGGAGATATACCATATTTTTTTAGATTATCATCTAAAATTCTTGATTTTCCCTTAATAATTCTTTCTAAAATTTTTAACATTCTTATCATTCCTTCCAGTCTGAAGAGTTTAATTTTGATTATAGTAATCACTCTTCATAATATAATATTTTTTATGTGTATATAATAGTATAATAATATCAGAATGTCTATAATTGTAAAGGAAAAGATATTGTTAGTTATAAAAAAGAGCCCTAATGGGCTCTTTTTAAAATTAAATATGTGATTACAAATATTAGTAGAAGTATGCCAATTATTCTAAGAAAATATTCCATTGTAGTGAGTTTTTTATAAGGATAAATTTTTTTTCTTATTTCTTGAAGAAAATCATATGATTCTTTTGAATCATCATAAATTAATTTAATTGTGTCAGAAGGCATAGACACTTCTAAACACCAATTAAAAAAATCAACATCACAAGGACCCGTTGCTATGGCATCGATAGATGCATATTCAATCATATTAATATTAATAATAACATTTTTTTCTATTTGATAGAAATTAATGCTATCATTCAAAATATAATCAATTAACTGATTATTGTATTTTATCCTTATAAAATCATCAATATCTTCTTCATATAGATATATAAGATCATATCTAATTTTTATTATATCTACGTTTTTTAAAAGATACTCTTTAAATTTATTCAAAGTATACTCTGAATAAATTACGTTACTAATATTTTTCATTATTTTCCAGCCTTTCTCAAGAACTAAGTTAAGTTCTTAAATTTAAATTATTATATAGTAATTATATCATAATTATGGACGGGAAACAACTTTATGTAAACGATATTTTGCTCTTTTTTTATAGTTCTATATATAAATATATATATTTAATGTGATATAATTAAAAATGATTATATGTAATTGTATTAATGGATGTTATGATTACATTTTAAGGAAGATGGGAAGTTAAAATGAATAAGAAAGAAAAAGAAACGGGTATTGAATTAGAAGATAAAATACTAGAATTAGAAGGAAAAATAGGATATGTATTTAGGAATAAGAAGTTACTTGAAACAGCGACATTTCATAAATCATATGCATATCAAATAGATAGAGAAAGCAATGAAAGATTAGAGTTTTTAGGTGATAGTATATTAGAATATGTTATGACAGAATACCTTTATCACTTACTTCCAAATGAAAATGAAGGAAATCTTACAAAGATACGTTCATATATAGTTTGTGAAGAAAGTTTGTATAATATTGCAAGTAATCTTGAGTTTGAAAAATATATGAATATATCAAAAGCACAGGAAAATTCATCAGGAAAGTCAAAAGCAATACTTGCAGATATGGTAGAGGCAGTAATTGCAGCAATTTCGTTAGATTCAGATATATTTACAGCAAAACAGTTTATAATATCAAATTTTAAAAATATAATTGAATATGCTATAAACACTGATAATCTAAAAGATTACAAGACTACATTTCAAGAACTTGCAGGTAAGGTTGGGATAAACAAAATATCATATGAACTGTTAGAAGAAAGCGGACCAGATCATGAAAAAAAATTTGTGTTTGAACTTAATGCAATAGTGAGAGGGAAAAAAATGAGATTTGGAGCTGGAACACGGAGGAAGCAAGAAAGAAGCACAAATGGAAGCTGCTAAAAAAGGATTGGAGGAATTAGAAAAATATGAAGAAAACATTAAGAACAATTCTTCAAAATAGTATTGATGAAAAAAAGTATATATTTAACTACCCTATAACTACATTTAAATATTATGATGATGCAAATTTCTTGTTTGTAGATAATATAGAAGAAAAATCTACAATAGAAGGAAAACAAGATCTAGAAAATAATGAAAGTAATGATAAAAAAGAAGAAATACTAAAAAGCTCATTTGAGTATAATGTAGAAGATGATATTGAAAAATATTTAGAAGACTATAATAATGAAAAGGAAGAGACAGAAGGAAAAAATTATAAGTATACAAATAAGATATATATTTTAGGAGGTCTTGCACAAAAAGATAAAAAAGAAATATATACTGAGCTTGCTAAGATAAAAGAATTTGCAAAAAAAGTAGGGGTTAAAGACATTGCATTAGAACTTCCAGTAAATTATGTTTTAGAAAATAGTATAAGAGATTTAAAAAAACATGGAGTTAAAGAAATTATATTAGCTACAGTGTCATTAGAAGATGAAATACTAGAAAATAATGGATTGAGTTATAGGTATAAGGAGATAACAAAAGCAGTATTTAAAATAGCGTTATCTTTTATGAAAATGAGCTTGAGTATGATTATAGGGCTTAGCAATGATGAAAAAGAAGAATTAAGGGCAGTAGAAAAAGCTAAAGAATTAAAACCAAAGAGTTTAGTTATAATGCAAAATGTAGTTTTAAAAGGTACTGAAAATGCTAAGAAATTTGTAAGAGGAAATTTAAAAATGTTATCTGTTGAAGAAAATAAAAATTTATTGGAAAAAGTAGTGACAATGGCATTAGAAAAGAAAATAACAGATATATTGTTTGTAAGAAGCATTCAAGAAAATTATATAAAAGATAAGTATTTAACAGGAGTACTATATAATAATATTGAAGAAGAATTGATTACAAGAATGTACTATAATTACCTATTTGAAAAAATTAAAAATCTTAAAGTAAGAAATGAATATATAACGATAAAAGCAAATGATGCAATTATTAAGTATATCAAAGGGAAAGATGAATGTAATGTAAATAAGATTAAAGAATTATACTATATGAAAGAAATAAGGATAGTAGAAGAAAATGTTAAGGGTAATAAGAATAATTTAGAAATAGTTATTATAAATGATGAAAGAGAATAAAAATGATAAATAGGATATTATTAAAAATAGAGAATATAGCAGATACAAGACTTGAGGATATATTTGATAATGGACAGTGTTTTAGATGGAAAGCGCTTGAAAATAACGGGAATAGAAATGTTTCATATATAGGAGTGTATAATGAAAGAGTATATATTATAAAAGAGATTGAAAATCTTTGCTTTGAAGATGAAAATTTAGATAAATATAAAGAAAAAGAGAAAATATCACTTGATGTTTGTGTATATTTAAAAGAAGGAGAAAAAACTACTGAGAAGTTAGAAAAAGATATATTATATAATTATTTAGACTTAAATAGAGATTATTCAAAAATAAAAAAAGAAATAATAGAGAAAACTAAGAATACGGTTGGTGCTTTAGATGTTAAAGAGGCAGTGGAATATGGAGAAGGTATACGTATATTAAAACAAGATATATTAGAAACAACTATCTCTTTTATAATCTCAGCAAATAATAATATTCCTAGAATTAAGAAAAGTGTAGAATATATTTCTAAAAATTATGGAGAAAAAATAGAAATAGATGATGAAATATTTGGAATAGATTTGAATAATTTTAAAGAAAATGTTTATACATTTCCTAAATTAGAAAGACTATCTGCACTAACGGAAGAAGATTTTAAAGCTGCAGGTACAGGATTTAGAGCAAAAAGATTGGTAGAAACTGTAAGGAAACTTAAAGAAGGTTTTTTAGAAGAAACTGAGAGTTTAAGTGATGAAAAGTTATATGAAAAACTTATAAACCTTGATGGTGTAGGGCCTAAAGTGGCAAATTGTATAATGCTTTTTGCATATAATAGGCTAGATTCTTTTCCTATTGATGTATGGGTAAAAAGAGTTATGAAAGAAATATTCTTTAAAGATGAAGAAGAAAAAGAAGTTACAAATGAAAAAATAATGAGTATTGTAAGTGAGATAGAAAATAGAGGGATTATGCAACAATACTTATTCTACTGGAGAAGAGAAAGAGGTAAAAATGGGATATAATAATTATAAAAAAAGTTCAGGATTTGAAGTTTTTAAAATAATATTTCAGATAATTGGAACATTTCTAATATTTATGGTTATAGGAATGTCACTTGTTTTAGCGCTATCTGCAGGAAAAATGGAAGACAAGATAAATGATATAAAAAATTATACACTTAGAATGTTCGGCTGGGAAGAAAAAACTTTAAAAGAAGAACAAAATCCGATTGATACAAATTTAGGGAATGATGCAAGAAGACTTGCAGTAAATCAAGATGATGGTAAAATAATAGAAAATAAGAGTGAACCTATAACTATAGATACACAATCTGGAATACAAACACCAGCAGCAGGTAATATAAATATTGAAAAACAAGCAGAACAAACAATGCAAATTCCAGTAAATACTGCAGCACAAAGCGAAAATCTTGTTGTAAATAATATGTATTATTCACAATTAAACGATTATGGAAAAGCAATATATAATAAGCTAAGAAGTGAAAGTAAGTATTTTTTAGATGGAGAACATGTTTTTGATTATGGAACATTTTTTGATAAATTATTACATTTAGAAGGTGGAAAAGAAGCTTTAGAAAGATCGTTTCAAGCGGCAGTTAATGCACTTATGCTAGATTATCCAGAATTATTTTTTGTAGATGTTAGACATATCTCATTATCTATTATAAGCAAAGAATATCCAGGGTTTGGATCAATTTATTATGTGAATGTATCAAATTCAAAAGGATATAAGTTCTACTTGGAAAATTTACAAACAAGAGAAGAAGTAGACAAAGCAAGAGCAATGGTTGAAAATGTTAGAGCAAATATTATAGCGAAAACAAATAGTAGAAATACAGTCTATGAAAAGGTAAAAATAATACATGATTATTTAGTGGATAGCATTACATATGATGAAACATCACAAGGGGAACTTAAACATACTCTTTTAGCAGCATTAATATATAATAGAGCTGTATGTGAAGGATATGCAAAATCATTTAAATATATAGCGGATGGACTTCGGAATACCAACAATTACTGTAGTAGGAGAAGGAATTTCTGATGGAAGAAGTGAAGCACATGCATGGAATTATGTGTATATTGATGGAAAATGGTATGGACTTGATGCAACATTTGATGATCCGATTATAAGAGGGAGAGGAACTATAACAGAAGAAAGAAAAAGAAAATTTTTCTTAGTTGGAGCTCAAGAGTTTAATGGGAATCATATACCAAACGGAGTTGTAACACCAGGAATAGCATTTGGATATCCAGAGCTAGCAAGAAATAAGTATATTCCAGTAGTTTCAAGATAATAATAAGTAGGAAGAAAAAATATGGATAGAGGTAAAGTTAATATATATATAGGTGGAGAAAGTACAAATAGAGAAGAAATATTTCTAAGTAAGATTATTGAGGAAAAAGAAAATAAGAAAACAGTTGTAATTGCACCAGAAAATAAGCTGTACTATTATGAAAATAGGATTGTAGAGTTAAAAAATGGAATAAATACAAATATAGAACTATTGTCTTTTAGTAGAATGCCATACATCCTATTTAAGAAAACAAAGAATAGAAATAATATATATATTGATGAGATTATAAAAGAAATATATCTTTCAAAGATTATTGAAAATGAAAGAAAACAAAATAATCTTACAATATTTAATAGTGATAAACTTATAAAAGAAATATCAGATATTTTTTCAAATATGTTTGAAAATGGCCTTACAAAAATGCAAATAGAAGAATATATAGAAAAAGAAGAAAATAATATATTAAAGTTTAAAATGAAAGATATATTAACAATATATAATAAGTATATAGAGAAAAAAATAGATAAACTTGATAAAGAAGAAGTATATACCAAAATATTGGAAGATATAGATCAAAATAATTATTTTAATGATGCAGATATATATATATTAGGATTTAATTCATTTAAAGAAATTCAGCTTAAAATATTAGAAAAGATTATAAAAAAGAGTTATGAACATGGTAATGATATACATGCAAATATTGTAATAGATAATATTATTTCAAATAATGAAATATTTAATACTACAAAAAAAACACTTACAAATATTATAAAAATGTGTAGTAACATGAGTGTAAATATAATAAAAGGTGAACAAGCTGAAATAAAGGAGAAAACAAATTTAAAAATATTAAAAGAAAGTCTTGATGAAAAAAGTGTATATGAATTTGTTGGGACAGAAGAAAAAAAAGCAGATGATACTATTGAAATAAGAGAGTTTGAAAATAAAAAAGAAGAAATAGAATATGTAGCAAAAGATATAGTAAATAAAAAATATAAATATAAATATGATGAATTCCAAATTGTAATGAATGATAAAGAACAATATTTACATATTATAAAAGAAATATTTGGTAAATACGGAATAAGGGTAGAAGAAGATATAAAGAAAAATGTAACTGTAATACCATATGTTATAAGTATATTAAAAATTATAACTGGAAATATACTAGAAAAAATAGCACATATTAAAAAAAGTAATATATTAAAAAATGATATGTTTTTGGAAAATAATATAACAAATCTTGGCATATACTTGCTAGAAAAATATATAAAAAGATGGAATGTGTATAATATTAATCAAGATTTTAAATATGGAAAAAATTTAGAAAAATATGAAAATATACTAAAAACAAGAGACGTTATAATAAAATATATAAATACTTTGGAAGAAAATATTTCAGGAAAAACAGGATATGAGATATCAAAAAAAATTTTTGAATATTTAGAAGAACATCAAATTATATCTAAATTATATGAAGAAAATGGAAATAGAGATGAAATAATATCAGAAACGATAATATTAAATGAAATACTAGATAGAATGTCATATGTAGAAGAATGTACATTAGAAGAATATACTAAATATTTTGATATGATGGTAAAAAAAGAAGATAATTATAGAATAAAAGGAAAAGACGAAATAAGCATTATAACAACAGATAATGTTGTAGAATCTAAGATTACATATATAATGAGTGCAGATGAAGTAAACTTTCCTAAAATGGTAGAAAATAAAGAATTATTTACAAATTCAGAAAAAGTTAAATTAATAGAAAATAATATTCAAATATTAAATTTAGATGAGGATATTGAAAATAAAGAGGAAATAGAAACATATCTTGCAATAACAAGTCCAAAAGAAAAATTGGTGATTACATATACAAATAAAGATATAGATGGGAAAGAAATTCTCCCAAGTATTTATATTAAAAATATAGAAAAATATTTTGGACTAGATAGTATAGATAGTAGGGAAAAAAATAGAGTCGATGATAAAGAAGAAGCTAAGGATTATAAGAAAGAAATTATAGAAAAAATTCAAAATGCATATTTTACAAGAATATTTCTTATGGATCAAATTCAAAAAACTATTAAAGAATTGGAAGGGGAAGAAAAAAATAAGAAAGAAAAAGAAAACAACATACATGTAAAGTACTTGAACGGATTATATAATATATTGGAAGAAGATTCATTACAATATTTAAAAAATGATAAAAATAAGCCTAAAAATATTGAAAAAGAATTACTTGATAAAATATATTTAGGAGGAAATATCCATACAAGTATAAGTAGATTAGAAAAGTATGCAGAATGTCCATTTTCGTATCATCTAAGATATGGACTTAATATTAAAGATAGCTCTAACCAAACAAGTAATTATTTTGCAAATATTGGGACATTCCTACACGCGATTATAAAAGAGACATTTGACTATATTAAACAAAATAATATTAATGAAAATATAACTAAAACTGGCCTTCCTAAAAGAAGTGTTTATACATTAAAAGAAGAAGTTATACAAGCAAAAGATCATGAATTGAAACAAAATATTGAAAATTATGTACAAGTAATTGAAAATATAGTAACAGAAAGTATAGAAAAAGTAAGACAAAAAGAACAATTTGAAGAATTTAAGTTCAAGAAAAATAATGAGATTATACTAAATAAGATCGAACATGAATTGAATAAGATATGTTTAGATATAAACGAGGGAATACGTTTAAGTGAATTTAAAATACTAAAAAATGAGGCAACATTTGGAAGCGGCAAAAGAGATTATGAAAATATAGTATATGATATTAATGAAAAATCTAAGATATATTTAGAAGGTGCAATAGACAGAATAGATATAAGTGATATAAATGAATTTAGGATAATTGATTATAAGTCATCAGATAAAACAATAGAAATTCCTAAGGTTATAAACGGATTATCACTACAACTAATAACATACCTTAGTGTTATAGAAGAAAAATTAAACTTAAAACCTACAGCAATGCTATATAAGAGATTACTATATGGGATTGAAAGTAAAAAAGAAAAAATGAACGATCTGGAATTATTAAAAAAATCTAAACAAAATTTGAAAATGACAGGAAAAATTATTATAGACACTAAAGAAAATCAAGAAGAAATATATGTACATGATGTGAATTTAAATATAGAAGGTACAGTAAAATCAGAAATAGTAGATATTGAAAAAACGAAAGACAATGCTATAAGCAAAACTAAAATTAAGAATATTCTAGAAAAAGAAGAATATGAAGTAATAAAAAACAAAGCATTTGAAAAAATAAAAGAAATATCTAAAAATATTCTTCGGAGGGAATGTAGATATATATCCATATAGATATCAAAATGGAAGTAAGAAAGAAATACCTTGTGAATATTGTGACTATAAGAAGATTTGCAAACATTCTAAAATAAAGAATAAGTTTAGAATAATAAAGAAATAAGAGACAAGAAATAAGGAACAAAAAAATGCTATTAACTATAATATTAATAGCATTTTTTTGCTTATAATTTAGAAAATATTATATTAGCTATTCATTATTTTAACATATCAGTTATAACTGGAACAACTTGTTTTTTTCTAGATACAACGCCTTTAAGAATAGCTGTATTATTGCTTAAAGTTACATTATATCCTTTTTCAACAGCATCTGTTTTACTTCCTAATGCAATTACGATAGAATCACTGTTGATAATATCAGTTATTAGTAGCATAAAAAGATCTAGGTTTTCATTTTCAATAATTTTTTTCATTCCTGCTTCAAGTTCTTCTTTCAATTTTAAAGTTTCTGCTACATCTGCAGTCATTACTTGGTTTATACTAGCTTTATAGTTTCCATATACAGCAGTTTTTCTATCTATATTAAGAATTTCTTCTATACTGTATGAAGAAAGATCAGTACCTGCTTTTAGCATGTCCATTCCATATTCTTCTTTGTTTATACCAGCTATTTTTTCAAGTTCTGAAGCAACTTTTTTGTCTTCATCTGTACAAGTTGGTGATTTGAATAGTAATGAATCAGAAATTATAGCCGAAAGCATTGCTAGTGCTATATTTTTAGGAATTTCAATTGAATTTTCTCTAAACATTTTAAATAATATCGTAGCAGTACATCCTACTGGTTCTGTTCTTACATATGTAGGGCTTCCAAGATCTAATTTAATTGCGTGGTGATCTACAATATTTACTATATTTAATTCTTTAATATTTTCTAAACTTTCCATTGGATTGTTGTGATCTACAAGTATCACTTTTGCATTTTCTGTAAGTTTTGTTATTGTATTTGGAACTTTAAGTCCTGTTTTTTCTATCGCAAATTTTGTTTCAGGATTTAATTCTCCTTGTTTTATTGCTTCCACATTATATCCTAATTGTGTGTATAAGTATTCTGCAACAATTGCAGACATTACTGTATCTGTATCTGGATTTTTATGACCAGTTATGTATATTTTATCCATTTTCTTTTTCCTCTTTTCATTATTATTTATTTTATTTAAATTAACATTATTTTTATTCATTGCAATATCTACACCATATTTTAGAATATCTATTACAGACTTATATCCTTTTTCTATACCAATTTTTAGATTATTATATTCATCATTAGATACTTTTGCTATTACATGGTTTATCATATCGTCTTTAAATTTAGGCTTTCCAATTCCAATTCTTATACGTATAAATTGGTTTGTGATTTGCTCAATGCTTCTAATACCGTTATGACCACTACTAGAACCATTTTTTCTTATTTTTACAGTACCAACATTTAGATCTTTATCATCATAGATTACAATAATTTTATTTTTATCAATTTTAAAAAAGTTTATAAATTCGAGTAGTGCTTTACCAGATAAATTCATAAATGTTGTTGGTTTTAATAGTATAACATCATGTTTTTCAATTCTACATTTTATATATTCACCGGTATTTTTCGACGAAAATTGCAATCCTAAATTATTACTAAACATGTCTATTACATCATAGCCCATATTGTGCCTAGTTCTTTCATACTGTTTACCGGGATTTCCGCAGACCGACAATTAAGTACATATTTTTCCTTTCTCATACAATACATACAAAATAAAAAATATTATATACTAAATAATTGAGCAATAAATAGTTAAATATAAATAAATATATAGAAATAGAAATATATAGATATATATTTCGTTACGTACTCACTCAATTACTCACTATTTAGGTATGCATTATATATTTATTATTATAGCACATATTTTGAATAATTGTTAATGAATAACAGAACATAATAGAAAAAGTAATTTAAAAGTATAATTTGTTGAAAAAACGGAACCTATTATATATAATTTAAAATGTAATATTATATGTAAAGGGGAAGTGAGAAGAATAAGCGCGAAGATAAAAATAATAAGTATTATATTATTAGTAGTATCAGTAATAGCAATAATAACAACATATATTGTAAATGACAGTATTAGAGAGTTTATAGACACAAAGGTTCTTAAAAAAGAAATTTCAGATGACAGTGTTAAAAATATCTATACAAATTCTGGTGTAATAGAAACTATGTCGTTAGGTAAAAATATAGTTACTTTAAGTTCTGGAGAACTTAAAGTATATGATTTTGAAGGAAATGCTAAAAATACAATTAAAATGAAGATAGGGAACCCTATTTATGATGTAGAAGATAAGTATTTGGGGATTGCTGATAAAAATGTAACAAAAGTTTACCTTATAGAAGATGATAAGCTTTTATGGGAAAAAACATTAGATGTAACAGTAGAAAAAATAGAAGTAAATAGAAACGGTTATATGGCAGTTGTTACAAAAGATTCAGTGTATAAGTCGGTTGTACTAGTATATTCAAATAAGGGAGAACTATTGTTAAAAAGCTATGTATCAAATGGTTATGTAATAGATACAGAAATATCTCCAGATAACAGGTATTTAGCAATAGGAGAAGTTGATTATTCAAAAACATACGTAGAATCAACTGTTAAAGTTATTGATATACAAAGAGCCATGAAGTCAGAAGAAAATTCAGTTATAAATACATTTGTAAAAGATAAATTGCTTGTAAACTTGAAAATAAAAGAAAATTTAAGTATTATTGGACAATATTCAGATAGTATTGTAAATATTGGATATGGAAATGGAAATAAACAAATATATGATATATCAAATTCATACATGGTAGACATAGAAAATTCTAGATATAGCATGGTTGTAAAAAAAGAAGAACAAGATGATATTATAAAACTAAAAAATACATATGTGTGTATAATATTTAATGAAGATGGAAATGAAGTTGCAAAATATAATATAGGGGATACAACACCCAAAAATATTCTTGCAAAATTAGATTCAATAGCTATAAATTTGGGAACAGAGTTAATTGTTATAAACCAAAATGGATGGATAAAGAAAAAGTATAATTCTACAAAAGAAATATCAAGATATGACTTAAGTAGTTATATAATAAGTATCTGGTATAATGATAAGATAGATATTGTTGGATTATAGAAAGAGGAAAAAATGAGTGGAATAGTAGTAGATGTAATAGTTGTAGCATTAATAGCTATATTTGTGATAGTAGGTGTAAAAAGAGGGTTTGCAAAAGAAGTTATAGATTTTGTGATGGGAATAGTATTAATTCCAATCTGCCTTATACTAATGATCCCTATATCAGGAATTATAGTAAATACAACAAAGATAGATAAGACAATAAATAATTACATAGTAGAAAATGTAGTTAAACTAAAAAAATCAGATGATGTTTCAGAAAATAAGAAAAATGAAGGATTATTAGAAACAGAAATAAATAAGATTATAAAAGAAAATAGAGATAAGGGAATTGAGGAAGTTGCAAATATTGCAGGTAAAAACATAACAGATGGAATAATTAAAGGTATTTCATTTATAACAGCATATGTAATACTTATAATAGTTGTTATAATCTTTAGAACAACTATACTTGGAATAATAGAAAATATTCGGAATAATAAAAGGTACAAATAGCATCCTAGGCGGGGTGTTTGGAGCAACAAAAGCACTTCTAATTATATTTATAATACTAACAATTGTACAAATAGCAAATATAACAGGTAAAAATGAAGTGAAAAATGTACTTAATAGTACAATATTAGTAAAAGAAATAGAAAAATTTAACCCTATAACAGGAATACTATTGAAAAAATAGAAAATAGAAAAACAAAAAAAGATACAAAAGAAAAAGTTGGAATTAATATGGAAGAATTATTTGAAAATAAGAATATAATATATATGTCAGCAGTAGAAGTTTTTCAAGTAAATAATATTAGTGAGCTAAATACAAAAATTTTTGGAAAAGAGTATAATACACTAACAGAAGAAGAAAAGATTGAAAAAAGAATTGATCATATAAAGAATGAAGTGCTTGTAACTGATATAGACATAATATCAAAGAAAATAATTAAAGAATATTCACAGCAGTTATTAAATTGCATTGTAGTTGATGATGAAAAACTATATTATTTTGGGATTTGCAATAATGATATAGCAAGAATATATGAGAAAAAAGATTCACATATGTTTTTAAATAGGAAAATAATGGAAGATGACTACTTTGAGATATTTAATAATCTAAATGATAAGTATATATATATAGGTGATAAATATAATAAAGTATTAAAACAGTATATTGAAGAAAGTAATGATTAATATGGGAAAAGATATTGAAAAAGAAGAGGTTCTAAAAGAAGAAATAATACAAGAAAAAATGAAAGCAAAAGTAAAATTAAATTTAGAACAACAAGATAAAATATATAACTATATTTATGGAATGGGTGAAGAATATTTAAAATTATTGAAAGAGAGAAATAAATATAGATTAAGAAAAATATTTAAATATGAGATAGACATTGATGTAGAAAATGAAATAAATAAGGTGCAACTAGAAAATAATATTGAAGAAAAGAAAGTTGAACTAAAAAAATACTTAATGTCTCTTAGTCAAGAAGAAAATATGGGGATAATTAGAGAAATGATAGGATACTTATATCAATCACAATATAATGAGCTCACATATTTTACAATAGAAACCATCGTAGATATATTCTTAGACCAAGAAATTAAGATTCCTAGAAACCAAATAGAAAATATAGTTAGTATAAATGAGGAAAAAACAGAAAAAGAAAAGATCAATTTAGCAGAAGGACTTTTAAAATTATTATACATAACAGAAGATGAGACAGAAGAAGAAAAGAAAAAATTAGGGTACAAGTATATTAAAAACACATGGTTTAACAGATATTTAGAATACCTTGCCATAAAAGAACTTAAGAATATTAGAAATAATATAGATCTTCAGTATAGAAGACAAGCGGTAGAAGAATTAATTTCAAACAACTCAGAATATACTAAGATTTATGATTTAAATGGAGAACAAATTGTAATTGGATTTGTTGGATATAATATACCTAAAACTATAATTGAGAACTTAAATAGAATTTTAAAAGAAGAAATATTGTGTTTTAAAAATAGAAATAATATATATACTAAAAAGATAAATATGCTATACATGGAAAGAATAATTTGCATTATAAAGATATTTGAGACAATCAAAAAAGTTTTAGAAAAATCAACAAATAGAGAACAATTTCTAAATAATACTATAAATAATAATTTAAAATATAACAATATATCATATGTTAGAATAACATTTATAAAAAAAGAGCTAGATGAAAAAGTTAAAGAAGATCTGGTAAGAATATTTAAAGATAAAGAAAAAATAATGCTAAAAATACTAGGATTTGATAAAGAAGAAAATTTAAATCAAAATCAGAGTGATAATGAAAATGTTTTTGATATTAATATTGAAAATAGTAGTAATATCAGTTATAAAAATGATAGAATGCTGAGAAGAAAAAATGAAAAATTAAAGGTGATAAATAATATAAAAGAAAAGAAAAAGAAGATTCAAAACATGAAAAAGAAAAATGATTTTGAAAAAATACTATATGCAAACCTATTAGAACTTGAATACCTACTACTAAAGAAAAATAATATAATAATATCGAGAATAAGCAAAGATGAAAAAAATGAAAGACATTTAGAGCTTGAATATAAGAGAGAAAAGCAAGAAAAAGAACTAAGAGAAATCGATGATATTGAATATTATGAAAAAAATGAAAACTATGATAGAATGACATATATATTGAAAGATGATGGTGAAGAAATTGGAAAGATAGGAGAAAATGTAATATCTGAACAACAAATTATAAATAGGATAGATATATATGCAAGGATTACAGAAAATATAATAAACGAAAATAGAATGAAAAATCTAAAAGGAAATACAACAATAGGAATATTGGAAAAATTAAATATGCTAGGAAATTCCGGAAATGAGCATAAGAAAATAGCAAAACTATTAGAATATATCTTTTCAGAAGAAACAAAAATAGTAAATCTAAGCATAAAAGAAAAAAATAAGAAACTACTTGAGGTTATTCAAAAAGATGGAAAACCAAAAACAGAACAAGAAATAAAGAAAATTAAAGAAAGATACTTAAAAGATAACAAGAAAAAAAGAAAAAGAATAACATATTGGGATGTAGAAAAGTTTAAATTATACAAAAAAGCAA
>CAUTZA010000002.1:0-124686 GCA_963542845.1 uncultured Eubacteriales bacterium | reverse complement strand
GGTATGTCTGATGCAATATATGCAATACATGATATAATTTCAAATAATAGTAAGTTAAGTTAAGCTAAGTTTAACTAAGTTAAGTTTAACTATTTAGAAAAGAAGAAACAAAAATGTTTCTTCTTTTCCATTATTTCAATTATTCTCTATTCTATTATTTTTATCTTTTTATTTTCCTCTACAATCTATTCTAATGCTATATAAGTACTACATTTGCTTGTATATTTTCTTCATCAATTATTTTCTTTTCTCTATTAGAACATGTAAATATAATTACTTGTCTTTCTTTATATTCTCTGTCTAAAAATTTCATTATATTAAATAATCTTTGGTCATCACAAAATGCAAAAGCTTCATCTAATATTATAGGTAACTTTTCTTTTGATATTGTGTCTATATATGCAAGTCTTAATGCTAAGTTAACTTGTTCAATAGTCCCTGTGCTAAATCTTTCTAGATTTACATATTCTCCATGTTCTGTTTTCATTTTAATGTTATGTTCATTATCTATATATACATCATCATATTTTCCATTAGTTATCTTTTCTACAATATAGCTTAATCTTTTATCAAACTCTGGTCCAACATTATTTTTAAGTTCATCATATGATTCTTTTAGAACATCTTTTGCTATTTCTATAGTATCATTATAGTTTAACAATTTTTCTCTTTCTTGTTTTAATTCTTCTAATTCTTCAACAATTTCTGTAAGCTTTCCTGATGTTGATTCTACAACATTTCTTTCTGCATTTATTTGACTTAACCTATACATTGTTGTTTCATATTCTTTTTCTATTTCTGCTGCTTCCTTAAAAACACCTTCAATGTCTTTATTTAATATTCTATCTAAATATTCTTTGTTCACATAGTTTTTGTACTTGTAATACATTTCATTTTTTAAATTCTGGAATCTTTCTTCAAATTCTTTCTTTTCTTTTTGTATTACTCTCTCATCTTGGATAATGTCTTTTCTTAATATATTTAGTTCTTTCTCTACTGTTCTATTTTTTTCTTCAAGCTCATCCATCCTTTTATCTCTTTTATTTTTTGCCAAAATATATATTCCAATTAATGCTATAACATATATAATTAATGAATATATATACAAATATGCTGCTGGTATTGCAAGAATTGTTAATACTAGATATATCCATTTTATCTTGTCAAAAACTTTTTCTTTTGTTATAACATCAATTCTTTCTTTCTTTTTCTCTTCTATTTCTTCTTTTTTTCTTTCTATTCTATTATAGATTTCAGAATATATTTTCTTTTCTGCTTCTTTTTTTAAGAAATTTTCCTTTATTTCATTAATCATTTGCTTTATGTATCCGATATTTGCAAATTGTCTTTGAGTTTCTTCTCTTTCAACATTCATTCTTTCTTTCTTATCTTTTACATTAAGCACTTCTAATTTTTCTGTTTCAAGTTTCAGTAGCCTCTCTTCAATATTATTAAGCGGTCTTTTCTTTGTTCTGCTACTTCCTATTTCTTCAAGTTGTCTATTATTCAGTCTTTTTATTAGTTCTTCATACGAAAAATTTTCTTCTCCTGTTGATACTAAATTAGCTAGTCTTCCTGCCATTTCTGCCTTATTTTTATCATCTAAAACAACTAATTTTTGATATGAAATACTTGTATTTTCAAATGTTTTTCTATCTACTCCTATTTGTTCTTCTAAAAAATCTATTCCTTTTTTACTTTGTTTAAATTTAAGGGTTATATCATTTCTATTTTTATCTAATACTACTGGGATTTTTTTCTTAAAGTCTCTATATACATAATACTTATTTCCATTATCTAAAGTATATTCCATACTACCAGAAAAATTTGTTGAGAGCCATGGTAAAAATTTATCATATTCTGAAATATTTCCTTTTTTTGTCTTATCAATACCGTAAAGCATTGAATTTAAGAATGAAAGTATAGTGCTTTTTCCTGCTTCATTATATCCTTTTATAATGTTAATACCATTTTTTAATATAACTTCCCTATTCTCTATCTTACCATAATTATTTATCTTAAAATTATCTATTCTCATAGCTTTCCCTCATTTCTGTAAGCACAAGTTCTATTGCATTTTCTAGTTTTTCTCTTTTTTTAGTATCTGTCTCTTTTTCTAGTTTTTCTAGTATTTTCTTCACAAAAATTCCTCTTAATGTATTTTCTTTAGATATCTCATCAATATCTATTTCCCTTTGTGTTTCATCTTCAATCCTTAATATATTATTCCATTGAATATTATCTAATATATATTTTTCGTTTATCAAAAAGTCTTTTTTACCTTTTAATACTATCTTATAGAAATTATTTTTGTCTATCTCTAAACAATTAATCCTTGTAACTAGTTCTTCTTTAGAAGAAATCTCATTTATATTCATATATAGTATTTCATATTTTATAGGGTCAAGATTTATATGTTCAATTCTCACCTTCGTACCTTCATTTACATTATACCCATTTTGATGATTTGTATTCATTCTTACAATACTATAATTTTCAAATTCGCCTATAATCATTCCTGTTTTTCCTTCTTTAAACGAAGTATTTATCATTGAACCTGGATATACAATATTGCCATCCCCAAACACCATATGTTTATGTATATGTCCTAAGGCTACATAATCAAATCCTTTTTTCATCAATTCTTTTGAAGATAGTGGTAAATATTTATGGCTTGTTTCACCATCATAGCTTGCATCTACATCTCCGGTGTATTACAAGAATATTTTTCTTTCCATTATCTAAAAGCTCTATATCATCTAAATTTATTCCATCATCATAAAAATCACTAAATCCATATCCATATATATTATAGTCTTCTGTTTCTACAACTTCTAAATCACTAAATATATGCACATTTGATGGAAATTCAAACCTATCATATATGCTGCCTGAAACAAATGGATCATGATTACCTGGTGATATGAATATTAGAGTATCTGGCATCTTTTTAATTATGTTAATAAACGCATTTATTGTTCCATCTTTAATATATTCATGTTCATAAAGATCTCCTGATATAAACATGTATCTTATCTTATTTTCATTTACATATTCTGCAACCTTTCTTAAAATATCTAATTGCATTATTCTTCTTTTTTCTCCCATTGCTCCTACAAGCTTAAATGGCATATCTAGATGTATATCTGCTAAGTGTAAAAATTTCATTCTTCCTCCTTTCAGTTCTTCTTTTCGTTCTTTACATAACTATTTTTTATCTCTCATATCTAATGATACAAGCTTACTTACCCCATTTTCCTCCATTGTTACACCATAAAGTATTTTAGATGATTCCATTGTCCCTTTTCTATGTGTAATTATTAGGAATTGTGTATCTTCTGAATATGTCTTTAAATATCTTGCAACTCTCGCAACATTAACATCATCAAGTGCTGCTTCTATTTCGTCAAGTACACAAAATGGTGATGGATTAAGTTTAAGTATCGCAAATAATATTGCAATTGCAGTAAATGCTCTTTCTCCACCTGATAATAACATCATATTTTGCAGTTTCTTTCCTGGTGGTTCTACTTTTATTGCTATTCCTGAATTCAAAGGATCTTTCTTATCTTCTATTTCAATCTTCGCATTTCCTCCACCAAATAATGTCACAAATATTTCTTTAAAATTTTTGTTTATTATATCCATTCTAGATACAAACTGTTCTTCCATTGCAAATGCTATTTCTTTTATTATCTTTTCTAGAGATTTCTTAGAACTTTCTAAGTCTTCTCTTTGATTTAAAAGATAATCATATCTTTCTTTTGTATTTAAGTATTCTTTTATAATACTTGTATCTACTTCTCCTAAATCTTTTATGTTGCTTTTCAAATCTCTAACCATTTTTTTAGCTTTTATTATGTCAAATCCCATTAAATTTCCTTCAATATCTCTTGCTTGAAGTCTTTTTTCTATATAAAATTCCTCAAACTCATTAATATCAATATTATTTAGTGTCACTTGGTATTCATTCCACATATTTTCAATATAGTTTTCTTCTTCTAGTTCTATTTTAAACATTTCTTGTTCTTTGCTTAATTTTACTGGAATATTTGTTTCTATCTTCTTATCATTTTCTTCTATCTTCTTATTTAAAAGCTTAATAATTTTTTGTTTTTCTTCTTTTTCTTTTCTTATTTCATTTTGAAGTTCTTTGATTTCAACATTTTCTTCTTCAATCTTATTAATATCACTAGTATTTTCTTCTATTCTTTGTAAAAGATTTGTATTTTCTTTTTCATATTCTAAAAGCTCATTATTTCTTTTTTCTTTTCTTTCTTCTAATTCTTTTTCTTCAGAAGTTATTCTTTCTAATATTTCTATAATAGAATTCTCACTTTCTTCAAATGAGGCAATACTTATCTTAACATTCATTATGTCTTCTGTAATTTCTTCTATCTTAGAACTTGTATTTTCATCATTAAGATTTTCTTTTAATTTTAATCTTTCATCATTCATTTTTTCAAGTTCTTCTACAAGTTTTTCTTTTATTTTTTCTATTATAGACTTATTGTGTAGTATTTCATTACTTTCTTTTGTTATATTTTCTATCTCACTGTTTATATTATTAATCTTTTCAGAGATTTCTTCTACTTTTTCTCTTAAAGCATTAATTTCTTTTTCTTTTACTGCTATCTTAAGCTTTTCTTCATATATTTCATTTAAAATATTACTATGTTCTTTTTCTTTTAAAATATATTCTGCTTTTTTATCTTCAAACTCTTTACTTATTTCTTCTGCTTTTCTTTCTAAAGCAACTATTTCTTTTTCAAGTTTTGTAATTTCTTCTTTTCTACCTAAAATATTTGCTACTTTTTTACTATATCCCCCTGTTATACTACCAGTACTTGCAAAAAGTTCTCCATTTAATGTTACAACTTTTATTCCTTTAACCTTTTTAGTAACAGCTATAGCAATATCAATATTATCTACAATCAGTGTTTTATCTAAAAATACAGATATTATCCCTAAATATTTTTCGTTAACCTTTACAATATCTTTTGGAAAATATACATGTTTTTCTATATCCCTTATATCTTTAAGCTTAGAAAGTATACCATTTTTGTAATTTTTATTTTCTAATTCTAAATTATTGATTAAATTTGCATTATTACTATAATTGTTAAATTTAGAAAGTGGTAAAAATGTTGCTTTTCCTGCCTTTTTATCTTCTAAAAATTTAATAATTTCTTTTGCATCTTCTTCTTTCTCTACAATTATATTTTGCATAGTATATCCGAAGTGCTGTTTCTAATGCAAGTATATATTTTTCATCTGATGATACTATATTTGCTAAAATGTTATCCACTTTTTTTCCAAAATATGTGTTTTTCTCTTTTTCTTCTAAAATTTTTTTAACTGAAAAACTTAATCCTTCTTTTTCTTTTTCAAGTTCTTTTAAAATATCTAATTTAGTTTTTAATGAATGAATATTATTTAATATACTATTTCTTTCTTTTTCCTTTTCCTCAAGTTCTTTTTTCTCCTTAGAAAATTTAGAACTTTCCTTTTCTTTTTCTTCTATTTTTTTAAGAGTTTCATTATTTTCTTTAACGAAAATTTTTCTCTTATCTTCTATTTCAAAAGCTATATTATCTTTTTCTTTTACATACCCTCTTTTTATATCTTCATATGTAAGAATTTTTTCTTTAAGCTTAGTATACTTAAGTTCTTCTTCAGATATTTCATTATCTTTTTCAAAAATTTCTTCTTCTTTTTCTGTTATTTTTTCTAATAATTCTCTTTCTAAATTAACAAAATTTTGATTCTTATTCTTATAGCCTTCAAGTTCTTTTTCTAATGATTTTAATTTTTCAACAAAATCTTTTTTACCATTTTTAAAACCTTCTAGTTTCTTTTCTCTTGTTTCTTTTTCTATTTTAATATTTTCTAATTTAGAATCTATTTCTAATATTTCTTGATTATTTTTTCTAATATTTTCTTGATTATTTTTTATCTTTTCTTCAAATATCTTTATTTCTTTTTCTTTTTCTTGAAGACTATTGTTTATATTCCCCAAGTCTTGATACATTTTTTCTGCCTTTTTATCAATTTCTTCTATTTCATCTTCAATCTTTTCTTTGTTTATTTCAAATTCTGATATTTGTTTTCTATACTCAGATATTATTCCTTCTAATTCTTTTACTTCTTTTGAAACTTCTTTTTTTCTATCTGACAATACTGTCATTGTTTCTTTAAAAAGCTTAAATTCTATCTTTTTCTTTTCATCAAAAAGCTTAATATATTTTTGTGCTTTTTCTGCTCTTTTCTCTAAATCAAATATTCTCTCTTCTATTTCTGATATTATGTCATTTACTCTCATCAAATTCTGATTAGTATTTTCTATATTTTTAATAGACTCTTTTCTTCTTTCCCTGTATTTTACTATACCTGTAGCCTCTTCAAATACCTTTCTTCTTTCCTCAGAATTATCACTTAATATTTCATCAATCCTACCTTGACCTATAATACTATATCCATCTTTACCAATACCAGTATCCATAAATAATTCTTGTATTGTTTTAAGTCTTGCTTGTTCACCATTAATATAGTATCCTGATTCACCATCTCTATATAATTTTCTTGTAACTTTTATCTCCTCAAAATCTATAGGAATTTCTCCATCTGTATTATCAAATATGATACTAACCTCTGCAAATCCCAATGACTTCCTATATTGTGTACCAGAAAATATTATATCTTGTGACTTATTCCCACGAAGAGATTTTATACTTTGTTCACCAAGCACCCAACGTATTGCATCAACTATATTACTCTTACCAGAACCATTTGGCCCTATAACTGCTGTGATTCCATCTTTTACTTCTATTTCCGTCTTATCTGCAAAAGATTTGAATCCATATATGTATATTTTCTTTAACTTCATTCTTTCCTCTTTTTTCTTTCCTATTATTCTACCATATACATGATAAAAATACATTAATATACACTATATTATAATATTTTTCTCATATAACTCAAGTAATATTTTAGAAATATCTTTACATATAATTAATAAGTTAAATCTTTTTAAAAAAGCAAAGCATCAAATTAGGTAGGCTTTGCCAAAATCTTTCTAACATATTATTCAATTTAACTATTATAATTAACTATCTAATTTTAATGTTTTTAATAGTATTTAATCAATTTTTGCAAAAATTCTTTCTTGTATTCCGTAGCTTTTGAGTCTATTTTTTGTGTTTTTTACAATCATTTTACACTTAAAATTTTTATTCAAAAAATGAGTTAAAAACTATATATTTTTAATCATTGTATAACTAAATATTTTAAAATATATACATACTTTTTTAATGTTTTAGATGTTTTTTAACTTTAATATATGTTTTTTCATTAATTTTTAATGTTTTAATATATTTTTTAGGATTTTCATTCATTTTTATCATCATTTTTTAACCCTTTTTCTATATTATTCATAATTTTTTGCAAAATATATTAATCATTTTTTCCTTATGTTCCGTAGGTTTGAAAGATTTCATTTTTTATTTCATCTAATTTTAGTGTATTTTTTGCATAAAAAAATTAAGATATTATTTTAAAATTTAATATCTTAACTTTTATGCTTTTTCATTTATTAATAACTAATCATCAATCTTTTTTATTCCTGCAAACTCTTCATAAAGTTTCTTTCTTTGTCCATTATCAAATAATATATCTAATATCTTATCATCTTGTTCTATTATATTTTGTATTGTACCTTTACCAAACTTTGAATGAAGTACTCTATCTCCCACAACTACCTTATCATGTTCTTTTTGTCCCTTGTTCTTTTCTAAGTTTTGTAAGAACTTGTCTGCTGTTAGGAAATCAAAATTAGCAGATGATGATTTTTTTTCATAATTCCCAAATTCATTATAGTTATAGCTGTAACCATCACTATATTTAGAATCAAACTTATTATCATAACTCTTCTTTTCAATAGTTTTCTTTATAGCTGATTTATCTGTTATTTCATCCACAAATCTTGAGTTTAATGTGGATTGGCTCTTACCATACATACTTCTTCTTTCTGTAAACGAAATATATAGCTTTTGTCTTGCTCTTGTTGTAGCAACATAACATAATCTTCTTTCTTCTTCAATTCCATCTTCCTCTTCAATTGCCCTTTGTGATGGGAATATTCCTTCTTCTAGTGCAACTAAGAATACAACTGGATATTCAAGTCCTTTAGATGTATGTATTGTCATTAATGTAACATAATTATCATCTTCTATTTCATCAGAATCTGCAACAAGTGATATATTTTCTAAGAATTCTTGAAGACTTGCATTTTCTTCTTGTGTCTCATATTCAGATATTACGTTTATAAGTTCTAGAACGTTTTCAAGTCTATTTTCTGATGATATATCTGTTTCTGCTTCTAATTTTAGTTCTTCAATATATTTCATGTCTTCTAAAAGCCCATAAGCAAGTTTAGCAATTTCAACTTTACCTTCAAGTTCTTTCCATTTATCAATTGTTTGTATAAATGTTGTGGCTTTAAGTTCTACTCTTCCGAAGTCCAAATTCTCCTGCTCTTCTTACTATTTCTAATAATGGCAGTCCTGTTTCCATAGAAATTGCAACCATTTTATCTATACTTGTTTGCCCAATTCCTCTTTTAGGCTCATTTATAATCCTACTAAATGCTATATTATCATTTGGATTTATTATTAACTTCAAATATGCAAGCACATCTTTTATTTCTTTTCTTTCGTAGAATTTAAATCCACCTATAACCTTGTGTGGTATCATTTCTTGTCTTAATATTTCTTCAAATACACGAGAAACTGCATTTACCCTATATAATATAGCAAAATCTTTGTAAGATCTTCCTTTTTCTATTTCTTCTTTTATCTTTTTAACTACAAATCTTGCTTCATCATATTCATTTCCAAGCTCTGTAACTTCTACCATTTCACCTTCTTGATTTTCTGTCCAAAGTTCTTTTTCATACTTACTTTCATTATGTTGAATTATGTCATTTGCTACTTGTAATATATTTTTTGTAGAACGATAATTTTGTTCTAATTTTACAATTTTAGCCCCTTCATAGTCTTTTTCAAACTCTAATATATTTGATATTTCAGCACCTCTAAAAGAATATATCCCTTGATCGTTATCCCCAACAACAGTTACATTATTATGTATATATGAAAGAAGACGTATAAGTTCAAATTGTGACATATTAGTATCTTGATATTCATCTACTAAAATATATCTAAACTTTTTAGCATATTCTTCACATATATCTGGATTATTTTTTAACAATTTAATTGTATAGTTTATAATATCATCAAAATCTAAAGCATTATTTTCTTTTAATCTTTGTTGATATTCATGATATATTTCTGCCACATACTTTCCATAATAATCCTTATTTTGCATCTCAAACTGGTCTGGCATTATCATCTTATTTTTAGCAGAAGATATCCTACTTTGTACATATTTATCTGTAATTACCTTGCTCTCAATGCCATTTCTTTTAATTATCTGTTTTATTATCTGTTTTTGTTCTGAAACATCATAAATACTAAAGTTTTTTTCATATCCTAAACTTTCAATATGTTTTCTAAGTATTCTTAAACATATTGAGTGAAATGTTCCAATCCATATATCTTTAGATATATCAGAACCTACAAGTGTTTCTATTCTTTCCTTCATTTCATTTGCAGCCTTGTTTGTAAATGTTATTGCTAAAATATTCCAAGGCATTATTCTTTTTTCTGTTATAAGATAGGCGATTTTATGTGTAAGTACTTTAGTCTTGCCGAGAACCAGCTCCTGCTATTACAAGAACTGGTCCCTCAGTTTCTAAAAGTGCTTCTTTTTGTCTATCATTTAATCCATCTACTATATCCATATTTTTTTCCTACTTTTAAATTATTATTTTATCTTTTGAAATTAATTAATTTTCTGTGCTTTGAAGTTTTTCTGCTCTATCTGTCGCAATTAAATTATCTATCATTTCATCTAAATCCCCATTCAAGAAATTGTCAAACTGATATATGCTCATACCAATTCTATGATCTGTTATTCTCCCTTGAGGATAATTATATGTTCTTATCTTTTCACTTCTATCACCAGATCCAACTTGGCTTTTTCTTTCACTTGCAAGTTCTTTATCTTTCTTTTCTTGCTCAATTTCATAAAGCTTAGTCTTAAGCATCTTCATTGCAAATTCCTTATTTTGTAATTGTGATCTTTCATTTTGACATTCTACAACAATACCTGTTGGTATATGTGTAAGTCTCACTGCTGATGATGTCTTATTAACATGTTGTCCACCTGCACCACTTGCTCTGAAAACATCCATTTTTATATCAGCTGGATTTAATTCTACCTCTACATCTTCTGCTTCTGGAAGTACTGCAACTGTTGATGTTGATGTATGTACTCTTCCGGCTACTTTCTGTATCTGGAACTCTTTGTACTCTATGTACACCACTTTCAAATTTAAATCTACTGTATGCTCCTTTTCCAGAAACCATAAATGTTATTTCCTTATACCCCCCTATACCTGTTTCATTAACATTTAAAACTTCTAACTTAAATCTTTTTCTTTCTGCATACATTGAATACATTCTAAATAGTGTACCTGCAAATAATGCTGCTTCTTCACCACCAGCTCCTGCCCTTATTTCACAGATAACGTTTTTGTCATCATTTGGATCTTTAGGTATTAATAATATTTTCAATTCTTCTTCAAGTTTTGGTAGCTTTTCCTTTGCATCATATAGTTCTACTTCTGCAAGTTCTTTCATTTCTGGATCTTTCATTAAGGCTTCTGCATCTTCTTTTTCCTTTAATGTTTTCTTATACTCTCTAAATTTTTCAACTACTTCTGCTATTTCTGCATGTTCCTTTGCACATTTCGTATACAATTTACCATCACTTATAATCTCTGGATCTATAAGCTTAGCTGATAATTCTTCATATTTTTTTTCTACTTCTTCTAATTTATCAAACATAAATTTTCTCCCTTTTCACAAACATATATTACCACAGATATAATTCTTTTTCCACATTTTAGAATATATATGTGTATAATTATACAAAAACACCACAAGCTTTTAACCTGTGGTGTAAATATATTATTCTACAATATGATTAATTGAAAATTTTTTTGAAATTAAATCCATCTGTTTAACTTGTGGAATTTCCAGTATCTTTTTATACACTTCAACTTGATAACCTGAAATTAATTTATTTCCAGAATTATCTGTTAAATCCAAAAATATCATTTCTTCATTTTCTTTATTTTTTTTATAAAATCTCAAAGTTTCATTAGAATTTGCTCTAAATTCCAGCTTTCTGTAAAGCTCTCCATATTCTATCAGAAAATGAAGTATCTTGAATATATCTACTGGTCCTCCTTCAAACAAATTTTCAATTTCTTTGATTTTTTCATTTTTTCTCATAGTTTTCCTTCCTTTCTTGTATCACTAATTAGTAATACAAAATAATTTTTTTATATTTCACTCACAATATAATAACATAATTCAAGATTTATGTAAAATACTAGCATTAGATATGTTAGATATTAGGTGTTCTTTACTCTAATTATATCTTAAGTGCTAATATTACATTTAGCTTAAACCTAAATAATTCAGTACAGTTCTTCTTTCTTTTGTTTCTCCAATATCAGATTTGATTTGTTTACCATTTAACTCTAATTTATTGCTAAAAATTAAATTACTTACTTTTATTTTTTCTTCATATACCCTTACATACTTATTTCTATTTTTATCTAGAAATTCTACGTATATGTAAGTTTTTCCTTTAGATATTATTTTTTCTATAAAAATAATATTTCTTCTAACTGTCTTTGATATAGCCCGAAGTTCTTCCGGGCTCAATTCCTTTCTTCTAAACATTTTCATATCTCCTTTATTTTATAATCTAAAAATAAATATATTTTAATTAATTATTAATACTTTTAATTACAACAGTATTTTACCATCATTCCCCATTTATGTCGACTTTATTACTATTTTTTCTTATATTTCCCACTTTTTTTCACTTTTTTTGTCATTTTTAATTTACTAATCTATATAAAAGTAGTATAATGTTGTGTATTATCATATTTCAGTACGATGATACATGATAATATAAAAAATAATATAACATTTAAGAAAGGAGATAAATATGAGCAAAGAATATATTCCCAAAAAAGTTGTTTTAGCATATAGTGGTGGGCTTGATACATCAGTTATAACTTCTTGGATAAAAGAAAAATATAATTGTGAAATCATAGCAGTAACTGCAAATGTCGGACAAAATGATGATTTTGAGAAAATAGAAACTAAAGCATTAAATTCAGGTGCTTCAAAATATTACGTAGCAGATTTAGTAGATGAACTTACAGAAAAATATTTCATACCTACTATGCAGGCAGGAGCTAAATATGAAAGGAAGTACTTACTTGGAACTGCAATTGCAAGACCTATTATTGCTAAAGCACTTTTAGATATTGCACACAAAGAAAACTGTGATGCTATAGTCCATGGATGTACTGGAAAGGGAAATGATCAAATAAGGTTTGAACAAACTATTAAGCATTTTGATCCAAACATGCATGTTATCGCTCCATGGAGATTGTGGGATATAAAATCGAGAGAAGATGCTCTTGAATACGCAGAGGCAAGAAATATTCCTCTTCCAATTACAAGAGAAACTAACTATTCTAAAGATTTAAATATCATACATTTATCTCATGAAGGAATGGATCTTGAACATCCTGAAACTGAACCTAATTATGAAAAAATATTAGAATTAGTAAATACACTTGAAAATGCACCAGATAAGGCTGAATATGTAGAAATAGAATTTGAAAAAGGATTCCCAATTAAATTAAATGGTAAATCTATGTCAGCTTCTGAAATACTAAAAGAATTAAATACAATTGGTGGTAAACACGCAATTGGTATTGAAGATATAGTAGAAAACAGACTTGTTGGTATGAAATCAAGAGGAGTTTATGAAAATCCAGGCGCAAAAATATTATATGATGCGCATGAAATATTAGAATCAATAACATTAGACAAATCTACAATGCATTACAAAGAATTAATTTCAGTTAAATTTGCAGAGCTTATATATAATGGTGAATGGTTCTCTACTTTAAGAGAATCTTTAAGTGCTTTTGTAACAACAACTCAAAAACATGTTACTGGTATAGTTAAATTAAAACTATATAAAGGAAATACTGTATCTGCAGGTGTTACAAGTAAGTATTCATTATACAATGAAGAAGTTGCAACATTTGGTGAAGGTGGAATTTATGATCATAAAGACGCTACAGGATTTATAAACGTACATACATTATCTACTAGAGTACAAGCTTTAATGAATAAAAATAACAATATTACAGAATAATACTAACAACAATAACAATATCAAGTTATTTATGGAGAACCTATGGACAAAAATGTAAATAGCAATGAAAATAAAGGGATATGGAGTGCTAGATTTAAAGGGAAATTAGACAATGTAGCAAACCATTTTAACTCTTCAATTTCTTTTGATAAAAAAATGTATAAAGAAGATATTGAAGGTTCAAAAAAACATGCAATCATGTTAGAAACTCAAGGTATAATAGAAAAATCTGATCTTGAAAGTATACTAAAAGGTTTAGAAGAAATTGAATCAGAGTTAGATAAAAATATATTAGATTTCAATTTAGAATCAGAAGACATTCACATGTTTGTTGAAGAAATTCTTACTGAAAAGATTGGAAATCCAGCAAAAAAATTACATACAGCAAGAAGTAGAAATGACCAAGTAGCTTTAGATATAAAGCTATATCTAAAAAATCAAATTAAGGTAATAGTTGCTAAATTAAAACATTTAGTAACTACAATCTCTACTTTAGCTAATAATAATTTAGACACTATTATGCCTGGATATACACATATGCAAATCGCACAACCAATTACATTTGCACATCACTTAATGGCATATGCTCAAATGTATATAAGAGATATTAAAAGACTTATAAACGCAAATAACCTAATGGATAAATCTCCAATAGGAGCAGGAGCACTTGCAACTACAACATATAATATTGACAGATTTTTAGAAGCAGAACTTTTAGGATTTGAATGTCCTACTAGAAATAGTCTTGATTCTGTTTCAGATAGAGACCATGTTATTGAAGTTGCAAACTCACTTGCAATAATAAGTATGCACATGTCTAGAATGTGTGAAGAAATGATAATTTGGCAATCAAACGAATTTAAATTTATAGAAATATCTGATAAATATTCTACAGGTTCAAGTATAATGCCTCAAAAGAAAAATCCAGATATGTGTGAATTAATTCGTGGTAAATCTGGAAGAATTTATGGTAACTTAGTAGCACTTCTTACTATGATGAAGGGACTACCTCTTGCATATAACAAAGATATGCAAGAAGATAAAGAGCCAATCTTTGATAGCATTGAAAATACTACGATCTGTATTGAAATACTAGATAAAATGCTAGAAACTTTAACTGTAAATATTCACAATATGGCTAAAAAAGCTGAAGAAGGATATATTAACGCAACAGATGTCGCAGATTATCTTACTAAAAAAGGCTTACCATTTAGAGAAGCATACAAAATTACAGGAAGTATTGTAAAATACGCAATTGATAAGAAAAAAACATTAAATGAATTATCATTAGATGAATATACTACTTTCTCTAATATCTTTGCAAATGATATCTATGATGCAATTAATATTCATAATTGTGTAGAAAGTAGAAATGTATATGGTGGACCTTCTAAAGAAGCAGTATCATTGCAAATAAAAGAAACATTAGAAGAAATAAGCAAATATTAAAAACTAATTTTAAAAAATATCTATCATTAAAAAATGGTAGATATTTTTTTGTATCTTTGTAAATTAAATTAATTTAATAATAACTTTACTATAATTTTACAAGTTAATATTCTATAGAGTTATAGGTTATTATTTTAAGTGTTTTTTCTTATTTTTTATTGTATAATATTGCTATATAAATTTATTATAAGGAACTGCACCTATTGCACTAAGTTCCTTAAAGAGGAGAGATACAATGAAAAAAACAATTACTTTTTTCAAAAATTTAAAAAATACGCTTTATATTAAGCTTATTGAAATATTACTAGAAGCAGAGAAACCTCAACTTCCAAAAGAATTAAGAGATAATATATCAAATTTTTTTGAGTTATTTGATGAACTCAAAAATTCCGAAAAAATACTTGTAATAATTATATTTATTTTTTCTACATTATATGTGTTTTTTTGGATATTCAAATTGTATTCTTTGATTTTTAAGTAATATTAAAAATCCCCTAATTAGGGGATTTTTCATTTGCAGAAAAACACCATTCCCCATAATACTATAAAAATTACAAGTCCTAGTGCTCCTTCAAAAGTAGGTTGAAAACCACAAATCTTTAGTACTATAGCTGCTATTGCAATAGGCGTACCTATCATTCCCAAGATTACAATTACCATTATAACTGCAACTTGGAATGTTTCAGTACTTCGATATTTTTCTGTTTTTCTTTTTTTCATTGTTCTCAACTCCCTCATAATTACAAATAAGTTCAAATTTAAAATGCTACACTAAACCAACTACTATTAAATTATTATTATTTAATTATTATCCTTATTAACTACTAATTATAGCATATATTTTATATTATTCAATATAATTCCATCCTACTCCATTCCTATTATATTACCATTTTTATCTATATCTATCCTTTCTGCCTGTGGTGTTTTTGTAAGTCCGGGCATGAGCATAACTCCTGCAGTATATACAACAACTAATCCTGCACCATTTGATATAGATATATCTGTTATTGTCATTGTCGTGTTTTCTTCTTTTTCTTCATCATTATCTGTAAAAGAATATGGGCTTTTAGCTACACATACATACTTATTTTTTATTATATTTTCAAATTCTTTTAACTTTTTCTCTGCATTTTCTGTGTATATTATTTTTTTTGCTCTATATATCCTAGTATTTAATTTAGATATTTTATCTTTAATGTCATCTTCCATATTGTATACATATCTTATTTCATTATTTTTGTTATCATTCTCTAATTCTTGTGCTATTTTTCTTGCTATTTTCTCTGCGCCTTTTCCTCCATCTTTCCATGATGTGCATTCTTCAATAATTATATTATTTTCTTCTTTAATTAATTCATTTTTTAAAAATTCTATTTCATTTTCGTTATCTGTTTCAAACCTATTTATACATATAATAACTTTCTTATTAAACTCAGTTAAATTATTATAATGTTTTAATATATTTTGTATTCCCTTTTCAAAGCTTTTTTCTTTAACTGCTCTTAATGATACTACAAGCACTATTATATCTGGCTCTTTTTGAAGTTCTCTCACCTTTATATCCATAAACTTTTCAGCGCCTAAATCAGCTCCAAATCCTGCTTCTGTTATAACATAGTCTGATAGTTTTAGAGCAAGATCTGTTCCAATTATACTACTGCACCCATGAGCTATATTTGCAAAAGGTCCTCCATGCACAAATGCCGGTGTATTTTCTAATGTTTGTACTAAATTGGGCTTAATCGCTTCTTTTAAAAGTGCCATAATTGAACCTGTTATCTTTAAATCTTTTACATGCACATACTCACCATTAACATCTTTAGCTATTATTATATTATCAACCCTTTGTCTTAAGTCTTCTATATTTTTAGTAAGACATAATATTGCCATCATTTCTGTTGCTACAGTTATTACAAACCCATCTTTTCTTGTTTGTTCATTTTTTAGTGTTTGAGCAATAGTAACTTTTCTAAGTGCTCTATCATTCATATCTATAGCTCGTTTAAAGTATATCTTTTCTACATCTATTCCGTAGTTCATTTCCAAAATATATATGGTTATCTATACATGCTGCAATTAAGTTTACTGCTGATGTAAGTGCATGCATATCACCTGTAAAATGAAGGTTTATCTCTTCTTTCGGAATTATTGTAGATTTTCCTCCTCCTGTTGCTCCTCCCTTAAGTCCAAAAACAGGTCCAAGTGATGGTTCTCTTAATGCTACGATAACATTTTTTCCTATATATCCGAAGTCCATCAGCTATTCCAATACTCATTGTTGTCTTACCTTCTCCTTGTTTTGTAGGAGTTATTGCTGTAACTAAAACTAATTTTCCTTTTCTTTCCTTATTTTTATAACTTGTATAGTTAATCTTAGCTTTGTTCTTACCATACATTTCCAAATCATCTTCACATATATTTATCTTTTTTGCAATTTCATCTATTTTCATCATCTCTCCTATATATCTAACATTATTGTTACAGGTCCATCATTTAATAATTCTACTTTCATATCTGCTCCAAATATTCCCTTTTCCACAATAATATTTTCTCTTCTTATACTTTCTACTGTTTTTTCATATATCTTATTAGCTTCTATTGGCTCTTTTGCCATTATAAATGAGGGCCTATTACCTTTTCTTGTATCTGCACATAGTGTAAATTGTGATATAAGCAAGACTTCTCCTTTAACATCTTTTACTGATAAATTCATTTTATCATTTTCGTCATTAAATATTCTTAAGTTAACAATTTTTTTTGTTAATTTTTCTATTTTTTCTTCTGTATCTTCTTCATATATCCCTAAAAATATTAAAAGTCCTTTTCCTACTTTCCCCACTAGTTTTCCATCTACTTTAACGCTCGCACTAGTTACTCTTTGAATCAATGCTTTCATCTTTTATTCTCCTAATAAGTTCTTTTGTTAATATATTAACATCTTTTCTGTTTTCAAGCCCTACAGTTATTATTCCATAATTATTTTTAGTATTTTTACTATATATACTAAACAAATTACTCCAACCTCTTAATGTCCCTGTTTTTAATCCTATAACTCCTTCTTCATACCATGAACTTTTTTTATTTAAAAATGGATTTGTATTAGTAAGTTTTTGTCCTCTTCCTGTTAAAAACTCACCTTTTATTTCCATTTCAGCCACTTTTGCATTTGATATAATTTCTTTCATTTTATCATTATTTGAATATATATATTTCATCAATATATACATATCCACATAACTTGTTCTAGATGTATTTAATATTCCTGTAGGGTCTGTTATTCTTGTATCATCACTTAATTTAAGGTTTTTTCTTAAATATGTTGTTATATGTTCTGATATTTCACTCACAACCGATGCTTTTTCTTTACTTGTAGCGTTATTTTTTAATATCTCACTATTTATATCCATTCCTTTTTCAATATTATATGCTATTTTAGTAAGTGTATATACACTATCTCCTGCAGATATTATAACAGCAGATGATACAAGGTCATTTATTGAATATTCTCTGCCTTTTATAAGTCCTACAGCACTTGCATCTGATATATTTAATTCTATTTCATTTCCAGCTTTTACTTTCACATTTTTATCATAATCTTTTAAAATATCAAGTACATATACAAGTGTGTACATTTTAGCAATAGATGCAGGTACTAAATTTGTACCATCCTTTCCAATCTTATATATTATATTTTCCTTTTCGTCATACACTGAAAAAAACACATTTTTGCTTTCTGGAGCACTTAGCCCAATTTTCTTTAACTCACTTGGTATTTTATCTTCCTTAACAACTGTCTTTAATCTTGCATGATATATATTGCCTTTTAAACTTTCTTCCCATCTTCGAAGATTCTTAGTATTCTTTTCAGAATTAAACTTATTATTTTCTATCATTCCATATGTAATACATAAAATAATAATAAATACAAATATTTTTATTATTCTATTTTTTTTATATTTTCTATATTTTTTTCTTTCCTGTTTTCTTATAATTTCTTTCAATTTCAACCTTCTTCTGAATTTATTTATTTCTCTACTTATTTCCTTACATATAATTATAATATATATTCTATAAAATAGGAAAGAAAAACAATATATTATAAGAAAATAATAAAAATAGAGAACAATATATTCTCTATTTTAATCTATATCTTCCAACTTAATTTCATTAAAATGTTTTTCTAATTTTGTTTCTAGATTTTCAAATGATTCTCCTACAACATCTGAAAGTTCACTTAATAATACTTGTTTTGCATTTGTAAGCATTTTCTTTTCTGTTGTTGATAGGTTTTTCTTATTATTTCGTATGCTTAGCCCTTTATATATATCTGCAATTTCATGCAAATCGCCAGTTTTTAATTTTTCTTTATTTCCATTATATCTTTCTGTCCAATTTTCTGGCATAAAATAGCTTTTATCTAATAGTGAAGAGATTATTCCGATTAGCTTCTTCTTCTGAAACTAGTGGTCTTAATCCTAAGTTTTCTGCTGATTTAACTGGTAACATTAATTTTACTTCGCCCGGCATTTTAGCAACATAAAATTTTTCAACTTGATTTAATATTTCTTTTTCTTGTATATCTACAATCACTCCTGCACCATGCATCGGGTAAAATATTTTTTCACCTACTTCAAACATTGTTACTCTCCTCTCTTCTTAATACACATTAATTATATCACATTGCACCTCTAAAATCAAAAGAAAAACATATTATTTGCAAGTTATTTATAATAAAATAAATTTTACATATCATTTCCTTCTATTTACTTATTTCATAGCATTTTGCAAGTTCTCTCATTCCATTTTCTATAATTTCTTTTATTTCTTTTTCTGTTTTACCTCTTCTTATATCTTCACCTAAATATATTCTAGCTAAAATATCGTCTTTATATATTTTATTATTTTCTTTTTTTAAAAATTCAATTCCTGAAAAATAATCAATACTACTTTCTTTGGTTATTCTCCCAACTCCTAAATTAAAAGCTACTTTTGCAGTTTTAAGCGCATCAATCTTAGAAATAATACCATCAAAATCTGCCTTAAGTTCAATTCCTCTTTCTTTAGAATTTTGGACATTATATTTTTCAAAAAATTCTTCTAAATTACCATTTTGATTTATTATTAGTTTTTGCAACTGTCTATATGCCATCTTATTTTCTATTACTTCATATATTTTCTTTTTAGCTTCTTCTTCATTTATCCCTAAAAATTCTTCTATTATCTTTGTTATAACATTATTTAATTCATTGTTTTCTTTTCCTTGCAAATATTCTATTGCTTCCATAAGTTCCAAACTATTTCCGTACACAATATCCGAAGTGGCGTTTCCATCGAAGTTATTACTGCTTTTATTCTAACTCCAAGCCTTTTTCCTATTTCTTGCATCATAATTTTTAACTCTAAAGCTTCTTCTTTTGTTTTCATGAATGCACCACTCCCATACGTTATATCTATAACAATATTATTTGCTCCTGATGCTATTTTTTTACTTAAAATACTAGAAACTATTAATGGCTTAGAATTTGTACATCCTATCGTATCTCTTAATTCATAAATCTTTTTATCTGCAGGTACAAGTTCTCTACTTTGTGATGCTATAACAATATTATTTTTATTTATCATTTTTTCTATTTCTGATATTGTATAATCCATTTTAAATCCTGGAACCGATTCAAATTTATCAACCGTTCCTCCAGTATATCCGAAGGCCTCTTCCACTCATTTTAAGTACTGTATATCCGAAGGCTTGCAAGTATTGGTATAAGTGCAATTGTAACCTTATCTCCTACTCCGCCTGTACTATGTTTATCTAAAATTTCCTTATTAAAACTCATTTTTTTTCCTGAATTAATCATAGATTTTGTCAAAAAATATGTTTCATCCATACTAAGTCCATTAATCATTATTGCTGTAACTAAACTTGCCGCCTGATAATCCTTTATTTCATTATTTGTATATCCTTTTACAAAATATTCTATTTCATCTTCTGTAAGTTTTTCATTATTTATTTTCTTTTCTATTATCTCTACAATATTTTGTTTCATTTTTTTCTCCTATTTAATAAATATAATTTAACTTTTTCTGTGTTCTTCTAAATTTTTCAAAAAACTTTTTCTATGAATTCTAGTCATTCCCTTTTCCAAAATTGCATCATAGTGGGCTTTTGTTCCATATCCCTTATGTTTTGAAAGTTCATATCCTGGAAACTCCTCTTCATATTTTTCCATCAAATTATCTCTATATACTTTAGCTACAATTGATGAACATGCTATACTATATGATGTATCATCTCCCTTAACAATCGGTAATATATTATATTCTGCATTTTTTGCTTTTAATCCTTTAACTGCATCTACTAAGCAAACACTGGATTTTTCTTCTAATTCTTCTACTATTTCTTGCATTGCTTTTTTAGTTGCATTTAGTATATTTATCTCATCTATTACACTAACCTCAACCTCTTTTATACTAACATATTCTGCTTCTTCTAGTATCTTTTCATTTAGTGTTTTTCTATTTTTCTCTGTTATCTTTTTAGAATCTTTTACTCCCAATATATTACTATCTTTTTTCATTATTATCCCACAAACAACAAGGGGACCTGCTATAGGGCCCCTTCCAACTTCATCAATACCAAGTATATTGTCTTTAGAGATATCTAAATCAAATTTCTTTAATTTTTCTAAATGTTCTTTTTCCTTTTTTAATCTTTCTTCTTTTGTCATCTATCCCTACTTTTTTATTTTTCTCTTTTATTTTCTATTATTCTAGTTTTATGCTTTTTATATTTCTATAATTCTATACCTATATTAAAAGTATAAAGTATATGAATCAAATTATATCTTAAAATAACACTGTTTTTTCTTCATTTTCGATATAATTTGCAATATCACTGTAATCTACCATAATTACAGTATTTCCAGCATTATCTTTTTTCATTATTCCTTTATTTGTTATAAGTTTATCCTTTATATTAGATTGTTTTGATTTAAAATAAAATATTCTCATTCCTCTTGGCACTAAAGCTTCTGATATTCCAAGTTTCTTTAGTCCATTTTCCTTTATCTCATAAATATCATAATTAGATGGAAGTACTACACCGCTTGGAAAATCTCCTGCACTAATACTTGGTAGTGCTGTGAATATATCTGTATTTATACCATTTTTAAGAACTATATGTCCTTCATTAGATTCTTCCTTTATTCCTTCTAAATCTACAATTCTTCTATATGTAAATGATAGTGCACTATATATTTTATTATCTCCTGCTTTCTTTGTCCAATTAAACGCTCCATATATTGTAACCCCCATTAATATAACAGTAATTATAAGGGTAACAATAAGTGTTGTCATTGTTATTCCTTTTTTTCCTTTCATCTTTTCCCTCATTCTAAGCTTCCAAACAATTCATCAAATTTGTTTTCTAGCTCTTTTTCTATATCTAAATTATAATCTTCAGGTTTTGGTCTATCTCTTTCTAAGAAAGTTTCATCGTCTTCTGCTATATTGATAGGAACAGCTCCTGGTATTCCTGATGCTTTTACAGGTTTTTCTTCCATTATATCATCTATATCTAAAAGCATTACATCATCTTTTTCTTTCTTTTCTTCTTCAAAAATACCCAGGATATCTTTTTCTTCGTCACTAAATTCTCTAACTATTTCTTCTTTCTTCTTTTTTTCCTTTTTCCTATATGGATCAAATTCTTGCCAAAATCCTCTAGCTGCCCTGTATTCTTTATTATTTGCCTTGTAATTAAATAATACCTTTCCTTCTGGTTCTTTAAAATACATAAACTTATCTGCCATTACAGGATATATACCTTTTACAATTATTATACATTTCTCAACATCTAATCTTCTAAGTTCATCTGGAGTCATAAGTGCTCTTCCTAAATAATTTGTTGATTTAGTAGTACTTTCTCCGGTTTCCTTCTCCTTTACCTTTACTCTTAGACTCTTGTTCTTTTCCAATTGTTATTTCACCAAGAGATTTTGAAAACCATTCTGCTGTTTTAAATGAGTTTGAACCTAAGAATAGGTGTGTATCACAGTTTGCTAAAATTGTTTCATATGACTTTTCATAAATTGCTTCTAACTGATCTAAACTTTGTAATACGATATTAAATGAAATCTTCCTACTTCTTGATGTTGCAATCTTCTTATCAAAATCTGGTATTTGCCCTATATTCGCAAACTCGTCTAAGAAGAAATATGTAGGTATATCAAGTTGTCCACCATTATTATCTGCATAATCATATAATTGTTGTATCATTTGTGAGAAGAAGATTGTAAGTATAAAGTTGTATGTTGTATGTGTATCCGAAGATATAACATATACTGCTGTTTTTTTCTTCCCAATATCTTTAAAATCTATAGTATTTGTTGCTGTAAGCGCTGCAATTTCTGGTGTTTCAAATTTACCAAGCTTTGATTGTAATGTTGATAATATTGAACTATATGCTTTATCTGTTGCAAGCTCAACATTCTTATATGCTTTTCTCGCTAAATGATCTGGAGGTAATATTTCCATTAAATCTGTAACTACATTAAAATTTCCCGAATTATTTGCAAGTCTTACTAAATTAGCACAACTTGTTAAGTTTGCTTCTTCTGGTCCTCTTGTTGCTTTTAAGAAATATATAAGCGCTTTTAAAAGCTGTTCTGCCATATTATCCCAATATGGATCATTTGTAGCTCCTGTATCCTGCCCTCTAATTATTGTATTTGTTATTATATCTACATCTGTTGGAGTATCTGCATTAAGAAGTGGATTAAATCCATCACTTGCTGCAGGTGTTACTAAATTTAATACTTTTACATCATATCCATTTGCTTTAAAATATGATGCTGTCTTATCATATAGTTCTCCTTTGGGATCTGTAAATACATATGATCCAAGAAGCCCTAAAACATTTGGTATAACAAAAGATGCTGACTTACCTGCCCCAGATCCCCCAATTACCATAACATTTGTATTCCCTTGTTTATCTACCGGTAAATAATTATGTTTTGCAAGTATTATCCCTGATGTCTTACTTAAAACTTTGTATTGTTCTCCATTTTTAGACCATCTTGCTGATCCATATTCACTTCCATCATATGGCTTTGCTTCTTCATACTTAAATGCTAAAAATATTGCAAGTAGGAAATATATTGCTGTATATGTTTTTAAAGTTTCTATATATCTTCCAAAATATATTGGATTAAAAACATATCCCAATGTTTTTAATGGATTTGATAGGAAATACATAAAATTACCTACAAATGGTAAACTAGAATCTATCTCTACAGATGCAAGTCTAGAACCTTGTGCAATAGTCATAGATATTGTTGGTACTATACCAATTGCTAGCACAAACCATATAATAACTAATAACATCATATTTTTCTTTAATAGTTTTATTATTTTCTCTATTGTTTTCATGTTCTCTCCTTTTGATTCTTTCCTACACTCTCAATGCTTTTTGACATTCCTTTTCTAATATTTTCTTTTAATAAGTCATAGTTTATCCTATTTGTTTCCATTTCATCTACAGAAATATTAAACTTTCCATCAAGCATTTCAAATTTACACATTCCGCAAGCTATAGTTCTTACATCTTGTATCCTATACTCAAATGCAAAATATTTCTTTCCAACATTTATCCTACAAATTCTTACATTTTTTTCACCATTATTAATTATTTCACTATCAACTTCTTTCCCTGTTTCTAGATCAATAACAAATATTTTTCTTTTTTCTGTTGGCTCATATACAAAAACTTTTTCTTCAACCTGTGACATATTATCAAAATCATCAAAATCAATTTCCTGAAATCTTATTCCTCTAGGTTTTGTACAAATATTTAAAACATCATTTTTTACTTCTCCTGCATTTATTACAATCTTATCTTTAAGTATTGATAATAATATAACCTCATTTTCGTTATCTTGAAGTTCAAAGCTTTTTATAGTATATTCTGCTTGTTTTTCCTCTTCTACTTCTATCTTACTTAAGAAGGGATATTCATTCCCTTCTTTTTCTTCTAATCCCTTAATAACATATATACATGTTCTTACTCCATCCATATCAGTTATTTTAAATTTTTTCATACTGTCTCCATTCTTAAAATATACATAATTATAATATATTATACTTTATGTTTTTTCAATTAATAATACATTATTATACTCTTTTTTAATATTAGAAATTATGTTATACTATAGGTGACATAAAATACATACATAAATAAATATTTAAATAATTCCTAAAATATGGAATTATAATCAAAATTAGTAAATATTATAAAGGAGAGATGTATATGAAAGACTTATTTAAAAATATTTCTATTCCTGAAATTATTACTGGGATGGAATCAAAATTTTATCCAATTTTTAATCGGTATAATACTACCGGAAATTTGAATATAACTTTATTCAACTTTACTGAAAGTATTGAAAGTAATTTCTTTTATAATAAAATCTATGGGAATTCAGAATACATTATTCCAGCAAGTATCCTTAAATTGTTTTCTGTTAATTACTTTCTAAATATAATAGAAAGCAATAATTTGCTTGATAAACAAATAACTATAGGTAATGAAATAAAGTTTCTAAATCCAACCATTCATAAAGTTGACCTTAAAAAGGGTCAATCCTATTCGACTATAGATTTAATTGAAATGGCTCTTATCCCTTCTGCAGGAGATGCTGTATATACTCTTTCAAGAGTTGTTTATAATATCTTCAAAAATAACCATTGGAATGATTCTTCATGGTTAATAAACAAAGATGATTGGCTCGAAATGCTTACCTTTGTTTGTAGTAAAATAAGAGATTACTATAGAACAAGTTTGAACATCAATGCAACTATTTTAGATCCCACTGGGATACAAAGAGAAATATTAAAAGTACAAGACATAGGAACTTTGGTTAATTTCCTTATCAATAGCAACTCAAAAATTTTAAATATAGTTGCTAAATCTCAAACATCCAAAATCAATGGTAGAACATGGAATTCTACTAATGCTTTTGTTCGAAAAGATAAAAGTTACTACCATCCTAAAATTAAAGGTCTTAAAACAGGTTCTTTATCTGGCTGGAAGAATTTGTTTCTTCTTTACCAATTAACTCCTACTAACAATGTAGGAATTTTAGTAGCTGGATGTGAAAATCATTCTGATACTAAGGAAATTGCAAACCTTATAATTAAAGAGCTTGATAATAAGCTTTTTAATATAAGTTTTGAAAAAAATTTTTAATATTTTATTTTAATTTATTTACTAATTTAAAAAAACAACTTCTTTTTAGTACATGTTATTACTAAATTGAAGTTGTTTTTTGTTTTTACTCTTATTTTTGTTCCTTCTTCTTTATTTCTTTATTTTATTTAATTATATTATATTTTTTATCTATTAATCTTTTATTCTTTCCGAATATTTTTCAACCATATATGATAATATTACTCCTACAGCTATACATATTACGGTAATTATATATCCCATGATCCCTACTGGAAGTCCTGGAAATACCATTAAAAGTGAACCTATAACAAAACCTACTATACACGAATATGTTCTTGTATAATGTTTGTCTAATAGGTATTTAATAAGTTTTAATATTCCCATTATACCAACAAGTATTCCTATTGCAAATGGTATTATGAATACTATATTAAGCTTACTTATGCTCAATGTCATAAGTTCATAGTATCCAAGTATAAGAACGACCATAGAACCAGATATCCCTGGTATAACCATTGATGCTGCTGCAATTGCTCCTACTAAGAATAGCGGTATTGCCATTCCTATAGATAATTCCTCATATCCAACTTTTCTAAGTCCTAATCCATTTACTTTTAATAGGTAAAGTCCAAGCATCATTGCAAATCCTATTGCCATAAATATATATATACTTATTTTTCTATTTTTAATACTTTCTATATCTGTTCCTTTTTTTAGTTCTTTAAATAACGCTGGTACTCCACCTATTATTAGCCCTAAAAATATATAATTTCTATATAATATTTGTTCTGGTGAAAGCATTGTAAACAATTTAGCAACAAAATATATTGCAAGTACCATTCCTATTGCTATTGGTATAAGAAATGTTTTTTGGCTATTAAATATATTTTTAAGCATTATTCCTACTGCCTTTATTCCACCATCTTTTTCTTTAAATTTTGTTATGTTTTTAAGCATTATTTTCACTTCATCTATACATAATTCCACTTGATCAATCAGTTTTTTAAATATTCCTAATATTACAAACATTGTACCCGCACTAACACCTGGAACTATATTTGCAATTCCGATTATAATTCCGATTATAATATGTTCTAAAAACTTCATCTTATTCCCCTATCTCTTATTTATGTATTATTTTCTTTTCTTTTTGTTCTATATTTAAAAGTTTCAATTTTTTCTTTCTGTTTAATATCTTATTAATTTTTTGTTTCTTTAATTTTTCATCCAAAACATCGTTTATTATAACAGTTATTACTGTAACTACTGGTACTGCAAGGAACATTCCTATTGCCCCAAAATATGCTCCACCTACTATTACTGATGTTATTATTAATATCTTGTTTACTTCTAATGATTCTCCTAACAATATTGGATTTAATATGTTAGCATCTAATTGTTGTAATATTGTAATTACTACTAGTGCAATTATTGCTTGTGAAAATCCTCCTGTAAATAGTGTTACTATTCCTGTTACTCCAACTCCTATTATCGCTCCAAAAAATGGTATAAGGTTTGATATACCAATTAAGAATCCTAGAGCTATTGCATATTTCACCTTCATTATTGAAAGTGCAATGCTTATAATTATAGCTACTATAAATCCATCTAAAATTTGTGTTGTAACAAATCTAAAAAATATATAGTTTGTTTTTTCAATATATTTTGAAACTGTATCACTTACATTTTGATCAAAAAACGCAGTAACCGTTTTATTAAAGAACCCTTGTATCTCTTTTCTTGAATACAATAAGTATATTGATACTATTATCATTACAAACACATCAAATATACCATTTACAAAATTAAGAGCAATTTTTGCTTGTCCTATAATATCTGACACACTTATTTGTTGTAATATTTGCTTATATAAGTCTAGTTGTTTTATTTTTTCTAATTGAACATCTAAATGAAGATTAGCAAGTAAGCTATTTTCTGGTAAACTTTTAAAAAAGTTTATTGCATCATTTAAATAATTAGGTATCATTTTTATAAGTTCTTCAAAGTTTTTTGCAAGTACCCCTCCTCCAAAAACTATAAGTGATACTAATAGTATAAGTGCTATCATATATACAACAGTTATACTTATGGCTTTTGCCTTTGAATGTATAATCTTATTCTTTGATTTTTCTAAAAACAATTCTATTCTCTTAGCTGGTATATATAATATATATGCTATAAACATTGCAAAAAATATTGGTTTTAATGTCCCTAAAAATCCAGCTATTACAGTAAAAACATTACTTTCTCCTGCTATTACTTTGTATGCAAACATTATACACACTGCAAGTATAAATATCTTAAAAAATATATTTTTATGTTTCTTATTCATTGTATTATTCATAATATTACCCTCTTTTTAAGTTTGACTTTCTTTAACTTTAAAATTAATTCTAATGCTAACTCTAATTTAAATTTCTATTTCTAATCCTACTGGACAATGATCACTTCCTGTTATATGGTCATATATTTTAGCATCTTTTAGATTACTTTCAAGTTCATCTGAAACTATAAAGTAATCTATTCTCCACCCCACATTTTTTTCTCTGGCTTTTCCAAAATATGACCACCAAGTAAATTGTTCTTTATCTGGATAAAATTTTCTAAATGTATCTATATATTTTAAATCAAGTAAATTATTAAATTCTCTTCTTTCTTCATCTGTAAATCCTGCTTGTCCTCTATTTGCTTTATCGTTTTTAACATCTAATTCTTTATGTGCAACATTTAGATCTCCGCAGAATATAACTGGTTTTGATTTTCTAAGCTTTTCTAAGTATTTTCTAAAGTCTTTTTCCCATTTTACTCTATACTCTAATCTTTCTAGTTCTCTTTTAGCATTTGGCGTGTATACAGTTACCATAAAAAACTTTTCAAATTCTAGCGTTATAACTCTTCCTTCCTTGTCATGATCTTCTATTCCAATTCCATATGTTACAGATATCGGCTTTTCTTTTGTCCATATTGCAGTTCCTGAATATCCCTTCTTTTCTGCACTATTTAAGTATACATAATATCCTTCTTTGGTTAAATCTAACTGTCCTTCTTGCATTTTTGTTTCTTGTATACAGAATATATCTGCATTTTCACTATCAAAAAAGTCATTAAAGCCTTTATTATACGCTGCCCTTATTCCATTGACATTCCATGATATTAATTTCATCATTTTCTCCTTATCTATTCTTTTATATAATATTATATACTTTTGCTTTTTTCAACGATTATTCCCTATTTATTTATGTTTATTACCTACTCTTAATATTATATTCTAGAAGAATAAAAGACGATATGTAAAATGCAATTTCTTAGCTTAAACACATCATCTTCCTTTCTTAAAATTATGTTACCTTTATATTACTTTTTATCTCTTTTACTTTCTTCTTCCTGTCTTTCTGATACCATTTCTTCATAAAGTTCTATTGTCATGTTGGATTTTTCTAGTTCATCTTCTTCTGTTTTAGATAATATATTTATAATATCCAAATACAGTGTATCTGCCTTTTCTTTCCAATTTCTAACAATTTTCTTAGCTTGTTCTACTGAGTTTATCATAAGCTCAACTCTTATAATATTTATGTCATCTTCTCCCGCTTTGCATATTACTTTATTCTTTTCTGGAAGATAATCTGCAGACACTGAAAAATCCTGTTTTATCAACTTATAATGTTTTTTAAATTCTGTATCTATTTTTAATTTACTTATTCCTGGTATCATGTTTATAGCCACTTTTAGTGAATCTTCACCCAGTTTAGATAATCTATATGTTAATATTTTATCTTCCTTATTATCTAAGTCTCTACCTAATTCTATTTCTTGTCCTTCTTTTAAAACTTCTTCAAATGTTTTATCACTATCAGTATATTTAAATTTTTCGTCTTTTAAAATATAACCTTCTTGTATTAATTCTTCTAAAGTTTCATGAAAAACAAAGTAATTTATTTCTGTAAGTGTTGTGACTAATTCTAAATATACCTTATATGCTATATCTTTATTTACTTTTTCTAAAATATATAACATTAAAATCTTATTTTCTGCTACTGCTAATGCATCATCTGAGGTATATTGCACTTCTTACCTCCTTACCTTATATCTTTTTAAAAGCCTATATTTTCATTTCTCTTTAGTTAATAATATCACAAACTAGTGGCTTTTTCAATTTTTTTCATTTTCATTTTTCCTATTTCTATCGCAAATTTTTTCTATATAATTCATAAATTATTACTGAAAAAGATATTCCTAAATTAAGACTTTCTGTATCATTTTCCATTGGAATACTAAGACTTTTTGATATATTATTTTCTAAATATTCACTAATTCCATTTGCTTCATTTCCAAAAAATATCGCAATTTTTTTATTGTTTTTTTCCACTTTTTCTTCAATAAATGTGTACAAGTTTTCACCTTCCATTGTTGTTTTTATTGGTTCAAATCCTTGGGAAACTACAGTTTTTAATATATTTTCTACACTTTCTTCAATTATCTTTATTTTAAATATCATTCCTGCACTTGCTCTTATCACCTTGTGTGAATATGTATCAACACTATTTGTACTTATATATATTTTATCAATTCCCACTGCAACTGCTGTTCTTATAATCGTTCCTAAATTACCTGGATCTGATATATTTTCAAATACCACTCTCACCTTTTCATTAAGCCCCGCGTTCCCCTCTTTTTCTTTATTTTCAGACATTTTAACCTTTATCATTATACCTTCTGGATTACTATCATTTGTTATTTTTCCATACACATTTTCTCTTAAAAGGTATATTTTAGCATTTTCTAAGTCTCCTAAATTTTCAAATATATACTTTATTTGTTCTTTTTTACTCTTTATTCTTCCTGCTATATATTCATTGTATAACTCTTCTTTTATGTATACTTGGAGTATTTCTTCTATACCTTTCGATTTTATGTATTCATATACTGTCTTTATTCCTTCAACAATGTATTCTCTTTTTTCATATCTTTCCTTTTTATTCTTTAATTTACTTGTTTCTACTATTTTCTTATTATTTATACTTGTTATTATTTCTTCAATTTTCATTTATTTATCCTTCTAAATCATCTTCAGTTTATTTAGCTTCTTTCTCTTATTTTTCTTCTTTTTCTTCTTTTTCTTCTTTAGTTTTTATACTCTTTAATACACTTAAGAATTTATGTATTTCTTCTATTTTAGCTTCTTCATCCTTATATTTATAAATAATTATTCCTTTTTCATTCTCATCATTTGAATTTTTAAAGTTAATTCTTGTACCATACGTTTTTATAAGGGGTTCTATAGAATTAATATCAAATTTATCTGTTATATGTACATTTACTGTGTTTTTAATGTATTCTGACTTATTTTCTATTATCTTAGAAATCCCTAAATTTTCTGCCATATTCCTTAAAATTATTATCTTAACAAAATTTTTAAGTTCTTTTGGAAATTCACCATATCTATCCATAAGGTTTTTTACAACTTCTTTAAGTTTTGCATTATCCTTGCAATATATTATTTCTTGATAAATATCCATTTTATATTTTTGTTTTTTAATATATGAATCTGGTATGTACGCATCAACTAATATATCGACAAGCGTATTATTATCTTTTGGTATTTCTTCTCCTTTTAATTCCTTTATATTTTCTTCTAGCAATTTTGTATATGTTTCATATCCAACCTGTTCCATATGTCCTGATTGTAAATCACCAAAAAGACTTCCTGCTCCTCTTATTTCTAAATCTCTCATTGCTATTTTGAAACCTGAACCGTAATTCTGTAAACTCTTTTAATGCAGTTAACCTTTTTTCTGAAGTTTCTGATAATACCTTATTTCTTTTTACCATTATATATGCATATCCCTGTCTTGCTGATCTTCCAACTCTTCCCCTCATTTGATATAGCTGTGCAAGCCCTAATTTATCACCATCTTCTATGATTATAGTATTTGCATTTGGTATATCTATTCCTGATTCTAAAATTGTTGTACACACAAGTACTTTTGTCTTATTCTCTACAAAAGCTTTCATCTTTTTTTCAATTTCTTTTGGTGTCATTTTACCATGTGCATAATCTATTTCAATATTAGGAATTTCATCTCTTAATTCATTTACAATATTTTCTATAAATTCAACACGATTGTATACATAAAATACTTGTCCTCCTCTTTCTACTTCTTTTAATATAGCCTCTTTTATAATCTCCATATTTCTTTCTATTATATATGTTTTTATAGGCAATCTATTATATGGAGGTTCATATATTACTGACATATCTCTCACTCCAGAAAGTGACATATTCATTGTTCTTGGTATTGGTGTTGCTGTCATTGTAAGAACATCAACCGTATCTTTCATAATCTTTATTTTTTCTTTTGCTTTTACCCCAAATCTATGTTCTTCATCAATCACAAGAAGCCCTAAATCTCTAAATTTAATATCAGAACTTAATAGTCTATGAGTTCCTATAATTATGTCAATCTCGCCTTTTGAAAGCTTTTCAATTATTTCTTTTTGTTCTTTAGTTGTCCTAAATCTACTTATATCCTCTACAACTATAGGGAAGTTTTTCATTCTTTTTCTAAATTCATCTGCCTGCTGTTTTGCAAGTACTGTTGTTGGGACAATATATGCAACTTGTTTTATGTCATTTACTGCTTTAAATGCTGCACGCATTGCAACTTCTGTCTTACCAAATCCAACATCACCGCAAAGCAATCTATCCATAGGTTTTTCATCTTCCATATCTTTTTTTATCTCAGCTGTACATCTTAATTGATCATCTGTTTCTGCATATATAAATTCATATTCAAACTCCTCTTGATCTTTTCCATCTTTTGAAAACTTAAATCCTCTCGATTTTTCTCTTTTTGCATATAATTTAATAAGTTCTTCTGCAACTTCTCTTAAGTTAGATTTAACTTTTGCCTTTGTTTTTTCCCATTCTTTTGTACCAAGTCTATTAAGCTTAGGTTCATTTCCGAGCTGCTCCTATAAATTTTCTAACATTTGATAAATCATCTGTTGGGACATATAGATAATCATTGTCTCTATATTCAATTTTTATGTAATCTTTGCTAATACCTTGAACTTCAACTTTCTTTATTTCTATAAACTTTCCGAATACCGTTTATTTTATGTACTATATAGTCCCCTTGCTCTAAATCTGCAAATATTATATTTTCTGCATTTGTAAATAGACTGTTTTTTCCTGCTCTTTTATCTCTATTTCTTGAAGTTTCAGAATCTATTGATATTACCAAATAATTTTCATTTTCTTCTTTTAATCTAAACCCTTTTGAGATTTTTCCCTTCAATATTTGAATATTATTTTTCAAATAATTTTCGTTTTCTTTTTTACTTTCATCCTGATTCTTATTTAATATATCTTCTAAAATGTAATTATAATTTTCATATGCTATTATATATATTTGATTATTTTTATCCTGCTCTTTTTTTAAAATTTCTTCTAAATCTTGTAATTCTGTTTTTAAGAAACTATAATCTAAAAATTCAAAATCGTATTTATTTTTTTTAACAGTATTATTATATTTATCAAACTCTTTTATTTTTTCGTTTTCTAAATATATACAAAATATTTCTTTTTCGATAATTTTTTTCAAAATATTTTTATAATCGCACATGCCATCTAGTGCCTGGTTTACTAACTTTCCTCTTTCGATTAATCCTCTATTTTGATTTTCTGCTTCTTTTAAAATTCCATTAGTTCTTTCAATAATCTTAATGTAATCATCAAAAAATATATAATCTTTTTTTAAAATATAGTCTGCAAGATATTCTTCTTTTTCATAAAAATAATCTATATATTTTTCTACTAACTGATTTACTTCTCCTTGTTCTAACCTCTCTATATCTTCACTTATTTCTTCACTATAATTTATCTTTTTTCTAATATTTTTTGTTATTAATATAGTTTCTATTTCATCTTTTTCTTCTTTTTTATTTGATTTATTTTTTTCATTTCCTTTATTTGTTTTGTTTTCAAAATAATCATTTTTCCTTATATTTCCTATGATATCTTCTATCTTTTTTTCAAAAATATATTCAGTAAGTGGAAGTATTTCTACTTCTTCAATCTCTCTTAAACTTTTTTGAGAAATATTACTATATGTCCTAATAGATGTTATAGTATCTCCCCAAAACTCTATTCTATAACCTTCCTCTTCTGTATTAAAAATATCTAATATTCCACCTTTTTTTGAAAATTCTCCCTTATTTTCTGCAATATCTTCTCTTTTATACCCTAAAGCTTGAAGTTTATTCATTATTTCTAATTGGTTTACTTCATCATCTTTCTTTAATTTTATCTTATTATTAACCAGAATACTAAATGGTATTATTCTTTGCATTAATGATTCTATTGATACTATTATAATGGTATCTTTCTCAAGTATATTTTCCTTGTTTTTTATAATCTTATTAAATATATTCATCCTTTTTGTGTATATTTCTAAACTTTCAGAAATTATATCAAAATCTCTAATATCCTTCTTAGGAAAATCTAGCACCTCAATATCTAGCTCTTTTGCAAAATATTCGATATCATCTTTCTTCTTATCTATATCAATCTCATTTTCAACAATATAATAATATATATTTTTATTATCATTTAATTTTCTTTTTTCTATAATGCTTGAAATTGTACTTAAAAGAAAGAAACTTTTAGAAGCAAAAGTAAGCCCAGTAATCATAACTGGACTATTATTTTTTTCTATTTCTTTTATATATTCTTTGTATTTATTTGTATTTTTAATCATATCTATTAATAGGTTCATGTTTACCTCTTTATATAACCCTAAATATTATATATCTTTTTTGCATTATTTGTTGTTATTTCTTCTATTTCTTTTGGTTCTTTTTCTATCACTTTAGAAATTTTTTCTATTACATATCTAACGTTTTGTGGTGTATTTTCTTGTCCTCTCATCGGTTCAGGAGTTAGATACGGTGTATCTGTTTCAACAAGCATTCTATTTAATGGTACTATTTTTATACATTCTTCTGGTTTTGCATTTTTAAATGTTATATTTCCCGCAAAAGATATGTAATATCCTAATTTTAACGTTTCTTTTATAAGATGTTCATTTATAGGAACACAATGCATAATTCCTTTTTTTATAACATTATTTTCTTGTAATAATTTAATCATATCAAGTGTTGCATCTCTTGTATGGATTACTATTGGAAGTTCTAACTTATTTGCAAGTCCTATTTGTTTTATCATCATATCACGTTGTAATTTTTGTGTTTTTTCTTCCTTATCCCAATAATAATCAAGACCTAACTCGCCAATTGCAACTACTTTTTTTCTATTTTCTATTATAAGGTTTTCTATTTTATTTAATTCTGTGGTAATATATTCTTCAAAGCTCATATTTTTTTCTTTTGCTTCTTCTACAAATCTTGGCACTTCTGTAGGATGAAGCCCTAGTGCTACATAAGCGTTTTCACTTTCATCTGCAATTTCTAACGCCTTTAAACTTGATGGATAATCCCACGCTGGAATCATTACATATTCCACCTCTCCCATCACTTTTTTTGCATTTTCTAAGTATCTTCCTTCAAATTTGTCACTATTTAAATGTGCATGTGAATCAAACATTTTTTCCTCTTTCCTCAATTATTACTATTGCTATTACACTTATTTTATCATGTGTTATGCTAACTTCTATATTATATATATCTAAATAATTTCCTTTTTCATCATATATTTTAGTATATGGTTTGCCTTTTTTGTCATTTAATGTTTCTACTCTATTATATTGTATTCCTTCACCTAAAGCCTTATATACCGCCTCTTTAATTGCATATTTCCCCGCAATCTTGCTGTATATTTGTTTACTTTTTATTTTTTCTAATTCCAAAATAGTTTCTTTTTCTTTTTTAGTAAACACTCTATCTAAAAAATTTTCTTTTTGCTTTTTATATAGTTTCTCTATCCTCTTTATTTCAACTGTATCTATTCCGACTTTCATCTTCTACTCTATATCTTTCCGTTTTATTATATTGTGCTATACTTTATTTTTTATTTTACTTTACTATTAGTAATTTTTTATGAAATACTGGTAAATATTAAGTCCGATTGAAATACATCCTATTATCCCAAAAATTTTATATAATATATTACTCTTCGTTGTCTTATTATATCTAAATATTAATTTATATTTAAGCTGTGTTTCATCAAATGTTTTGTTTATTTCTAATATTCTTTTTAAATATTCATAATATATGCTTCCCTTTTCTGAAAGTGTTAACTCATTGTACCACATGTTTGCTATAAATTCCTTGAATTTCATTCTACCTATTTTTTGTTTCTTAGAATTTTCACTTGTAAGTTCCTTGTTTATCATGACTAAAAACAATTTTTGATATAGTGCAAATATATATGTGTATAGCATTTTTGTTTCATAATCTCTTGGTAGTACTGTAAAATTAAATGGATCAACTCCAGAGCATAGAAGCATCGAGCTTATTTTTGTTATACCTATATTAGCATCTTTTAATTCTTTCATATTTTTAGATACAATTGTTTCTTCTTCTAATCCTTCTGTATCATAACTTGATTGTAATATTCTACTATATTTGAAATATATATTTTTTAAAACATTTTTATTGCTATCATCCTTTATATATATATTATCCATACATAAGTACGAAAATGTATAAAATTCTTCATTATTTTCTAGTATCTTATTATTTTTATTATTCCCAACATATGTTGAAATAATTTGTTTTAATTTTTCAACACCGTTTGTTTCATCGCCAAGTAAACTTATTTCTATGTTATCTAGTTTTTTTATTATATCTCTTTTAGACATAATACTTTTAAACCTGTAATTAAAGTCCATTACATCTGATATGTATTTGGTATTTGTTAATACTGTTTTAAGAATTATAAAGGCAATCCCTGATTTAAAAACAATTATTTTAAAATCTTCTATATCGAACTTAATATCTCCTTTATTTCCTCTTCTTTCATATTGCTCATTTCCAGCTATTTTCACTATATCATTCATTGATATTTTATTTTTTTCTTTATCTATTATATCATATTCAAATGTTACACTTTCGTATTTTAAAAGTTTACCAACCTTTTTTTGAATACTAAGTGCATCATTTTTTTTATATGGAAAGTCATAAAACATTGTTTCTAGTATATCTTTTTTAAAGTATGAAAATATCTCTAAATTTTTAACTTTATCATATCTATATTCTATTATATTTGTATCTTTCAATAATTTTGTTAAATAGTCCTCATATCTTCCTTCATAAATATATGGTAGTATGTGGTATGTGTACTGATATTTAAATTTTTCTTCTCTCATAATTATTCTCTTTTGTATCTTAATTTATTTATATTCTATTTTGTATATGCCACTATATCTGCATCTTTATATCTATACATATCTTTTATAAAGTCAATATATGTATAATCTTTAAGCTCATATTGTGGTTCTGATACAACTTTACCATTATAATCTAGACTTCCCCATTTGCCTGCTCTATTTACTGCAATAAATCCATATATATTTTGATATGTTGCATCATCATATATTGCTGGTACTATAACTGTACCTTTATTATTTTTAAATCCAACTTTTCCATTTTCAACAAACCTAAATAAATTATTTGTTTTATATGCAACTTCTTCCGGTATTTGTTCAAATTTAAAGTTATAAAATCCTTCTTCTTTCGTATTTAATTTAAGAACTCTAATATATCCATCTGTTTGATTGTATTCTAATAAGCTTCCTTCTAATTTTAATTCTAATTCAGAATTATAAAAACTTTCTGTTATTCCTGTTTCTGTCTTATTATCAGCAACATAGAATGCTCCGTCCTTATAATATTGAATATCATCTGCTTCTTTTGGTAAAAGTTCTGTTATTGTTACCGCATCTGTCCCTTCTGAAACTGATACTATATTATATTTTTCTTTTTTAACTATGTATTTTTCCTTAGTTATTTTCTTTATTTCATTGTATTCTGGTTTTAATAGTTCTTTTCCCGCTAAATTCTTAACTCCATATTTTCCTGCTTGTTCATAAATCACTACATCTTCATAAGCTTCTTTTATTCCCACGATATAGCCCGAAACTTTTTCACCATTCAGATTATATAACGATCTGTCATTTCCTTTTCTTGCCGCAACATGTGTGTTTGACTTAATTTTAAAAATTTCATCATATTCTGTTGCTATAACTTTTTTACCATTTTCTGTCATTACCCCATGCAAGCTTTCGAACACAACATCATAACTAGTATTATTACTTGTGTTATCAATCGGTTCTATTGTCTTATATATATTTGGTACAGCATATGAATATGTTTTTGTATTTATAATCCCATATTTATCTTCTTTTTTTACAAGTAGTTTTTCTGTTATACTACCCATTATAGATATTTCTTGAAGTTCTGGCTCAAACTTAACATTTCCTTCATAGTCAACTAGTCCCATTTTCCCATTTTTATAACATTTTAAAACATTCTTATCATATATAGTTTCTGTTGAATTATATTCAATAGGTTCTACTTTATCAAATTCTTTAAGAATTTGTGTTCCTTTTGAATTCAAAACTTTGTTTGTATATTCTTTTTTATCATAATCTGTTACTTCAGTTACAATAAACACATCTTTTTCTTTTTTAGGAATAACAATCATTTCATCATATGTACATGGTACCACAGTATCCCCTGTTCCATTTATTACTCCCCATTTTCCTTGCTCATTCTTATATGCATAATATCCTATAGTTGCAACTCTTGTAACATCGTAGCTTTCAACAAGTCTTGGTAACTCCTTATATCCTATATATCCCAAAACTATTATTATAGGCATTACCAAGATTAATAATACTTTTTTCATATTAAGCTTTTTCTCAGTATCTTTAAATCTTTTTCCCGCCATAATTTTCTCCTATTCTCTTAAAAGTTTATTTTTTATACTTTTAATTGTCTTTTTATTTATTTCAACTATCTTACTTACAATAGTACTTTTTGTTTTTTCTTCTTGTAGTTCGAAATTTTCTATGTTTTCTTCCTTCTCTTGTTTTAAAAGTTCTTCTTCAAGTTTTTCCTTTTCTTTTTCATATTCTTTTTCTATTTTTTTATACATATTTAAAACAGTTTTCACAGAAACTTCTCTTAAAACTTTCAATTCTTTGCTAACTTCTTTATCTTCTATATCTACAACAAGATTATTCATATTTAATATATCACATATTTCATAAATATTTAAATTTATATCATTTTTTATACATTCTAGATATATATTTTTAATAATTTTGTCAAAATAGACTATTTGATTATATATTTTTAACTTTTTAATTTTCTTATCTAAAATTATCTTTTCTTCAAATGCTCTAATATTGTCTTCTTCTTCTATTTTTTCTCTTATATACTTTTTCTTCTTTGCTTCTTCAAAATCTATATTTTCTTCTAAATTTATTTCTTTTTTATTCTCTACTGCTGGTTTTAATCTTCTTTCACTTCCATCTCCTAATAAGTACTCTGAATTTAAAATTTTAGAAAAATCAAAATTCCCTTCTCTTAACATTATTATACTAACAACTATTGATGGCAGTAATATATACATATATGTGCTCATATCATAATACATTGTAGTAAATATTATAAGATTTATAATCCACAATGTGGAAAGCATGTATTTTTTTCTAAATTGAAGTATTACCGCAAGAACTAATGTAAATATTGTAATATACATCATCCTATAGTTTATTACTGCAAGTTCATTATATCCTGTAACATTTTTCACCAGTATATACCCTATTCCTAAGCTCAAAAATGCAAGAAGCCCTCCTCTTTTTGCCACAATTATTGCAGCTACAACTGTTAAAAATAATATATATATATTTGAAATTCCAAGTCCTAACAATGTTACATATTTAAATATTTGATAATTAAATACTACTCCAATTATTGTTGTTAAAATAACTGCAAGCCATTCTTCATCTGAGAATATTATCTTATTTTCAGGGTTAAATACAACAGATAATCCATTAACAGCAATCTTGTATATCCCAAACATTATAAGTGCAAAAGTTAAACTCCTTATTATACCTAAGTTTATAAGCTGAATCACAAACATTGTTACTATAAGATATGTACCTACCTTTTTTCTTTCATTCCTATTTTCAAAACTCACAAGTGGTTTAAATAATAATGTTTCCATCACAAAAATCATTAAAAATATTAAATATACAGATATACTTACAGGACTAACTATTAAAAGTGCTACAATACTTATTCCGAACAGCAAAAATAATAGGTAATGACATTGCAAAAAATGCTACTGTACCTACTATAGCTCCAACTGGTATAAAATTATATGTTATAAGGCTTATTAATATTAATAATGTATAACCACATACATTATTTATTCCCCCAAGTATTCTTTCTTTCATGCTCACCTCTTGTTACCATTCTATTACATTTTTGTATTAATTTCAATAAAAATCTATACTAAAAAATCAAGAGTATTTTCAATAAAAATATATTTTTTAATATAATTAAAAAAAGCCTTAAAGCATAGCTTTTAAGGCAAATTATATTTCCATCTCATTTTCAATTTCTTGTTCTTCCCTTTGCACAATCTCTTTTTCTTCGTATTCTAGTGTTTTTTCAACTAAGCTCATTTGTTCTACTTCTGTATACTTATCATATACTTGATTTAGCAGACTTTGTGTTGTTATTTCTTTTTTTGCATTTTCTTCATTTTTTTGTTCATCCACTACTAATTCTTGTTCTTCTATTTTTCTTTCTTTGCAATATTCAACAAGCCCTTCAAGTTCTTTTAGGTTTCCTAACTTAGTCTTATCATATTTTTCATATTTTTCTAACATTATGTTTAACGCATCCACATCCCCTTTATCTGATACTATCTGTGTTAATTTTTCAGGCTCTATAACCTTTCCTCTAATTGTATTTCTATTCCACTTTTCCTGTTTTATATCATCAAAGTTTCCATACTCTCCGTCACCATATTGCCATTTAACATCTTCAACTATACTCTCCGGTATATCATTATTTTCTAATCTCGTTTTTAAATCAACTTTCTTATCGTCTATACCGTCTTTTTCATAATCAATCCCTTCTTCTAAATCAACACTATAATATATTCTATCTTTTAAGTCATCATACATTTTTTCATGTACTTCTTTTAAAATTTCAGAATCAACTTCTTCATGGCCAAATTTCACATCTAATCCCATTCTTCTTTTAAGCTGTACATTAATATAATATTCAGTCCTTACCCATGTATTCAATATTTCAAACATTCCATCCAAACCTTCTGAAAAATATACTACTGGTACTTCTTTATCGTTTCCAACCGCATTTTCTTTTCTAACATTAGGATTTAATCCTATTTTTTCTATACTTTCTTGATTATTTTTTCTAGTAAAATGAAGAAAAACTTTTTTAAACTCTTGTTTCTCCTCATTTTCCAGCTCATTTAATGTTACAACCTTTTTATCTTTTGTTTTTTCTTCCACTCTTTCCTCCTAAAACCCAAAAAAATCCTTTATCTTTCCTATTATTTTTTTTAAAATATTATCTTTCCTATATATTTCTAAACTTGTACCTTGATTATAATTATAATCCAAATCTAAATCGGTTGAGACATCTATAGTTTTTATGTCATCTTCTTTTATTTGTCTATTTTGTTCTATTCTCTCTCTTATATGTTTTTCTTGTTCTTCTCTTGCCTCTCTTTGCTTTTTAATAATCACATACCTTTGTTCTTTAGTTGCAAAATAATCTCTATACAATATCGCAATTATCATTTTTGCTATTTCAGAAACATTTTGTTCTTCTAATGTTTTATCCACATCATATTTAAAACTATAATTCTTGTTACTATTTTCTTCAAAAATTTTTATCTTACTTTTTGGTATCTTTTCATAATCTTCTTTAGATATATATCTTAATATGTCTAAAACTTCTGTATATGCATTTGCATATTGTATATCTGCCATATTTACCTCTCTAAAATAATGTCGTATCTTCTGTATTCTTCTTTTTTATTGCCTTTGTATATCTACACTTCGGAAAACTTAAACACCCTACAAACTCTCCTGCTTTTCCTTTTCTAACAACAAGCTCATTTCCACATCTAGGACATCTATTCATAACAACTTCTTTTCTTAATTCTTCCGTATTATTATTAATATTCTCCTTTATATCTGCTATATGTTGTTTTCTATACTTCTTATCAACTATATTCATCGAATTTATTTTGTGTGCCATACTAACATAGTCTTCTATCTTTTCGTCTTTTTCAAATAATATTCTATCTACTATTCTTTCTACTCTAACAACTTTGTTTGACTTTATTCTCAAATTTGCTTGACCACTTACACAAATAATATCTATTACCTGATTATCCTCTAAACCTAATATTTGCTCTATCACTTTCTTATGTCCATAATTCTGATATATTGGATTATACATATAATGTTTTTTTCTTCATGATTTTACTACCCAATACTTATCATGTTCATTTCCTGTAATATATGTATTTCTTTGTTTTGTTTCAATTACAAATATTCCATATTTAGAAAACACAATATGATCTATTTGTGTTGTTTTACCATCAACTTCTAGCATAATATCATTTAAAAAAAGATATTCTGTTGGAAGCTTATTTAATTCCTTACGAACCCAGAATTCTCCTGCAAATCCTATTATTTTAGTCCTATTCTTATCAACAATTAATGCCGCAATAAAGAACAGGAATACAAATATATACATTGGAGTCATAAAAACATTAAATTCATTCATATCATTCCTCCTTTAAAATTAATTTTAATTTTTATTCTTCCCCTTCTCTTTAGTAAAAAATTTTGATATATAATCACTAATAATTCCTATTAACATACCAAATAATGATATTCCTGCGAATATAAGGCTATAGCTATATGCTGAACCATTTAAAAATATATATGCAATTGGTAAAAAAATTAGAGCAACATATAATGGGTATAAATATTTAATCTTACCTTCCGTCCATGAAATAGCTATAGATAGTAATAGTACCGAAACAGGATATACTGTTAATATTACTAATAATATCCCATACATTTCTCCTGTAGCTTTAGCTATTATTTGTGAGAATACAAAAACTATAAGTTGTATAGTCATTATATACCATTCTTTTCTAATCTTTATCATAATGTTCCTCCTTTATTATAACTATTAATTTAAATCTATCATATTTATTCTATTAAAAAAAGATATATTATAATTATATAACATATCTTTCAAATTTTTGTTATTTTAAACATCCACTTTTTTTATTTCTTCTATTAAAAATTCACAATATTTTCCATTATCTTTCGTTACCTTTTCACAATGGTCATAGCCTTTCCACATTTTAACCTTAACATATGGAAGCTTTTTAGGGATTACTTTTCTAGCTCCTCTTAAATCAAATTCTTTTTCTCCATAACAGAAAATGCACTTTTCTTGTTCTTCTTTAGAAAGTTTCGGTATATCAACATTTGAACAATCATGTATTATATTCTTAATACTATTTTCACTCATTTGTATAAATGTATCTGCCATTACTCTTCCTGCTCTTCCCCCATATAATTTAGTAATCTTTTCTTCTGCTAATTTTCTGTTTTTTAAAGCTTTTCTATGTTTCCATACAAATATATTTTTTAATACAAATTCAAGTATGTATGAATTTTCCCATAAACTGCATCCCTCAAATACACACTTTCCAAAAGATATCGCTTCATTTTCAAATATTTTCAGTAATACCACTCCTCCTAAAGATGCACCATATCCAAAAAGAACTTTAGTAATTCCATTTTGTAATAGGTATTCTATTATTTTTTTTGCTTCCTCCTCAACCGAATTGTACTCTCCTTTAGTTTCACCATGTCCTGCTAAATCCGGAATTATATACCTATAATCTCCTCCTATACAATCTACAAGTTCTTCCTTCATTCCAGTTGCAGATGATAACATAGGATGTATTATAACTATAATTTTTGTTCCTTCCCTATTTATATCAATTATATTCATTTTAGTGCCTCCTAATCCTATATATTTATACATTAAAATCAAATTCTCTTAATTCTATTATATTACTTGATATATAAAATTCAAGATTAAACACATGCAATTTAGAAATAACAAATAAATAAAAGAGAATTATCCTACCGATAATTCTCTTTACATTCATCGCTTTTACTAATTTGACATTCTATATCCTGCTAGCATAAATAATAGTACTGCAATTATTACAAGTGCTATTACAATAAATATTTTATATTTCTTGTATGTTTCAAACTTATTAGTCATTTCACTTATTCTTGGTGCTACCATTAACCCTATTAGTATTAACACTATTCCAAGCGGTAAATATGTTGACTCTCTTTCTATCAATCTAAGTGCTGTTATACCAAATAATATTGAAAGTACAGCTATTATACTTTTAACATAGTCTAACACCCATTTTCCAAATCTTAATGCGCCATTTTTTATTCCTTGCTTAATGGCACTGTTTTTTTCGATTTTTTCTTGTTTTTCTTCTTTATTTTCCATTATTTTCTCCTTTTTAAGATTATATTTAAAATTATATCAACATTTTATTAAATTTCAATATTTTTTACATATATACTTCTATTTTAAATAATAATGTCTTATTGGTTTTAGATTATCATCTAATTCATAACATATTGGATTACCTGTTTGAAGTTCAAGTTTTATAACCTCTTCATCTGTCATATTATCCAGATATTTTATAAGCCCTCTTAAACTATTTCCATGTGCTGCAATTATAACTCTTTTTCCTTCTTCTAAATCTTTTACTATATCTGAATTCCAATATACCATAACCCTATCTATAGTATCTATCAAATTTTCTGTTGTTGGTAATTCATTTTCTGTTAATTCAATATATTTAGGATCATTTCCTGGATATCTTTCATCATCTTTAGATAATGCTGGTGGTCTTACATCTGTACTTCTTCTCCATAATAATACCTGTTCTTCTCCATATTTTTCTTTTGTTTCATCTTTGTTTAATCCTTGTAATGCTCCATAATGTCTTTCATTTAATCTCCAACTCTTTTTCACAGGTATATCTTGTTCTCCTAACTCTTCTAAAATATATTCTAAAGTATCATTTGCTCTTTTTAGAACTGAAGTATATGCAACATCAAATCCATATCCTTTTTCTTTTAATACTTTTCCTGCTTCTTTAGCTTCTTTTATTCCTTGTTCTGAAAGTTCAACATCTGTCCAACCTGTAAACCTATTTTCCAAGTTCCACATACTTTGTCCATGTCTCACTAATACTAATTTAATCATATTATTTCTTCCTCCTTTTTTATTATCCTAATTTTAGGTATACACCTATTTACTTTCTTGCAATATTCAACATACTTTTCTCCATAAACCTCAAACAGCCACTTTTCTTCTGTATTCTTTAAAATAATTGTCATATATACATATCCTAAAATTGGAACTAAAAATAGTATATAATTATTTTCTATAAGGATGACCCCCAGGCACACCAAATAATATGCACTATATATTGGATTTCTTACAATTCCATAAACTCCATCTGTTACAAGAATGTTTTTCTTAATATTTCTATCTATTTTTGATTTAAATACTGCTCCATAAAATAGTAGTATTCCACAAAATATGATAACTACCCCAAGTACTAATAGCGGTATTTTTAATGTTCTAAAACTCCAATCTGTAAATATTCCTTTTTCTGTTAATACTATTCCTACAATTGTTAATATTATTTGAGGTAATACAATTAATGGTCCTACTCCAAATACTGGCAAATGCTTTTTATTTTGTTTTTTCCCCATTTTGTCTCTTCCTTTTATTCCTTGTATTATATACTTAAAGTTCTACTTCCCATCCTTCAAGTTTTTTCATATTTACAGCTATATACTTATCTCCTTTTTTTAACAAAAGTATACTTCCTATCGTTGCCATGTTCTCACCAACTATATTTTCTGGATCTACCTCTTTTTCATAAGTTATATATTCTTGAATTTCACTTTCTCCAAATAAATTTAGTTGCTCTACACTATTACTAAACTTTTCTTTTACTCCATTAAGCATTTTTTCAAAATTATTATACTCTGGATTAATCAAATACCCTTCATATACCTTATCAATTTTATCTTTAACCATACGATACTCATTTATCAATAGTTTTTTTATTTCTTTAGCATCCTTGTAACTTAGAATATTATTGATTTTATATGACACACTAACTTTTTGTACAATTCCTAAACTTGATATATAATTTTCTACTTGTCGTGCAATTTTCCCATTTGGTGTTTTTGCTACAAATATAGAATATATTGCTCCTTGTTCTAATAATCTCTCATATTTCCTGTAACCTGCTGTAACACCAACTTTAAATTTATCATTTGCAAAATATGCTATATATACATAGTGTTCCTGGCCACAAAATTTTCTTGCTTTTTCACTACTACTATTGCAATCACTTCCATTACATCTAAGGCACAGATCAAACCCTGATTTTATTTGACACTGTTTGCACTGTGAATATACACTACCTGTTAAATCCTCATATGAGCTACATGGAATATTTTCTCTTTTTAACAGATCGTAATAACCTCTGCAATATTTTCTTTTCCCCTTTTTTATTTTAATTGTTCCGAACACATTGTTCATAGATCATCTTTTTATTGAAATTATCATAATATAATATATATGGAACACCTTCTTTCCATTTTATTCCTAGAAACTGCATTTTTTTCATAAAAGTCCTTCTTTCACTAATTCTTAATTACCTCAAACTTACTCTTACACTTACCACAAACATACTTTTTAGTAAAATCTTTATTAATCCTCTGTCTGTAAAATTCTTGGTCACAGCCTTTACACACCACCTTATAATTATACTTTTGTCCTTCAGAATATTCTAAGTTACTTTTTTCATAATCTTTTTTCTTGTCTCCAACTCTAGATATATCATAACCATAAGTATTATTTATTAATTTAGCATATTTTTTAAACTCTGAACCATGATTATTACAATATGGTATACAATGTATAAGTTCATGGATTATTGTATTTTTTATAATATTATCTTCAAGTTCTAAGACCCATTTACTAATTTCAATATGATGTTTATTAAACCTTTCATACTTTATTATCTTTCTTCTTCCAATTTTGCTCACAACCTTGTACTTATTATCAGGTTCTTCTTGTCTACAACATCCATATCTCTTATTATTTCTCTTAGCAATAGATATATCTATTTTTCCATAGTATTTTTCATCTAATATATCTATACCTACCATATTTAATTCTTTTATGCATTCTGCATACAATCTATTCAATTTTTCTTCCATTTTCTACCTTATATTTAAAATTATACAACTCTATAATCATTTTTTCTATATTAAAAATCATAATATGCAAAAAGACTTAAACATTATTTAAGTCTCTTTTTGCCGTAGTTATTAATTTCAAAAATCTCTTACTGATTTCATTATTTTTTTAATTCAAAACGATATTTTTGAGAAATATTTGGATATTTATCTCGATCTACATCTGACATAAACATTTCCAATGGTCTTACTACAAAATCAACTCCATTCATACATTCTGTTGGATATAATGGTTTATATACCATAACTTCTTCTTTGCTTTCAGTATTTCTTGCAGTACCAATAATTTCATACAAGTATAAGTTAGGTTTTTCTTTTAATTGTTCTTCAGTTATTGTTTCTCTTTTAAAATGTTGAACAATATCACCTTTATAAAAATTTCTTTTCATAAATTATTCCTCCTTAAATTCTTATTACTTTAAGGATATATTTCAAGTAACTCAATGTCAAGAATAGGGGGGAAAAATTACCTAAATTTATAGTCAACTAAATTTACCTCTCCCTATCTTCTTCCTCTTTGTCTTTGTCTTTTTCTTCTTTATCTTGTAATTGTCTATCTTTTTCCATAGATTCTATGATTTTGTATTTATCATATATTACAACTTTTAAGCCTTCTTTTTTTCTAATTTGTTCTATTTCATTCATTATTCCAGATGTTTGTTTTTTATTAGAACTATCTATTGTTGCAAAAATATAACTTGCTTTTGTATCAAAATCCATCCCTCTTCTATGCATAACAATTTCAGATCGTCCTTTTGATTTTATTAATTCTGAAAATGTAGAACTCATTTCTTCAAACTCATTTTCTTCATTATATTCAAGATTATTAATTCCTTTATTTGTTGTCTTATAACTATTAGAAGAAATTGCAATTGCATCTGTTGTTAGTGTTTCTTCATTAAAACCTACTCCAATAATCCCAACCTCCGGAGATTCAACAAATTCTTTTCCTTCAAATACTGATGCTGATATTTGATTACTTGTGTCTGACTTGTATCTATCAAACCCCGATGAATCAGTATATATCATTTCTTTACCATCAGTAGAATAATTAACTTTATACTGATTAAGATTTTCATCTACTCTATTTATTAATTCATTTAATCTCTCTTGTTCATCCTCTGTTAATTCTTGGCTATTATTTTTATCAAATCTTTCTTTTATAATTTTTTCTTTTATTTTCTCTATTTCCTTATTTCTAAATTTTTCTGGATTTCTTATAAACTGGTGAATTAACTGTGGTTTTAAATCTGAAACATTTTCTACAATTGTAACATCATATTCAGGTACAAATAAGTTTTCAATTAAATCTTCTCTGGATAAAACTTCATAATCACTATATATCTCTTCAAGTTCAGTAATGTTTTCATCTAAATTATTTTCTATATTATTTAATCTAGATATTAATTGTTCTGATACTTCTCCATTAATTTTTTGTAGTCTTAGTTTTAAAACTTTTGCTTCTTCTATTTTTCTCAATTGATTATTTGATAAATTACTGTGCAACAAATATTTTCTTCTTCTTTCATCAATATTGTTATTATCACCTCTACCTATATCATATAACACAAAATCAAAATTTTCCTTTATATCTTCTCTTGTATATATACCAATTGTTTTCATTAAATAATTTGATACCACTTGAGGCTTTGTATAATCATCATTTGTTTCTTCACCATTTAATACCCTATCAAAATCTTTAATCACTTCTTCTTTATTTAAATCCTGAGACAAATCCTTCATAAGAGATTTTCCAGTTTGTATTCTTTCTGCAAAAGTATTTTTGTGTTTATTATTACTTATAACATATTCTACAAAATGTGATTTTAAATCTTGAATAAAGTCTTCATTATCTTTGATAAATGCATCTAAGTTTAATTCTTTAACTGAATCATAATAAAAATTATTAAAATAATACTTCCCTGTAACATTACCTATTAATAATGAATTTGCATAAGCATTGCTTCCTTTTAATTTCAAATAATCTATAATATTAGTTGAAAATTCATCTCTGTTCTTGCTTTTATTTATTAGTTTAAGAATATCTTTTGCATAATAATCTTTTCTTCTATCTATTAAGCTGTCTGATAAACTCTTGTCAATATTTAATTTTTTAAATTTTCTCCCATAAATTATATTATATGCAATTTTTTTCAGAAAATCTTTTGAATCATCTATAACAGCTAGGTGCTTCATTTTTTCTCCTTCGTAATTTAATTCTATTTATACATGTATTATATCATATATTAAAAATTAAAATCATTCTCTGTAATTTAATTATAATCTCTATTTTAATATTATTCTAAATTATTACTATAAAGAAAAGCCCGTAAATACGGACTAATCTTTTCACTTTTTGTTCAATTATTTTTTATCTTTCCCACAACAGTTCTTGTATTTCTTACCACTTCCACAAGGACATTTTTCGTTTCTACCAACTTTTATTTCCTTGTTTACTACTGGAGTTCCTTTTTCTGTTTTTGGTTTAGGTGGTTCTTTATCTATATGAACACCTTGTCCTACAAGTTCTCCTGTTATTTCAACACTTTGTGTTCTTTCTGCATGTTCATCTTTGTATACATGCATCATAAGTTTAGTTATTTCAAGCTTAATTTCTGTTATCATTTCTTCAAACATGTATGTACCTTCAATTCTGTATTGTACAACAGGATCTTTTTGTGCATATCCTCTAAGTCCAATACCATTTCTTAGGTCTTCCATGTTATCTAAATGTTCCATCCACTTATCATCAACAACTTTAAGCATTACTACTCTTTCAAGTTCTGGGAATTCTTTTCCTATTTTTTCTTTCTTTTCTTTTAAGATTTCTAATGCTTTTTCTTTTAATTCTTTTCTTAATATTTCATGGTTTATTATAGCTTTTTTAGATTTTGATTCTTTTCTTTTTTCTTTTTATTGTCTGATTTTTCTTCTTTAACTTCTTCTACTTTTTCTTTTTCAAGTTCTGGAACAGAATCAATTGTTAAAAGATTTATAATTTCTTGTTTAAATAATGGTTTATTTAAGTTGTTATTTTCAATATCATCTTGGTATGTATTTACAATTTCATCAACTGTATCTGTTACCATTTTTTGAATTATATCATCAACATCTTCACCATCTAATACAACTCTTCTTTGTGCATATATTATTTCTCTTTGTGCATTCATAACATCATCATAGTTAAGAGTTCTTTTTCTACTGTCAAAGTTTATACCTTCAACTCTTTTTTGTGCATTTTCTAAAGCTTTAGATATGAATCCTACTTGAATTGGCATGCTTTCATCTATTGCAAGCTTATCATAAAATCTTGCAACATGATCTCCACCAAATATGTGCATTAATTTATCATCTAATGATAGGTAGAATATTGATTCTCCTGGGTCTCCTTGACGTCCACTTCTACCTCTTAACTGATTATCAATTCTTCTTGAATCATGTCTTTCAGTACCTATTATCTTAAGACCACCAGCTGCAATAACTTTTTCTTTTTCTTCTTCGATTTCATCTTTAAACTTTTTATTTAAATCCCTATATTCTTTTCTAAGTTCTAGTATATATTCATCGTCAGTATCATTATATGCAGTAGCTTCTGCGATTTCTGCTTCTGTTCTACCTTTTCTTCTCATTTCTTCTACTGCTAAAAATTCACTATTTCCTCCAAGCATAATGTCAGTACCACGTCCTGCCATATTTGTTGCTATTGTTATCGCTCCATATTTACCTGCTTGTGCTACTATTTCTGCTTCTTTTTCATGGTTCTTAGCATTTAAAACTTCGTGTTTTAATCCTTCTTTTTTAAGAAGTTTACTTATTTTTTCAGAATTTTCTATAGATGCTGTACCTACAAGCACTGGTTGTCCTTTTTCATGTGCTTCTTTTATTTCTTCTATAACTGCTTTAAATTTAGCATCTTCTGTTTTGTATATTATATCATTATTATCTTTTCTAATTACTGGTAAATTTGTTGGTATTGTAACAACATCAAGATTATATATTTCTTTGAATTCTTTGTCTTCTGTCATTGCAGTACCTGTCATCCCTGCTAATTTATCATATATTCTAAAAAAGTTTTGGAATGTTATTGTTGCAAGTGTTTTTGATTCGTCTGCAATTCTTACTTGTTCTTTAGCTTCTATAGCTTGGTGTAATCCGGTTAGAATATCTTCTTCCTTCCATTATACGACCTGTAAATTCATCAACTATTAGTACTTCTCCATCTTTAACTATATAGTCAATATCATTTCTCATAATACCATGTGCTTGTAACGCTTGATTAATATTATGAACTATATCTGCATTATCAAGTTCATTTAAATTATCAAGTCCAAAATATTCTTCTGCTTTTTTCGCACCTTTTCCTGTAAGTGTTGCAGTTCTATTCTTTAAGTTTACAACATAATCATATTTATCTAATTCTTCTGCTTGTTCCTTATTCTTAGAATCTTCTTCGATAATTTCTTTCTTCTCTAATGTTCTTACAAAACTATCTGCCTTTTTGTATAAGTCTGTAGATTTTGTACTTCTACCAGATATTATAAGTGGTGTTCTAGCTTCATCTATCAAGATTGAGTCAATTTCATCCACTATTGCATAGTTAAGTGGTCTTTGTACCATATCTTCTTTGTATATAACCATATTGTCTCTTAAATAATCAAATCCAAGTTCATTATTTGTTGTATACATTATATCTGTTTGGTATTGTTTTCTCTTTTGGTTTGAAGTCATTTGATTTAAATTAAGTCCAACTGTCATTCCTAAGAATTTAAAAATTTTACCCATCCATTCACTATCACGTTTTGCCAAATATTCATTAACTGTAACAATATGTACACCTTTTCCTGTTAATGCATTTAAATATGCTGGTAATGTTTCTACTAATGTTTTACCTTCACCAGTTTTCATTTCTGCAATTCTTCCTTGGTGTAATATTATCCCACCTATTAATTGTACATCATAATGTCTTAAACCTATTGCTCTTTTTGATGCTTCACGAACTACTGCAAAAGCTTCTGGTAAAATATCGTCTAATGTTTTACCTCCAGCTAGCTGTTCTTTAAAATATTCTGTTTTTTTAGATAATTCTGAATCACTTAGTTTTTCTATTTCTTTTTCTAAATCATTAATCTTTTTTATTAATGGTTCTATTCTTTTTACTTCTTTATCACTATATGATTTAAATATCTTTTTTAATATTCCCATGTTAGTTTACCTTTCTTCTTTTTTATTAACTATGTCAATAGCTAAAACAATATTTTTATAATATCATACTATTTTTATTTTTTCTACTATTTACGCTATTTTTATTATACCTACAAAAAAATAGATTATACAAGTATTTTTCTTATATAATCTAATATATTTTTATTTATATATCTGTTCCAAGTTCTATCTTCTTTTCGCAAAACTCACTTAACCTACATTCACTACATTTAGGATTTTGTGGTCTACAATATTCTCTTCCTACAACCCAAAATGGAAGTGTTAAAGAACCAGGGAAGTTTTTACATATGAATCTTGCTTTTTCTGTAACCTCTTTTATATTATCCTTTTCTACAAGGCCCATTCTTAAAAATACTCTTCTTACATGTACATCATATGCAATATCTATACATGATAGATTTTCTAAAGAAACTCCAAAGTCTCTTACCAAAAGAAGTGTTCCTAGTGCAGCTTTTTTATGACTTATTCCTTTAAATTCTTCTAACTTTTTAACAATGATTTCAGCATCCTTATTATCTTTCCATATATTTGAAATATCTGAAGAATATTCATTTACCACTTTTTCTACAGCAGTATATATGTATTCTGCCATTTTTCTTGGATATCTATGAAGTGCTGGTTTTTCCTTTATTATATTTTCTAAAGATTCCACACTTTCTTCTTTTAATATTCTCTCAAAATCGAAATATCCTAACCTTTTTTCTAAATTATATGGAAGTCTCCATGCCATTTCTGCTTTTACAGATTGGTCTGATATAAGGCCTAGAAGGAATGCATTCCAATTAGTTTTTAATAAGTCACTTTCCTCTTTTTTAAGCATGTTTTCACTTAATATACTATAATCTTTTATAACATCTTTTGCTATTTCTTTACATTTTTCATCTAAAGTCATTTTTTCTTTTCCCTTATATTCCATTTAATTGTGTACTTAAATTTGTATCTTGTTCTAAAGCTTGTTCCATTTCTTTTTCCACTTCTTCTTGGTCTTTTTCTTTTAGATATTTTATTATATTAGAAAACTTCATTCCATTTGATGCTTTTACTAAAACTATGTCATTTTCTTTTAATATGTCTAAATGTTGTATAACTTCATTATAATCTGCATAATGGAATACTTTTCTTTTTTCTTCCATATTTTGTTCTATAATGTCTTTATTAAGTTCTTCCATTATTGTTTCAGCATTCTCACCTGCTGTAATCACAATATCATATCCTTTAACCGTTAAATAATCCGCTATCTTTTTATGATATCTTTCTGAAAATTCACCAAGTTCTAATATATCTCCTAAGATATATATTTTTCTTCCTGCTTCTTCTTGTTTTATATTACTTATAACATCGATTGCTGCTTTTACAGATTCATAGCTTGCATTATATGCATCATCATATATCGTTATATTTTTTCCTATAACAAATTTGTCCATTCTATGTTCAGTTACTTTCATATTTACCAATGCTTTCTTTACATTTTCTAGTTTTATATCAAATATCTTAGAAATTACTATTGCTGCAAGTGAATTATATACATTGTGAATTCCTACAGTATTTATTTCAAACTCAAGTTCGATATCTTGTATCTTAACTTTTATCTTTGTACTTATTTCTGTTTTTTCTACTATTTCAGCAACAAAATCTGCATTTTTGTTTTCTATGCCGTATGTTATAAGAGTAATGTTTTTTCCTAAATTTGATGTATATTTATCAAAATTTTCTATAACCGTTTTTAGCATCTTATCATCAGCATTTAGAATAAGAAATCCGCCCTCTCTTATCCCTGATATTATTTCCATTTTTGCTGTAAGTATATTTTCTACACTTCCGAAGTTTTCCTATATGTGATGAGCCTATATTTGTTATAACACCAATATATGGTTTAATCATGGTAGATAGTTTTTGAATTTGTCCCATACCATCCATTCCCATCTCTATAACTGCTATTTCTTCATCTTCTATTTGACTACATGTTATAGGCAAACCTCTCATGCCATTAAAATTTTTCTTTGTTTTAAAAACAGTATGTTCTGTTTCTAAAACATGTGATACCACTTCTCTTGTTGATGTTTTTCCTACACTTCCGTGTTACAGCAATAACCTTTGTATCTATCTCATCCATCTTATAATCAATTATATTTTGTAATGCTGTTAATGAATCAGGCGTATATAGTATATTGCACTTTCTTTTTATAATTTCATCTGTAATTTCTATATCCCTGTCATTAACTATACATGTTGCTGCTCCTGCTTGTATTGCATTTGACACAAACTTATTTCCATCCATATTATCACCTTTAAATGCAATAAATGTATCACCTCTTGATATAAGTCTTGTATCTTGCTTTATCTCATGTATTTCATCATCATAATTTCCGATAAAGAAGCTCCCCATCTATAATCCCAGTTATTTCTCTTATTTTCATAATAAAATATATATTCTCCTTCTTGATTATATCTAATATTTTAAAACATATAATCTATATTATAATGATATATAGATTACAGCTATTTGTCAAATTTTAGCACTATCTAAAGCTTTTTGTGACACTTTTTCAATATATTTCTTTTATATCTCTTTTAGAATATTAGAATAATTCTCTAGACTTTTTTTGTTTAAAGATATACTATATACTTGTAATTAAATATACAATTAAAAGCATAAATTTAAAGCGTGTAATTATTAACATTTATTTATTCACTAATCACTTTATTAGTTAATAATTATATGAGTAGGAGATATATATGAACTTTATAACTATATTAATGATACTTGGTTGTATCTTAGCAATAATATTAATATATACATTTGTTTACTATAATATTAGTATAAGTAAAAAGATAATGATTGAAGAAGCCTTTTCTATAATGGATGTACAATTAAAAAAACGTTTTGATTTAGTACGGAAATTTAGTAGAAATAGTAAAAGGATATTCTAAACATGAAGAACAAGTTTTCACAAAAATCGCAGAATTAAGATCACCAAATTATGATTCAAAATCTATAAACGACAAAATAACTGCAAATCAAGATTTTTCTAGTGTGATAGGTTCTCTGAATTTAACAGTGGAAAATTATCCAGAACTTAAGGCTAATGAAGAATACAAAAGACTTAGTGAAAATCTAGTTATTATTGAAGATGAAATTGCACTTTCTAGAAAATACTACAATGGCACAATAAGAGATTATCAAAAATTCACAAAGGTATTCCCAAATAACCTTTTCGCTAAATTCTTAAAATCACCTGAATTCTTAATGTTTGAGATTTCTGAAAGCGAAAAACAAAACATTAAAATACAATAAAATAATTTAAAGCATATAAACTTATCCACATTTAGATAGGATAATGTTCATATGTTTTTCTTTTTTGTCTTTTTTCTTAAATGATATAACTTCCTTACAATTTAATGCCAAAAACCTGCGATTATATTTTAAATTTACTTATTTAAATTTGTTATTATTTTGTTATTGAAAAGATATTTATTTGTGATATAATTAAAACAATTCAGAAGATACGGAGTAAATTATGACATTTAAAGATTACTACAAAATACTAGGGATTGATAGCGTTAAGGTATCATCAGAAGAAATTAAAACAGCTTACAGAAATCAAGCCAAGAAATTTCACCCTGATATAAACAAAGAAAGTACAGGCGAAATTATAAAAGATATAAACGAAGCATATAAAATACTTTCAAACCCGCAATCTAAGAAAAAATATGATAAATTGTGGAGTGGATATGTTGGAAGAACAAAAAAAGAAAATATTTCCTTCATAACTGAAGAAAGAAAAAATACGATGCTTGAAGAATTATCAAACATTTTCTTCGGAAACGCTTTCAAAAGACATACTTTAGTAAAAGAAAAAACAGAAGATACTTCTTTGAATACAGAAATAATACTTAAAATTTCTATCAAAGAAGCATACCTCGGGTGTATCAAAACAATAAAAACAAAAGATGATCAAAAAGATTTAGAATTACCTAAAAACACTAAAAACAACGATGTTCATATATTAAAATACATGGGAAAGAAAAGTAATGATTCTTTTAAATTTCCAGGAGACCTTTATGTTAGAATATCTGTAGAAAACGACGAAACATTTAAATTAAAAGGGCTAAACATTATAAGTAATCTTAACCTTACTCCTGCACAAGCAATATTAGGTACAAATATAGAATTTGATTTTTTTGGAGAACTAATATCTATTGTAGTTCCACCTTATACGCCAAACAATAAGGAATTTAAGCTTAAAAATAAAGGTTTTTCATCTTCTAATTTAAAAGGTGATTTAATATTAAAAGCAAATATTGTAATCCCTTCCGTAATCACAGATGAAGAGCAACAATTATATAAAAAAATACTAGAAATAGAAAAAAATACAAAACAAGAAAAAAAGTAAGGCTATGATGTAAAATAAGAACATGTTCTACAGCATAGCTTTTAATTTATCTTTTTTCTTTTTTATTTACATAATTCTCTTTTTATGCTATTATATTATTGAATGATATTTTAATAAACAACTTAATTAAGTTGTTTAAAAACTAAAAAAAAGGAAGTGATTTTTATGAAATCAAAATTTTCAAAACCTGTTATAATGGTTATGGTATTATTATTATTTTCTTCTTTAGGTTTTTCAGGACCTGAAAAATGCAGCCCTGAAAACTTTAAATTTCAAAAAAGCTTTGGTACTATAAAGCACTCTCTTCTCCCTCAGGATATATGGAGAAATGAAAAAGAAAAAGAACTGTTTTTCAAATGCGTACAATCAGAGGAGAAGTTTGTAAAAGAAGTAATAGGTGAAGATAAATCAATCCCCTTCCATGTAAATATGTCTTCCCTGTTCTCACCGCTGGGAACTGGGACAATAATGCCTGGAAATATGCGAAACTTAAGAGTATTTCCTCTTGAAATAGAGGTAGAGCCTGGAGAAGAGTATATTGCTATAATTCAATACCTTGAGGGCACTTCATACATTAGTATGATACCATATTATAGTAGTGACGCTATCGAATGGGCTCAAAATTCTAATAATGATATTTTTTTTGCAGGAGCATGGGACTTCCATGTTCAACCAGATGGGAAGGTATACTATCCTAGATTCTGGGATAGTATAAAGTTTAAGGTAAAAAAGAAATATTCTAATGGAAAACCAGTAAAAAAAGCTATAGTTCGTTTTATGTTATCACTTGCGTATATGGAACAAGATAAATCTTCTTTATTTGCTCTTATTCGTTCAAGTGAGCCAGCAGCTTCTATCTTTAAAACAACTCCAAGAAAGGATGCAACCAATATAATAAACGGAACTTTCTATTAGTAACTTTAAACTCTAAGTCTTAAATATGACTTAGAGTTTTTTATTATCCTCACTTTTTACATGGGCTCAATGTCAAAAATTGGGTAGTGTATAACAGTCCCCTAACTAGGCTTATATCCTTTTTTATCATTTTATACCCCCATTAAAAGTATAGAGGCTATTAAAAATAACCCCAGTACTAAATATAAGTACAGGGGTTATTTTTAATTTACTACAATCACACACTCTATTTCTATACTTTAATAATATAATTTATTGTTTTATAATTCATTATCTTACTAATATTAATATTCATATAGTTCATATTAATTTAATTGTTTAAATTATATACTTTTACCGGTCCATTTAAATATTTTATTGTAACTTTTCCTGTATTTGTTGATGATGTAGGGGTTCCTTGCACAGATGTCACATTTTCAAGTTCCATATCTCCTTGAATATCTCCAAAATCAGTAATTGTTAATTGTGTTGTTTCTGACGTTATTGTATCTCCCGCATTTATAGGTTGCACTGTTATTCTATATAGTCCTCCTGAAACTCCCATAGTATAATCTGTACCATTTCCTGCTCCTATAAAATTAAATTCTCCTCCATGATAAATACCAACTCCTCCAGCAACATTAAGAGATCCTGCTAATACATTCATTGTTGTTCCTGCTCCTGCTCCTTTAAATACCATAAATACTCTTACTGGTACTGTTGTCTTTATATTAAATTTTAATTGATTTGATCCTACTACAACATTTCTTGATTGTACAACCGTTTGTGTTATTTCCGGGCTTTCACCTAATCCATTTTCAATTTGTTTTACTTTAATAACATCCCCTATTCCTAAATATCCTGTAAATATACTCCATTCACCTGATGAATCTACAGTTGTATTTTTTAAACTTCCATCTGGCATTGTAAGTGTAATTGTTGCTCCTGTTATTCCTTTACCTGCAACAAATCTTTCCTTATTTGATATCACATACATTGTTGGTGCACTAGATACGGGTACTGTTGGTGTTGACGGTACCCCCGGAGTAGATGGAGTGCTTCCTGCTGCTCCTGACGCTCCTACAAATGAAGGTTGTAATAATGCTTCATAATCACTTTTTGATATTATTGGTTCATTTTTTCCCTTTTTTACTATGTCATTCCCAACAATGTCATAGTTATTAACAAAAAATGGTAATGAATATACTTCACTAAAACTAAAGCTAGTATCCCCGTCTATTACCTTTCCTATACTTATACTCGCTATTTCTGTTTTTGATTTTTCTATGAGTTCTGCATATGTATTTTGCTTTTCTCCATCTTTACTCTTTTTTATAAGGCCCTGTTCCCCAAAAGCCAATTGTATAGCAACAGACGCTAAAATCAATAATATAATTATCGTTATAACAAGGGCTATTAAGGTTATTCCTTTCTTATAATATTTTTTTCTATTTTTATTATAATAATCCATTTTCCCCTCCTTTATTATTACTATATTTCAATTTTAGTCCCATAATTTCAGTTTTGTAATCTTTGTAACATCCATATTACATATAATATATATAATTTTAATACATGATATATTTCTGTATATTTCTTAATATTCGCCAATTTCTTTTTTTATTTTCACCTCATTTTCTCTACAATTTTATATTTTTGTAATTTTTCTTTTATTTCATGTCTTTTATGGTATAATACAAATATATTAATTAAAGGAGAAATTAAATGGAAACCAAAAAGAAAAAAGTAATAATATTTTATGGATCATTTGGAGGAGGGCATCTTTCTGCTGCAAAAGCATTAAAAGCAGTTTTAGAAAACAATTATAACTGTTATGTAGAATTAGTAGACGGTCTTGAATATGTTGCACCTATTCTAAATAAGATTTCTGTTTCTTTTTATAATGCAATATCAAGAAATACCCCTAAAATTTGGGGTGCATTTTATAACAATGCAAACAAAGATAACAGTGTCACAGACATAGTTTTAAGACAAACATTAAGATGGTATAGAATTAGATTATATAGAATCATTAAGCAAGTCGAACCTGACCAAATTATATGTACACACCCTTTCCCTGCAATAATGTGTGCTCATATTGCAAGAAAAGGTAAGATACAAGTCCCAATTTCAAATATTCTAACAGATTTTGAACCACATGGACTTTGGTATGTTCTTCCAGAATATTTAAAATATTTCTTCGTACCAACAGAAGAAATGAAAAAAGCTTTAATGGAAAAAAATATTAAAGATTCACAAATACATGTTACAGGTATTCCAATAAACCCTGTCTTTTCAAATAAATTATCTGAAAAAGAAATTGAAGAAACACTAGAAGAATTTCAAATACCAAAAGATAAGAAAAATTTTATTTTTTTTGGAGGTGGAGAATTTGGACTATCTAATACTGTAAACATAGAAATATTTAAAACTTTAACCAAAAAATTACCAGAATTTCACTTTGTATGCATTTCTGGCAAAAACCCTGAACTATATTCTATGTTTGAAAAAGCTATATCTGAGGAAAACATAGAAAACTCTACATTAATTAAATATACAACAAATATTTCTAAATTAATGAAAGTTTCATCTGGAATTTTCTCAAAACCAGGAGGCCTTACAACATCTGAATCTCTTTCTCAAGGGTTGCCAATGTTTATGATAAACCCTCTTCCTGGTCAAGAAGTAGCAAACCAAAATTATATAGAACATATCGGTGCTGGTATCCTTGTAAACAAGGAAAACTTAAATATGTTAATAGATCGTTTAAAAACAGACGAAAATTATCTTTCTAGATTATCCGAAAATGCCAAAAAATTTGGGAAACCCAATGCTGCAGATAACATCTGTAAAATAATATTTGATTTAGAATAGAGAAAAATACAAACTTAAAAATATTTAAGTTTGTATTTTTCTCTTTTTACTTTTGCTTTTTTATTTCTTATCTTTTATTTCTAATCCAATATATATAAGTTTCCACTCTCTTCCCTTCCAAGTACTACTATCTCTATACTGTCTATATCTATATTTCCATTCTCTTCTTTTAAAAATTTCATTTCATTTTCAATTGTCTGATATGCAATCTTTTCAGTATTATTTTCTCTACTCAAATGCCCTAATAATATCTTTTTCGTACCATTTTTAGCAAGTTCCCTTGCTAGAAATGCTGCTTCTTCATTAGATAAATGTCCATATTTTCCAATTATCCTTTTTTTTAAATATCCTGGATATCTAGATACTTTTAATAAGTTTTCTTCGTAATTTGCTTCTATAACTGCTATTTCACTTCCTTTTAGTGTTTCTACTACTGAATCTGTTATTTCCCCAACATCAGTAAAAACTGATATTTTTCTACCTTTTATATCTTTAAAACTATACATAACCGGATCAACTGCATCATGTGATACTTTAACACTTTTTATCTTAGCTTCTCCTATTTCAAACTTATCTCCTGCACTAAATGTTACTACATTTTCTTCTTCTAGTGTATCTACAATTCTTAACACTTCAGGCTTTGTCTTGTCTGTCATATATATTTTAGTATTATGTTTTTTGCACAACATTTTTAAACCCTGTATATGGTCTGAATGTTCATGAGTAACTAAAATCGCATCTATATCTTCTATCTTTTCTCCTATATTTCCAAGCGCTTCTGTTATTTTCTTTAAACTCTTCCCCATATCTAACAATATCTTCTTATTATCTATATTTACATAATATGAATTTCCAGAACTTCCACTATATAATGAACAAAATTTAATCATCTTTTTTTCTCCTTTGTTAACATTAGTATTATAACATATAACTTTTGTTTTTTAACAGATTTTAATGTATAATTGAATTATATAATATTAAAGGAGACTAGTGTGCAAGAAACATTTAAACTTAACAAATATGATTATGTGGATAATAATAATGATATTAAACAATTTAAAGAATATATTTCTTCTGAAATTTTCGAAAACATTTATTTAGATTATAATATTCATCAAAATAATAATTTTTTTAAATTTGGTATAGATAGCTTTCTACTTTCTAAATTCTTTTTGAAAAACACAACAACTAAACATAATCATATTGCTGATTTTTGTTCTGGAACAGGGATTATTGGTATCTATTCATATTTAAATATGTTTCACAAATCATACTTTACAGAAAACCTTTCAATTCGAAAAACTAATATTGAGGATTTACAAGTGGATTTTTTTGAAATCCAGCAATATTTTGCTAATTTGAATTATAGAAATTGCCTTAATACGTACAATAATATATTGCAGAATAATATCACCACTTATAGCCAAAATAATTTTACTAATCCCTTTTCTGTATACAACATTAGTATAGGTGATATGTGTTTAGACACTTCTTTCAAAAACAAATATTCTTGTATATTATCGAACCCACCATATATGAAAGAAAATAAGGGAATATCTACAAGCTCTACAGAAAAAAATATTGCCAAAATTGCAAAAAAAGATTTTTTAAGTACTTTTTTTACTACTGTGCAATTTTGTTTAAAAGATAAAGGCGAGCTTTTTATGGTACATAAGCCTGAAAACTTACCAGAAATAATTATAGTTGCTGATAAACACAACATAGAATTAAAAGCCCTTCAGTTTATTACAAATTCTTCTAATAATCAGCCCTCTTTATTTTTAGCAAAGTTTGTTAAAAATGGTAATAAGTTTTTAAACATATTGCCAATAAAATCAATTAATTAAAGGAATATATTATGAAAAACAACAAAAAAGGTATATTATACATCGTACCAACTCCCGTGCGGGAATTTAAAAGATATAACATTAAGAGCTATTGATATATTAACCTCTGTTGACTATATTTTATGTGAAGATACACGAGTATCAATAAAATTACTTAATCATCTTAACATAAATAACACACTAATTTCATTTAATAAGGATAATGAACATGAAAAGTATAACGAAGTTATATCTGACTTACTAGCTTCTAAGAGCATAGCTCTTATATCAGATGCAGGTACTCCTGGAATATCAGATCCTGGACATATTCTTATTAATTCATGTATTAAAAATAATTTAGAAACACAGACACTCCCAGGTGCAACAGCATTTGTTCCTGCACTAGTTAACTCTGGAATGGATACAACCTCTTTTACATTTTATGGCTTTTTAAAAAATAGAAACGAGAAAAAGAAGCAAGAATTAAATAAAGTTCTAGCATCCAAATCAACCATAATACTGTATGAATCGCCGTATAGAGTGATAGAAACATTAGAACTTATCTCCAAAATAGATGCTGAAAGGTATTTATGTGTAGCAAGAGAAATTTCCAAATTGCATGAAGAATACTTATACGGCACAGCTAATGAAATAATCCCCAATATTACTGAAAAAGGTGAATTTGTTATTATAATCGATAAATCCTCATCTAACATTGTAGACTTTTCATCTCTCACTCTTGAAGAACACTACAATTACTACAAGACCCAAGGATATGAAAAAAAAGAAATTATAAAAAAAATATCAACTGATTTAAACGTTCATAAAAGTGAAATTTATAAGCTTTTAATCGATTTTAAGTAAATTTTTAATAGCAAAAACATCTGATTTCCGAAGGTTTTCAGATGTTTTTCTTAGCTTTTTTTCATATTTATTTTTTATTTCTTTTTTTCCACTATTTTCTATCCTTTTTTTTAAATTATAACCTTAAACTTCATATTTAAAACCATTTTCAACCTTTTCTTTACCTTATTTTGATGTCATCAACTATTTTTTTAACCTTTTTATATATTTTAATCTCTTTTTTTCCAATTTACATTCAAAAAAAACAATATTTTTAACATATTTTTATTTTTTCATTCATTTCAACCTCATTATTTATTCTTGAATTCCGTAGCTTTATACCATTTTTTTAATGCTTTCAAGTCTTTTTTATCATATATTTTTTCGAATTCTTTTTTATTTTCTCTCTTTCATTTTTAATCCCAAAATAATTCAATATAAAAAATATACTTCTCCACTATAGATAAATTCCCAAGGATGAATTCAATTAATTTACAAGTGAAGTAATACTTTTAATTACTATTTTTGCATATTTAATGACTTATTGCAGTTTAAGGCTAAAACCTGCAATTATATTTTAAATTTACTTAATGACTATTTTTCAAAAAAATCCTTGACAATTAATTTTTACTTTGTTATACTGTTTTTGTTCTTTATTGGAGAGATGGTCGAGTGGTTGAAGGCACCAGTCTTGAAAATTGGCATAGGGTAACTCCCTATCGTGGGTTCGAATCCCACTCTCTCCGCCAAATATAAAAAGTACTTACAAATAGAACATGTAAGTACTTTTTTATTTTTATTTTATATTCTAAACTTTCTTATAGTCTTTCTTTTCTTTAGATTCAACTACTATTTTATCATTCTTTATAGTAAGTAATGTATTTTCCTCATACAGTCCTAATTCTATTATTTTATCTGCAATTCTTACTTGTGCATTTTCTATTTCTTTCGCACCAACAAAAGCTTTCTTATTTCCTGTTGCTCCTGCATGTGCTAGTCCTCTTAATGCTCCAAGTATAATAATATTTCCACTTGCTATTAATTGCCCTCCATTATTAAGATCTCCTAATAGCACAACACTCCCAAAATATTCTTCTCTAATTCCTGACCTTATTGAATGCTTTATATATTTTGTATTAGAAACATCTTGATCTTTTTCAAATATTTCGTCTATAGAAAAAAGCCCAAGTTCTTTTTCATTTCCTAAAAATCCAATAATTATATTACTTAAAATATTATCACAGTTTTTTTTCAATATTTTTTCTATAATTTCTTTTTCATTTTCATCAAGAACTTTTCCTTTTATTTCTATATACACCAAATTAACTTCGTAATTTGCATTTTTTTCATTAAATATTTCTAATACACTTTCTATTATCTTTTCTTTTTTATCTATTAAATCACTTATTATATCCAGAATAGTACTTTCTTTTGCTAAATTAATTTCTATTTTCCTATTATTAGAATCTACATTTAAAATAATATTATCATTCTCCATATTTACCAACTTTTTAATTTCCTATATTTCTCTTCTTCCTTCTAGAGCTCTACTTAAAGTAACTTCATCTACATATTCTAAATCCCCACCTACAGGAATTCCATGTGCTATTCTTGTCACTTTAACATTGTACGTTTTTAAAAGTTTAGCTATATATACTGCAGTTGTTTCTCCCTCTATTCTTGGGTTTGTTGCAAGTATAACCTCTTTTATATTATCTTCTGTAATTCGTATTATTAGTTCTTTTATATGTAAGTCTTCCGGCCTTATTCCATTCATTGGGGATAAACTTCCTCCAAGTACATGATAAAGCCCTTTATACTCTCCTGTCCTTTCCATCGCAATTATGTTACGGACGTCCTCTACAACACATAAAAGCTCTTTATTTCTCTTTTCATCTTCACAAATATAGCAAGGGTCTGTATCCGAAATATTAAAGCATTTCGAACATACCTTTAAACTTTTCTTTGCTTCAACTATCGAATTTAGAAAGCTTTGTACTTCCTTATTATTCTCTTGTATTATGTGAAATGCCAATCTTTCTGCTGTTTTCTTACCTATTCCTGGTAATTTTGCAAATCCTTCTATCACTCTCTCTATTGATGGTGAAAATTCCATTATAATCCCATTCCTGGTATGCTCATTCCCTTAGTCATTTCTTGTTCTTCATCATCTATTTTTCTTAATAGGTCATTAATGGAAACCATTAAAACATCTTGTAACATTTCTTTTTCATCTTTATCTAATAATTCTTCTGCTACATTTATTTCCAATAATTCTCTTTTTCCATTCATTTTTGCTGTTACAGCACCCCCACCTGCAACAGATTCAAATATTTTTTCTTGTATTTCTTTTTGAGATTTTTGCATATCTGATTGCATTTTTTGTGCCTCTTTTAATAATTTATTTATATTCATTCCTCCTGTAAGTCCCATTCCTGGAAATCCTCTTCTTGCCATATTAATTCTCCTTCTTATTTTATCTACAATATATATTACTATTTTTTTTCTACATATTCAACTATGTAATCTTTCCCTGTAACATTTTGTATTGCTTTTCGTATAATTTCCATATTTTCTTTAGAAACTATATTCTCACTTAGTTTTGTTTTTGATATTAAATATGCTTTTTCTTCTTTTACATAAATTTCTATATTGTTTAACATAACAAACAATTTCATTTCCTTGTTTGTAAGCATATATTTTCTTATTGCAAGCATATCTAATTTTTCTTTTTGACTATCATTTTTTTCATTTCTATTATCATTAATACTACTACTATTATCATTGCTATTCTTATTACTTATTTCAGTATTAATGTGTTTCTTAGCAGTAACAGTTGCTATATTGTTCTTTGCTATACTTTTTTGAACCATATTATTATTGTGTGTTTCTTGTTCTCTATTTCCTTCATTAATATCCTGATTATTCATTTGAGCTAAATTCATAAGTGCTGCTATAAGCATAATCCTCTTATTTTCCATATTTTTCATTACATTAATTATGTTTAGTACTTCTTTTATTATTTTATATACCTTAAACTTATCTATATTCATATATTTGTTCAGCAACTCTTTTTCTTGTTTTGAATATAATTCAATAAGCGAATCTTCTTTTAGATAAATGCTTTCTAACAATTTTAATAGTTCTGTTATGTAGCTTTGCGGCTCTTTTCCTTCATCCATAAGTTCGTTAGAAATTTTCAAAGTCCTGCTTATGTCACCTTCTACTATTGCTCCTAGTATATCAATCATCTTTTCCATGTTAGGAAGTCCAACCGTTTCTCTTACAGCTTCCTTATTTATTTTACCTTCCAAATTACTTACACTTTCTAATATTGATATACCATCTCTCATAGATCCATTTGCTAAATTTGAAATCAGTACAAGCGCTTCTTCTTCAATATCTATCGAATTTTCTTGAGCTATTTTATGTAATCTTTTTTTTATTTTTTCTTCTGATATTCTCATAAACTCAAACCTTTGGCATCTAGATATTATAGTCGCTGGTAGCTTTTGTGGTTCTGTTGTTGCTAGAATAAATTTAACATGTGATGGTGGTTCTTCTAGTGTTTTTAAAAGTGCATTAAAAGCACCTCCGCTCAACATATGTACTTCATCTATTATGTATACTTTATACTTTAAGTTTGTAGGTAAAAAATCTGTTTGTTCCTTAATTAATCTTATATCATCAACCCCATTGTTTGATGCTGCGTCCATTTCAATAATGTCAACATTTGTTCCATCAGAAATACTTAGACATTCTTTGCATTTTAGACAAGGATTCCCATCATCGTTGTTACTGCAATTAATTGCTTTTGCAAATATTTTAGCAATACTTGTTTTCCCTGTCCCTCTCACTCCTGTAAACAGATATGCATGTCCAAGCTTATTTAATTTTATTTGATTTTTTATAATTTCAACTACTTTTTCTTGTCCTACAATTTCATCAAAATTTTTAGGCCTATATTTCCTATATAACGATTGATACATAAATTATTTCTCCTAACAAAATACCTTCTTCTTCATTGAAGGCACTTATTCACATAAAGGCAACTACTTATCGCTGCTTTCTTTCGAACCTGACGAGATTCGCAGTTCTTTATTGAAATGCCCTCAATGAAAAAGAAGGTTATATTACTTATATTTATATACTATTTTAACTAATTTTGCAAATATTTTTTAGTTATTTTTACCTTTTTTCCATTTTCTTCCTTAAAAAGTCCGGAAATCCTTTCTTTCCATCCCTACTTTATCTAGGCTTATAATAGTTTCGTATTCTTCATTGTTTTCCATAACAACCGTAATTTTAAAGCTAATTTTTGATAAATTATATTTTTCTACATCATTGTTGTTATCTACAAGTCCTTTTCCATATGTAACTATTTCATCTTTTCTGACTTTTTTTTCCGAAATTTTTTCATGGTATAGTCTTACACCTACCCTGATTTTTGAGTTTTCTTCTTCATTTTTTTGTTCTATTTTAAATTCTATTTTTTCATTTACTGAATTATTTTCTTCCTTTATTCCTCCAATATTATCCGATATTGGAACTATTTTTATTTTGCTTGTATCTTCAAATTCATTATTCACGTTAAATTTTTCTAAAATAATTCCTTTTATTTTATTCTTTTTTTCATCAGCTAATTTTAAATCCAAATATATATCATCTATTATTCCTATTTCTAATTTTTCATTTTCATTGTCATTTTCTATTGCTTTTCTTTGCCCATCTAAAACTGTAATAATTGTATTTTTTTCAATAAAAAACGGTATTTTTTTATCTCCATTTACATATTCTCTATTGAATTGAAATCCATAATATATACTAATTACAATTATTATAATAATACTTAAGGCTATCCCTATGATATTTAATGTTTTTTGTTCTAAATTAAATATTATCTTTTTTTCTTTTCTTTTCATCTCTAAGTTTTTTAAAGAAAGTTTTCAACATTTCTTCACTTTCTTCTAAAAGAATTCCTTTCTCTATATTTATTTTATGGTTAGATTTTATTTCATTTATATCTATAATACTTCCCATTGCTCCTGTTTTAAGATCACTGGCTGCTATAACCACTTTTCCTATCCTAACTTGTTGTAGTACAGAAGAACACATAAGGCACGGTTCTAAGGTAACATACATTGTAACATCATTTAATCTCCATGTATTATTTTTCTTACAATATTTATTTATCGCAATTATTTCTGCATGTCCCATAGGATCATTCTTTTTTTCCTTATTGTTATGTCCCCTTGAAACAATTTGTCCTTCTTTTACAAGGACAACTCCAACCGGAACTTCTTCTTTTTTATATGCCTTTTTAGCTTCTTTTAAAGCTTCTTGCATAAAAAATATATCCTCTTTTTTTCTTTTTTCGTTTTCTATTATATTTTCTTTTTCCTTTTCTTTTGCCATTATTATACCGCTTCTCTTTGTTCTTTTGCTTTTATTATTCTAATATCAGCCCCTTTAAAATTAAATCCCTTAAATTCTCCTATTATTCTAGATACAACTCTGTCAGTATATACCTTATATATATCTTTCAATCCTAAGTTCGTTGATATTATCATAGCTCTTTCATTGTATATCCTACTATTTATTATATTCAAAACTTCTTCCTTTTTAGCTTCTGTTATGTTTTCAGCCCCAAAATCATCTAGTATAAGTAAGTCAACTGTCGCTAGATAATCTGTCATTTCATTGTATTTTTTAATATCCAACACCTTATATTCCATCAATTTACTAAGAAGCTTAGGTGATGTTTGGTATAATACTGTTTTCCCTTGTTTTAATATTTCCTGTCCTACTGCTTCAGAAAGGAATGTTTTACCGAAGTCCTGTTTCTCCAATATATATTATATTTTTTATTTTGCTTTCTTTTTTTCCAAAGTCTTTTATAAATTCTTTAGCACCATCATATGCTTTTTTCGCAAGTTCTCTTGGTGAATACTGTTCTTTTTCATTTTTTTCATCACTATAATAATTAAGAGAAAATTTTTCAATCATATTATCACCATTAGATTTTAAGTTCGAAATATTATAATTTATATTTATTATTTCCTGAACTAAACAGTCGCATTTTTTTCTCAAACCATTTTCAATTATATATCCCGTATCTTTACATTTTTTGCAATCATATTGTGGTTCTAATTCAGAAATTTTTATTTTATTTTCCTTTATATATTTTTCTTTTTTTTCTTCTAATCTTTTAATTTCTTTATCTAAATCAACTAATTCACTTTCTTTTTTTTCTTCTAATCTTTTTTCTTCTTTTTTATTTTTAAAATCCACATCACTTTCAGCATTTTTATCATTTTTCATCATTAAAGTTTTTATTGATTTTTTAAGATACAATTGTGCAATTTCTTTCTCTATTTTACTAAATTCAGGATGGTTATTATATAATTCTTTTTTTACTCTTTCATTTTCTTTTCCTTTTTTTTCTTTTTTTGGTTGTTATGTATTTTTTCTTTTTTTGTTGATATATAATCAATATTTCTTCAAGAGTTTTTTTCATTTAATTTCCTTTCTTCAATTTTACTTAAAAAGGTCAAAAACTTGAAATTCTTCATAATTTCTTTGTTCTCTATTTCCTGTATTGTTTGATATTGAATCATTTGTACTAGTTTTACTACTTCTTTGTTTTCTCTTTTCTTCCATTTTTTCTTTATTTTCTTTTTCATATCGTATTATTTCTTCTGGTGTTTTAAGTCCTTGTTCATACCATTCTGTAATTATTTTATCCAAATAGTTAAATCCTACATTTGGTGCATTTACTGTTTTGTCTATTACAAGCTTTATTTGTTCTTTATCATATTGATAATCAAATATCCATTTTTCAACAATTCTTTCTTGAGGCTTTGTAAGTGCTTTGTGTAAGTTGAGTTCTGTTTTAACAAACTTAATTATTTTTGACTTTTTATCATAACTTACTATTTGCTTTGATAAGTCATTAATTGTTATTACTCCTTTATCTGCCATTGATTTTACTACTGTTTCCACATATGCAATAGGTTTTACTTCATCTACAAAACAATGTGAAAATATACCAAGCATAGCTTCATTAGAAAAGTTATATTTTTCGAACCATAAAATAATCTTTTTATACCATTCTGCTTTCATATTTCCCGCAAAATACATTGACTCTATATCATTTATAGTCTTTTCTCTCTTACTATCTTTCTTTTTACTTACTTCCAGCATTTCCTTATTTGCTGTAACTTTAGGAGTATATAGATCTGCTATTTCTTTTTCTTGTAAATCTACAAGATAATACCCTTCTTCTGTCATTATAAGAATGCCCTTTTCTTGTAAATATTCTAATCCTGCTTTTACAGCTTTTAATCCAAGATTTATTTCTTTCGATACTGTTTCTATCTCTATATTTATTTGATTTGTTTCTACATAAAGTAGATATATATATACTTTAACTGCTTCTGCTGGCATATCTTTCATATATTTCAGTATAAAAACTTCTGAAAGATTGATATTAGCAAATAAGTTCTTCCTTTTATTTTTTGTAATCTTCATAAATCTAATACCTCGTTTAATGTATATTGATTATATCAAAAACTAAGACCTATTACAAACTTGCTTTTCATATAAGTATACTTTTTTCTTAAATATGTATAATATCATATATTGCAAGACATCCACTATCCTTTCCCCATTAATCCCATTTATCAATATTATAGCTTGTGGAAGTGCTATTATTATCATAAGTTCTAGTACTATAAATATATTCCCAATTATATTATTTATTATCATAAAAATCACTATATTTATTACTAAAAAAATCACTAAAGCATCTTGTTCTATTATTCCCAATACTTTTGGCCTTATGTCATAATTTTTAGGTATTATATATTCCATCTCTTCTTCATATTTTCTACTTTTTTTACTATATTTGCTCATAACTCTCTACCTTATTATATTTTTAACTGGTGTTTGTACTTCTATACTAACTCCCCCAAACATTTCTTTTACAAATATATTTACTCTTATTAACGCATATATCATTCCAATGTATATTATTTTACTTATAGGAATCATAGGACTTACCATAATTCTTGTTGATAAAACCAATATCACTGCAATTATATTTTGCATAAACAACAAACTCGCCATTCCTTTCATCCAATTATTATACAAATATTCTGTTTTTCTATTTATCTTAAACGCAATAAATATAGGTGATAAAATGAACATAATCTGTATAGTTACATATCTCAGCGAATATTCAAACATCAGGTTAATAATCCCAAATATAAGATATATTTTTATTATCCCATCAAAGCTTATAACATTAAACTCTTGTCCATTCACATACAAACTTTCATTTATTTTTATCAATATATTTTCAAAAGTTGCCTTTTCATTGAAAAATGTTTTAGTTAAATTCAAGATTTCCTTAGTTATGATGTTATTCGCACTTATTATAAATAATATTATATCTTTTATATATATTATAAGTACCCCTGCAATAATCGCTTTTATAATAAAATTATATGGACTTTCTATCTGCTCATTTATCATCTTTTTTATAAAATAATTGACAACATAATACAATGTAATCCCTATTATTATACTTATTGCAATCCCTATTATACCTTCATATATATTATTTCCAATAAGTTCTAATTCTAGTCCAGTTTTAAATTTTTTTTCATCTAAAAAAGCTAACTGGTCAAGATATTTAAAAGCATTTTTATCAACAGAATTAAATAAGGCCTTACACATTTCATTTAAATTTGTTATCAATTGATTTCCTTGTATTTGCTGATTTGCGATACTTGTCATTTTCTACCTTACTTTCTTAATTCAAAATTTTTCTCTTTTCATTATTTTAAAACAACCAATATAAAATTTAATATTAATTTTGTAGATATTATTAATGCATACGCTATTATTGTTCCTCTTATAAGCTTTTTAGCTGTTCTAACTCTTTCTTCATCTCCAAAGCTAAATTTTCTCATTAATAATCCAGTACAAATTGCCACTCCTGCTGCTGGTGTTGCTATTAATATTAAATATTCTTGAATTTTTTCAAAAGCTTTTTTAAACTTATTCACCAGTAGAGGATTTTTTTCAGTAGTTGCATAATTATTTACAATATATATAAAGCTAAAAAAGATTATGCAAAATATTATTGAAAATTTTATTAAAAATTTCTTTTTACTTATTTTAATTATTGTTCCTTTTTCTTCCTTAGTTTCCATGTTATTCTCCTTCTTAAAATTTATTTTTTTCTAATTCAATTTACTATTTCTAGCTATTAATTTTATTTGTTAGTTCTTTTTTTATTATTTTTTATTTTATAATTTTATTATTTTATAATTTTTATTTTTCTTCTATTTTTTAATTATTGTCCAAAAAATATGGTAACATTTTTATTTTCATAACATTATTTTTGTCATTTTGTGATATGAGTGCTATAGTTTCAAAAGTTTTGAGATTATATGCAAAATCTTTTATATCAAATTTTTCTTCCAAAACCTTATACCTGTTTATGCTTTCAGAAAGATTTGAATTCTTTGTTATAAATTTCTTCAATAAATAATTATAATTTGCCTCTTTAGAACTTTCCGACATAGTCTCTGATGTTCTTTCCTTTTCTTCTTTCCCTATTATCTTCTGTGCTTTTTCTATTGTCCTTATATCATCTTGTCTATACCATATTTTGTTTACTAAAGATTGTATTATTACATCTGTTGTATATTCGTCTTTTATAGTATTATACAACGATGTATAGCTCTGTGTTGCAACAACATTTATACACATTGTTTCTCTAGATTGTGCATAAAAATCAGCATCATTCTTGGTTATATACTCCTGATATTCATCTGATATAAATGCTGTTTTTCTAATTGTGCTCTTATTTTCTTTTGTAGCCTGCATCAAAACTTCTCTCTGGAAATCCATTTTCAAATAACTTGCTATTATTCTTGATATATCTCCATACTTGCTTATATTCATTTTTAAAACAACAATTTTTCCTTTTTCTATTACATCTCTAAATCCCTCAAAATTTATATCTTCCTTTTTAGGACAAAATGTTTTATTTACATCATAATTAAGAACAAATATCCCTGTTATTCTTGATATTTCTGCAATTATTATTCCTTTTGTTCTTTCATCTAGTTTTAAAAATTCCTTTTCAATATAATCCACAGATGAATTTATATTAAATATTTCTTTTTCACTATATTCTCTTCTAATTAACTTCTTTTTTATCTTCTTTTTCATATCTGTATAATATTCTATGTCATTCACTACTTTATGTATTTCATAAAAAGTTACATAATTTTTGTTGTACAAACGTATGAATTTTATAACTTCTGCCAAAAGCATTCCTGCTTTATCTATCCAAAAGCTTTCTGTATTATTCTTACTAAAAAGTAACAATATTTCTTTAAGCCTATTTGCTATAATATCTTCAGTAAGTTCTCTTTTATCTAACGGGTTATAATATGTACTGCCACTTATGTCTACACAAACAATATCTTTAAGTCTACCTACCTTTACCGCTTCCTCTTTTACAAAATCATAATAATTTCCTTTCACATCAAGAATTAGCATTCCAATTTTTTTATCTCCATATGAATTATACTCAATTAGCTGTTTTGTTATATTATACATACCCGAACTTGTTTTTCCTGTTCCAATGCTTCCGAGTAATTAATATGTTTTGAAATAATGCTTTTTCTCCTAAATATACTGGCTTCTTTTCTTCATTAAATCCTAGTAATATTTTTAATTTTCCTGTTTCTGTTGCTTTCTCGACTTCTCCATATGTAATTTTCATTTTATTTTTCATATCATTCAACTCTCTTGAAATTAATGTACTCTTTCTTCCTTTAAGCTCTGACTTAAAAAATATATTCTTTTCATCATCGTTAAGTTTGGATAAGTATATCTTTTGCCATATTTCATATTTTTTTAGATTATATATAACAAGTATCGCAAAAGGAGTTGTTATGTTAATCAAAAAATAATATAGCTTAAGTTTTCGCCAGATTTCCGGGTATAGAATATCTATACTAAAATTATTTAAAGCATATGGAAATATTATATTTCTTCCATAAATTATATCTTTAAGAAGTAGGGCTGTAGTTAAATAATATACGAGTATAATTATTACAATTATTAAGTTTAGTTTTTTTCTTTGTTGTATATATTTCCAGCAAAATCCTTTTTTGTACATACTAACTTTTTTCCTTCCAATTTGTCTTTTCTAACTTACTTCCTTGGGTATTTTGATAGAATTTCGATTCAATATATGAATAAATAATATAGATTAATAAAAATGTTTGAATGATTATTATTAAAAAAAATATATGTATCGTTTTTTTACCTCCTATTCTCATGTCTCTTTTTTAATTTACAGCATTTTAGCATAAAAACTTTAATTGTCAATAGATGTTGATTAATAAATTTACAAAAAGTGAATTTAAAATATAATTTCACGTTTAAAATATTAAAATATCATAATAATTTAATATTTCCTCATATCTCTTGATATATCTAAATTAAAGACTTGTTATCTTTTTTATCTTCTATTTTAACATTTGAAATTTCATTTTCTATATATTAAATTATATATTAATAACATATACCAAAAATATATTTATACTTTACAAAAATTCATTTCAACAACTTCAAACACCGTATTATTACTGTGTTTTCTCTGTTGTAATAATTTTTATTAAAATAACAATTATTAATTGTAATTATTATTTTCAATTGTTATTCGACTTATAAATATATATTATGAGATAAATACAAAAGAAAGGAAATTATATGTACACTTCGTTTAAAAGAACTGCAATATTATTGTTAATGTTTATTATCATATTCGGAATTAGTAGCTTTGCTACAAAATATAATTTTGTTGAGACTGAAATTTCATTTGAAAATGGTGTAAAAATAGGATTAACAACATCTAAAAATGTCAGTAGCGAAACTGTTTTAAAAGACAATAATATTTCCATTTTAGATCATGAAAAGGTAGAAGAAAAATTTCAAGATTCAAAAAGAATAATAAGAATTGTATCAGATAGTTCCAAAAACAATGTTGTAACAAGTTTTACTGTTTCTGAAAACTCTAATATACGTGAAATTGTAAATAACAAAATGTATAATAATCTTACTGAAAAAATAGAAGTAGTTGAAATTGAAATTCCTTTCAATACTATAACTAGACAGATTTCCAGTTCAAAAGATTCACACTCACAAGTAGTACAAGAAGGTAAAAATGGAGTTAAAATAATAAAATATAGATTACTATTTGATAATGATGAACTTATAAACAAAGTTGAATTATCATCAGAAATAAAAGTAAAACCAATTGATAAAATAGTTGAAGTTACAAGTAATGTTGTTTCAAGAAAACTTGAAACTCCAAGAAATACTGAAGAAAATACCAAAACAAAATCACAAGAACAACCAAAAGTAAGTTATTCTAATAATAAATGGAGCTATAGTGCTGAAGAATTTGATTTAATTTGTGCTATAACAGCACAAGAATGCTCTACAAGTTATGAAGGTGCACTAGCCGTTATTTCAACTGCTATAAATAGAGCCAACTCATCTAAATGGAAGCGTTATGGTAAAGATCCTCTTTCACAATATAAGGGAGCAGGACAATTTACATATTCAATTGATGGACTTTACAAAAAAAGACTTAACGGTAATTATAGTTCTGCTGTAAAACAAGCTGTTATTGACGGTTTAAATGGTAAGACAAACCACAATTATTTATCATTTAGATCTGCTTCACACGCCAGAAAACATGGTATTTCTGGAGTTACAATAGGTGATAATACATTCTACTCTAATTAATTTAGAAGACTCAATTAAAGATTATGTGAGATTAATTCACTTATTCTTTTAATTGAGTCTTTCTTATTTGCTTTACACTATAAAGAGAAATAGTATATATTTGTTTTTCCCAGAAGTCCATATTCACATAGAATATCTATTTTTCTATAAATACACTTTTCATATTAAGCTATACCTCCTAAACATTTATTTTAAAACATTTATTTTAGTTAATACTTACTATATTATAAAAGTTTTTGACATTATATAAAAATCCCTGTATAATATTGTTAAGTTTGGAGGTTAAACTTAAATTGAAAAAATTAATTAAAAAGTCTATTGTTTTAGTTATAATGTTTATTTTTATATTATCAGCTTTTTCTATAGCTAATAATACGTTTTTAAAACAAACTACTATAACATTCGTAGATAAACACACTGTTTCATTTATGAGTTCTAAAGATGCTTCACCAGAAGATATTTTGAAAAAAAACAATATCACACTTTTAGAAGATGAAGAGTTAAATATTTTGAATGAAGGCAATTCACTAAAATTAACTATTTCAAAAAAACAAAAAAACAATGAAAACGAGAATAAAAACAATACATTAAATACAAATAATAATTTGGAAAAATCATATAGTTCAGATAAGATAGAAAAAATAGAAACAACTATTGTAGAAATACCATTTAATACAGTAACTAAAAATCTAGCTACTAATTCTACTGATACTTCTTCAAAAATCATAAAAGAAGGTAAAAATGGTAAAAAAGAAATAACATCAAGAAACACTTATATAGGCGATAAGCTTGTTGATTCTATAGAAATAAGTTCTAAAATTTTAGAAGAACCTATTGATAAGGTAATTCAAGTTTCAAGTAAATCAGTTTCAAGAAGTGGTTCTGGTATATCTAGATGGAATTATACTGATGCAGAAATAGATCTTTTATGTGCTATAACAGCACAAGAATGCTCTACAAGTTATGAAGGTGCCTTAGCTGTTATTACAACTGCTATGAATAGAGCTGCTTCTCCTAAATGGAGACAATATGGTAAAGACCCACTTTCACAATATAAGGGAAAAAATCAGTTTACCTACTCTATTGATGGACTTTACAAAAAAAGGCTTAACGGAAGATATAAGTCATTTGTTAAACAGGCAGTACTAGATGCTTTAAATGGTAAAAGGAATCATAATTATCTAAGCTTTAATGCAGTTTCAACTGGTAGATCAGGGAAAATAATAGGGGATAATGTGTATTTCTAAATTCATATTTGTATATAATAACAATTATTATAAAATTAAATAAATTTATTTATTAAAATAACAATAAACATTAAGAATTCTATGGGCTTAAAGGCAATTCTTTTCATAGAATTCTTCTTTATTTTACCTTTTAAATTCACTCTTTTTTATTTTTTCTTTCATAATTTTATTTTTTTTCAAATTATAGTATAATATTTAAAGATACAGTTAATTATAAAGATAAAGGTAAAGATGAGTATTATATTTATATCTATATACATATCTAAATTACTTAAATTAAATTAACTTAAAATAAATGAAATAAAAAGAAAGGAAAATATATTATGTTAGTTGAAATAAAAAATTTAACAAAAAAATATAATGAAAAATCAACTGCTCTAGATAATGTTTCTTTAGAAATTAAAGAAGGTGAAATCCTGGGTATATTAGGACCAAATGGTAGTGGTAAAACCACTTTAATTAATTCCATACTTGGACTTATAAAATATCAAAAAGGAGACATAACATTATTTGGTCAGCCTTTAAATAAAGACAGTAAGGGTAAAATAGGTATTGTTCCTCAAGAACTTGCAATTTTTGATTCACTTTCTGCTGAAGAAAATATTGATTTCTTTTGTTCTCTTTATGTAAAGGACAGTAAGCTAAGAAAACAATACGTAAAAGAAGCTATTGCTTTTGTTGCTCTACAAGGTCATGAAAAAAAGCCTGCCAAATCACTAAGTGGTGGACTTAAAAGAAGACTTAATATCGCATGCGGTATTGTCCATAAACCTTCTCTGATCTTTCTTGATGAGCCTACAGTTGCAATTGACCCTCAGTCAAGAAACTTTATACTTGAAGGTTTAAAGTCTTTAAATAAGAATGGTGCAACAATCGTATATACAACTCACTATATGGAAGAAGCAGAAATTCTTTGTGATAGAATAGCAATAATGGATGTAGCTAAGATTTCTATGGTTGGTACAAAATATGAGATTATGGAACAAATGAATATTAAATCTATACTTCATCTTACTTTAGAAAATTCTAATGATATTGCTAGAATTCCTAATAAAATTAGAGTAATTAAGGAAAATGAATATATTCTACCATTTGATTATTCATTAGATGAATTACTTTCATATTTTAAAGATAATTCAATTTCATATAATATGGAACAAGTTTTAACACCAACACTTAACGACTTATTCCTAATTTTAACTGGTAGAAAGTTGAGGGATGAATAATGAAATTCTTTTATTATGAATTAAAATTATGGGCAAAGGATATCGCCGTAGTTTTTTGGGCCTTATTCTTTCCCCTTATACTTGTTCTCATTCTTAATTCGATTTATGGAAACCTTAGCTTCTCTGGAACTAAAATTGGAGTTCCTCAAGATTCAAAGTTTCAAAATGAGCATACAGTTGTTGTAGATAATTACAAGGAAGCTCTAAATTCTGGAAAAGTAGATATGTATGTTGGTTATGACGTTGTTTTAAAAAAATATATTTTCGGAAGCAACCGATTTATTGAAGAGATGAACTATCATGTTCAAGGTGGTGAAAAAGATTATACAAATTCAAATTCACTTAGTGCAAGCAATGGAAATTCAAACAACTTGTTTTTCTCAATGATAACAATGCAAGTTCTTTATTCTGTATTTGTTTCTGTACTTCTTTTTGATAAATATTCAAAAGATAGAGGAATAGGTTCAAGAATCTCCCTTTCACCTTCTAGTAATCTTCTATTAAAATTAAAAACTTTTTTAACAACTTTACTAATTTTAAATATATCTATTGGATTTATGATAACATACTTAATTACCCAAACGAAATTCTTAAAATCCATATCATTAGAGCAAATAGGGTATCTTGAAATACTCGCAGTAATCTCTATATTAATAGGGTATATAGTTTCTAATCTTCCTAAACTTGCAACAGACGCAAAACAAGGAGTAGCTGTATCTATAGCTCAAGCCCTTACTTTTATGTCTGGTGGATTTGGACTATATATGCTTCAGTATGTTATATTTGAAAAAGCACCATTATTCAAATATATCTCGCCAGCCCTTCTTGTAAATAGGCTTGCAACATACAAATTCGATATACAATCATTAATGATATTATTTGTAATAATTATTGTATTACTAATAGTATCTACTAGAGTAGGAGGTAAAAAATAATGTTAGATTTAAGTATTTTTAAAAATATGTTTACATTTTTCAGGCGTTCATTTGGATTATTATTATACATAATAATTTTTGTTGTAATTATTACTTTTCTTACAAGTTCTGGGAATGCACCTACTACTCAATCAACATATGGAACAATTGTAATTACAGCATCTAGTAATTTAAAAGAAACTAAAGATTTTAAAGATTTAATACATTATCTTAAAAAATATTACAAAATTGAAGAAAATATATCCGATATTGATTATGCTTTAGAAACAACATATATTGATGGTTATATTAATGTTCCTGATAATTTCTTAGAAGATGGAAAAATAGTTAACGTAAAAACAAGCCCCATGGCCTATTCACTACCATTAACTGCTAATATTAATCAATTCATACATGCGAAAAAAACAGGTGATATGAGTTTACTATATAAGCGTTTAAACGTTTCATATTTATCTAATATTAATAAGAAACAGCAAATTAAACAATTTTATGTTACCTTTATGGTCTTAGCATTCCGGATTTACAGCAATGTTTGTTATAAACTTTATAAAACCACTGCTTTCGCCAAATATAATGAGTAGAGTTAAGGTAAGTCGAACTAGTACAAAAAGCTATATCATTCAAATATCTGCAGGTATTATAGTGATAATTATACTTGTACTTCTACTTCTTAACCTTTTTGGAATGTTTAGGTTAAATTACACTTTTGTAGAATCACTCCCATCACTATTTAATGTGTTTATACTATTTTTAATTGGATTTGCTATAAACTTGTTTACATTTGTCCTAACACAAAAAGAATCAGTTGTAGAAATAGTATCATCAGGTTTAGGTACAATATTTATGATGTTCTCATTTGTAGACTACAAATATTTACCTGAATTTATACAACATGTACTAAAATTCTCTCCAACTTACTATTTTAAAGAGTTATTAGATGGATTTAATCCAACATATATGTTAATACAATTTGGATTTTTAGCATTATTTACAATTTTAACTTTAATAACATTAAAATATAAGAAAGTAAAATAACATGCAATTAAACAAAATTAACTTTAATAAAATTAATTAAAATTAATTTAATTAACACATATAATATCTTAAAGTAAAATTATTGTAGAAAAAATCTACTATAATTTTACTTTTTTTATTGACTTTTATTTTTTTTATGTTAGAATGCTGTAAATTAAATTAAGGAGGTAAATTATAAACACACAAAATATATTTAATATACATTCTATCCAAGAAAATATATTAATTACAAACGAAAAATATATCAAAATATATGAATTAGAACCAATTAATTTTGATCTAAAAAGTAGGCTCGAAAAACTCGCAATATTGGAGGCATATAAAGATTTCTTAAATAATATTAACTTTGATATTCAAATTTTAATTAAAAGTCAAAAAGAAAATTTAGAAAAAATTTATTCTAAATTAGATGAAACTCAATTTCTAAACTTTTCTAAAGACACTAAAATTAATGATAATATTTTAGAATTAAAAAATAATTATATTAATCATTTAAAATATTTAAATGATAATTTTAGTATTACAAACAAAAAATATTATCTAATTATTTCTTTAAACATAGGTCATACTCTTTCAAATATTAATACACATAATAGTAGTAATAGTAATTCTACATTTTTATCATTCTTTAATTTTTTTAAAAACGACGTTAAAAATATAAACACTCTTTCGAATATTCCTAATATTTCAAACAAATTAGATGCAAATCTTATACCTTTTAAAGTTTTAGAAGAATTTAAAGATATAAATTCTATTATATATAATACACTTACTCGTGCTTGTAGGAACATTAAGCAGTTAAATACTATAGAAATTTTAAACCTTTTAAACGAAAATTTTAACTTTTCTGGACTAAGTAATGGATAATTCATCAAAATATATTTCAGATAATACTGATAATACTATTATTTTAAATGGCAGTATTTCGAAGTTTAACAATATTTTTCCTACATATATTTCTGAAAAAAATCCTAAATTTTTAGAAATAGACGATAATTATACAGGTGGATTAATTGTATATAATTATTCAAATAAATTTACAGATATAATTTTCAAAAACATTTTAGATTCAAATATTAATATTAATATAAGTATTTTCATTGAAAAAAAAGATAAATATAAAGCTATAAAAGAATTAACATATTATATAACTAATTCAAGTGCAAGTTTAAAAGATAGTTTTCAAAACTCTCAAGATATTGATTTAATAGCATTCTCATATAATGATGCTAAATACATAAGAAAGGAATTACAAGTAAATAATGAAGAACTTTTTCACTTTCATACATATTTTACTGTTTCTGAATCATCCCCTGAGAAATTAAGAGCTTCTTTACTAAAACTCGAAAATATTTGTGCTATTTCGGGATTATACACCAGAAAATCATATTTCAGAGAACTTGAAATATTTAAAAGCTCTACTCCAATAGCATATAATTCAAATATTTTAAAAAAAATTTCTAAAAGAAATATTCTAAGTTCTTCTATTCCTATAACTTTCCCATTTATATTTTCAAACCTAAATGATAAATCTGGCATTCTATTAGGACTTAGTAGAACAAATAACTCAATTGTTATGTTAAATAGATTTAATAAGGAAATTTATAAAAACTCTAATATGTGTATTTTTGGTTCTTCTGGTTCACGGAAAATCCTATTTTATAAAGCTAAATATTCTACGCGAATTTCTTTTAAATACAACACAATATGTCATAGATCCTGAAAATGAGTATACAGAACTCCGGAAAATTCTTAGGTGCAAGTATTATCACACTTTCTCCATCTTCAGAGCATTTTCTAAACATTTTTGACATCTACGAAAATGATTTTAAAAAGAACTTTTTATCAAATAAATTAATTCAGTTAAAACCATTTTTCTATTTAATTTTTCAAGATATTTCAAATGAAGATTACGGGAAAATCGAAGATCTAATAATAAAAGTATATACTAATAAAGGACTTACATTTGATGATTCAACATTCTATGGTCCATCTTCTCAAAAACAATCATCTTCTACTTCAAGTTTTAAAAAAGCTGAAGATATGCCAATTTTAGAAGATCTTTACAAAGAAATGATTAACCATGATGATTTATCTAAATATAGTCACATGCTAATCCCCTTTATTAAAGGTTCTTTAAACTTCTTTAATCATCATACAACCTTTAACACTAACGCTTCACTAATAATTGCAAATATAAGCGAACTTGGTGAAGAAAATTACAAATATGGTATGTGCCTATTTGCAACCTTTTTTTGGAACAAGTTAAAACAAAATAAATCATTAAATAAGCTTATATATATAGATGAAATATGGAGAATTATAGGCGGAACATCAACTCCAACAACTGCCCAATTTATATATAAAATTTTTAAGACAATAAGAAAATTAAATGGCGGTGCTATATCTATCACACAAGATGTTTCTGATATGCTATCACTTGAAAACCGGAAATTATGGAAAAACAATTATTAATAACTCGAGTATTAAATGTATATTTAACCTCGAAGAAGAAAATATATTATCTCTTTCAGATAATATTGCTCTTAATCCAAAAGAACAAATAGAAATAAAAAATTTAAAAAGAGGAGAATCCTTGGTAATCGCCGAAAATAACAAAATTATAATAAAAATTATATCTAACACATTAGAAAACAATATAATAGAAGGGAATCTAAAACAAAACTATGCAGAATAAATACAATAATCTTAAAATACTCACTTTAATAGACGATATAGCTATTTATAATTCTTTAATAGAAAACTTAAAAACTTATCCCAATTTAGAAGTTCTTCCAGATATCACATATATTGAAGGTATTATCGAAACTTTAGAAATTAATTCAAATATTTCACATCTTATTATTTACTACGAAACATTTGCAAAATCTAATTTAACATCTTATGAAATTCTTCAATTTTTACTTAATATTAAAAAAAAGATCTTAGATTCTAATATTTCAACAGACATAATAATTCTTTTAAATAAGGAAAATTTAGAACTTCAGGAAAAATTACAATTAATTGATATCAATAAAATATTTATAACATCAAATATCACACACACATTTATATATAACATATTAACTAACAACAATACCTCTTGTTTCAATTACATTAATAAAGAAGATGATTTAATAAATAAGCTTGTAAATCTTGGCAGCGCAACACTTAATACTCATAGCAATACAAATAACTTTTCTCTAAATTCATTGAATAATTTTTTTGCTACTTTAAGTACTCCTTTTTCTAATCTATTAAAAAACTACAATCGATTTAATAATAATTTAAACAATAAATTTACAAATGTGTATAAGTTCAAAGATTTAAAAAAGGAATATAATAGGCTGTCTCAAGAAAGAGAAAAGAAAACTGAAAATTATAAAAATAATAAAAATAATAAAAATGAAAAAAATACTCAAATAATAAATAAAAACAATAAAAATTATGAAATAAAAATAGGAACTAATGAAGAAAGAACTACTATGGAAATATATAATAAGAACTTAAATGAAAAAATTATATTAAACGAAGACACTGAGTATTACTCTAATAACCTACATATAAATAATTTTACGAATAATGATCTTATGAATTTACCACTTTCTAATTTAATTCAAAAATATAAAAAGATTGAAATAATCTTAAGCGACAAGGAGGATATATGAATTTAGATTTACTTAATAACAATAATTTAGACACACAATTAACTAATGATATTTCCAAAAATGAAATATCTAAAAGCCAAAATGACTTTATAGGTGACATGTTTAAAAACGCACTGAACTTTGGTATAGATATTGGTATAAAAGCATTGGTACCTGATTTAATTGAAGATCAAGTACTAGATATCAAGGACTCAATACTTGAAAATGGATTTTCTGACGGAATAAATACTCTTATAAAAAAAGTGGATGAATTTAAGAATTCCATAAAAGGAATATTTACTGGGAATTTTAACACAATCCAAGAAATTAATACCGCAACTAAACAAGGCGGAATTATTAAAACAGTATCAAAAGGGATCTCCAAAGGAATAGATGCTGGCGTAAAATCAGGAGCAATTCCAAAACCAGTAGGTCACATTATAAAAGCAGGAAAGACTACTATTTTAAATGAATTTAGTTCCTCCCTTGAATCACAAATAAAAAAAGAAATGAAAAAATTTGATACATTAAATGAGTTAAATAAAAAATGGTATGATGCATTAGATAAGAGAGATTTTAATAAAATGACTAAGTATACCGAAAAAATCTCAGAACTTTCAAAAGATTTAGTAAAATTTTCTAAAATCATTGAAGAAACTAAAAAAATTGAAGAATTACATAATTTCATAAAAGAAAATAATTCTTTCGATTTCGCAGTAGGAACTGATGGTGCATTAATGAAACTAGATTAATATTATTATTCCCCATATTCCTTGAAAATACTATACTAATTTTATATAATAACCTTAGAAATAAAAGAAAGAGAGCAAAATAATGAGTAATGAAAATATTATAGAAAATGAAAAAATTATAGAAAGAACTGTTGCCTCTGAAATGAAAAAATCATACATGGACTATGCTATGAGTGTTATTATCTCTCGTGCTCTTCCAGATGCAAGAGATGGTCTAAAGCCCGTTCATAGAAGAATATTATATTCTATGTATGAAAAAGGTATTTTACCATCAAAAGGTTATGTAAAAGCAGCCAAAGTTGTTGGTGACGTTTTAGGTAGCTATCACCCACATGGTGACTCTTCAATCTATGATGCAATGGTTAGATTCGCACAAGATTTTTCACTAAGACACACACTTATAGATGGACATGGGAACTTTGGTTCTATAGACGGTGATCCACCAGCTGCTTACCGTTATACAGAAGTAAGAATGTCTAAAATAGCTGAAAAAATGCTTGAAGATATAGAAAAAGAAACAGTAGATTTCAGACCTAACTTTGATGATAGATTAGTAGAACCAACTGTTCTTCCAACTAGAATCCCACAACTTTTAGTAAATGGTGGTTCTGGTATCGCTGTAGGTATGGCATCAAATATTCCTCCTCATAACTTAAGAGAAGTAATTGCTGCAACTATAGCATATATAGATAATAAAGATATAACAATTAAAGAATTAATGCAATATATAAAAGGACCCGATTTTCCAACAGGTGCAATGATACTTGGAATGTCAGGAATTGAAGAAGCATATAACACAGGAAGAGGAAAACTTTTAATGCGTGGTGAGACTTCTATTGAACAAGTAACTAACTCAAAACAAAGAATTATAATTTCATCTCTTCCATACCAAGTAAATAAAGCAAAATTAATTGAAAATATAGCAGAACTTGTTAAAGATAAAAAAGTTGAAGGTATTTCAGATATTAGAGATGAATCTGATAGAGATGCATCTGTTCGTGTAACTATAGAATTAAAAAGAGATGCAAATCCGCAATTAATTCTGAACTTATTATATAAGCATACTCAACTTCAAACAACTTTTGGTGTTATAAATCTTGCTTTAGTAAACAATCAACCTAAGATTTTAAACTTAAAAGATTCTATTGAAATATTTGTTTCACATAGAAAAGAAGTTATCATCAGAAGATCTAAATTTGATCTTAAGAAAGCAGAAGCAAGACTTCATATCTTAGAAGGACTTCGTATAGCTATAGAAAACATTGATGAAGTTATTAGAATAATAAGAAGTGCATATGATGATGCAAAAGAACGTTTAATGAAACGTTTTGATTTAACAGATATACAAGCACAAGCAATCCTAGATATGAGATTAAAAACTCTTACTGGACTTCAAATCGAAAAAATTGAAGCTGAATACAATGAATTACTACAAATTGTAGCTGAGTTAAAAGCAATTCTTGCAAGCGATGAAAAACAATATCAAATTATTAAAGAAGAATTAAATGAAGTTCAAGAAAAATTCGGAAATGACAGATTAACTAAAATCATTCCAAATCAAGATGAAATATCTATAGAAGATTTAATCAAAGAAGAACAATCTGTAATAGCCTTAACTCACTTAGGTTATATAAAGAGAATGCCTGCAAGTACATATAAGTCTCAACACCGTGGTGGTAAAGGAATAACTGGAATGGCTACACGTGATGAAGATTTTGTTAAAGAATTATTTACAGCATCGACACATGATAACATACTATTCTTTACAAACAAAGGTAAAGTATATCAGCTAAAAGGATATGATATCCCAGAAGCTAGTCGTATAGCTAAAGGAACAGCTATTATAAACTTACTTCCACTTGATTCAGGAGAAAAAGTTGAAGTTATAATGCCTATTGATAAATTTGAAGACAATTACTATTTATTAATGTCTACAACTTTAGGTATGATTAAGAAAACTAAACTTTCTGAATATTCAGCAGTAAGAAAATCTGGTATTATCGCAATAAACTTAAAAGAAAACGATAATCTTATAGACGTCAAACTTACAACTGGAAACTCTAAAATAATATTAGTAACTAGAAATGGTAAAGCTATAACATTTGAAGAAACAGATGTACGTGAAACTGGAAGATCATCACAAGGTGTTATTGGGATTAAGTTATTACAAGATGATACAGTTATAGGTATGGATACATACTCAGATGTAAAAAATAATGCACTTCTTGCAATTACTGAATCTGGATTCGGAAAACGTACAGAACTAGAAGAATACAGAATTCAAAAACGTGGAGGCACAGGAGTACTTACATATAATATAACTAAGAAAACAGGAAGTCTTGTAGGTACTAAGATTGTAAATGGAACTGAAGATCTAATGCTTATAACTAATGAAGGTACTATCATTCGTATAAAAGTAGATTCAATTAGTATATTAAGTAGGGCTACACAAGGTGTTACTCTAATTAAAACAACTGATAATTCAAAAGTTGTAAGTATTGAAACAATAGAAAGCGAAGATACTGAATCTGATGAGGAAGAAATACAACAATAATTGTAACAATTACTACAAGCAATGAAAAAACATAAGGATAAATTCCTTATGTTTTTTACTTATATCTAATCTTTCTATTATCTATATATACTTCCTCTAAATTCATCTGTTATATTAAAATATTTTTTATATACAACCTTCTTTAAATCATCAACATATTTTGCTTTTTTATTTTGTTTGATCAATTCTAAATCTTTGTTCACTGCATCTCTCATTAATTCTTCGAGTTTTGCACCATTAATTCTAATAGTCTTTCCATCTAATTGAATTTCTATTTCTTTTAAATTTCCTAGATTATTTATACGTCTTTCAAACATTTTATTCTTAAATTCTTTAAGACTAGCATATTTTCCTTTAAATATCTTATTTAAAATATATGTATCTGATAATTTTTGTCCACTATTTTTCGCTTCATCTTTATACATATTTGATATATATGGAACCATACCATCTTTGTACCCAAATTCTGCTAATAGTTCATATAATGTTCTTCTCATTGTTATATCTCCGAGAAGCTCCATTATTATTTTGAATTCCTGCAAATATAGGTCTAAACATATCTATAATGTAATATCCATTTGTTCTAGCCTCCCCAGTTGTGCTTATTCCTTGGAATGCATATCTAGATACTACTAAATCATTGTTTATTAAATCACTTATACTATGCAAATTATTAGCAATATTAATGTCTATATTTTTAAATATATCTATTGTATGCTTTCCTGTATCCGCATTTCTTCCATCTTCTTTTTGTTCAATCTTATTAAAATATTCTTTTTTAAGATTAACATCTTTTTTCAATACTTCCTTGGCTTCTAGGTAATCTAAAGTATATAATACATCAAATACTCCTCCCATATATTTTTTCAAATCTTCTTCCTTTGTAAATCTATTAGGGTCAGTATTTCTATAGCCATCTTTTCCTTTTTCATTAAAGATAAGATTTAAGTTTAATATACTTTCATTTACTGCTTCATAAGTTTCATAAATTCCTCTTGCATAGAATTCTCCACCTACTCCATCTCTCCTTCCATTATTATTTAATATAACTGTTCTATCGAATAAGTGTGTAAGTTCGTGTGAATATGTTGTAAGTCCTCTATTATCTAGTGCTTTTGCAAGGAACATATTTACACCGAAGTCCATTCGCTTCACCATCTGCCACAAAGAATTCTCTATAAAAATCAAATGGAACTATTAACTCTGATATACCTTTTGCAACCTTTTCTCCATATTCCTTAGACCATGTTTCTCTTGCATTAATATACGGATTCTTATTATATATTCTCAACGAATCCAACACTATCCTATTTGATATAAGATTATGATGTGTATCCTTATTTGCTATTCTAAACCAGAAATCTAAGAAAGTTCCTTGTCTCTTAGCTGTTTCTTTAAGTTTAGTTTCAAATTCCTTGAATTGTACTTGTCTTTCTTCAGCTGTTCCATCCCTATCTACGTAGGTATCAACAAGTCCAAATGTTGTTGTTGTTACCGTAGTAATTACATATACTGAATTTTCTGAAACATTTAATAATGGTAATAAGTATTTTTGTTCTGAATTTTTCTTTAATTTATTATATACTAAATAATCCAACTCTCCATTATATTCTGATTTTTGTTCTACTATATATGCATTTGATGATTTTTTAAACCAATCATTAATGCTTAAACTTGGATCAAACATATTCTTATTATTTTCTAAGAACTCTGGAATTGTTTGTTCTTTAAATATATAATTAAATTTTTTTCTAAATGTTTCAGGAGTTGCATTTAGTTTGTATTCTATATGATTCATACTTCCTAACATTATTAAGAAATCTATTATATCAACTTTCTTCCCAAAAAATTCTGGATAATATATTATTAGGTTCTTTAAATTAATATTAGAATATTTTAAATTATATAACCTATCTATATATGTAAGTCCTAATAATACTTTTTCCTTATTATCTGTTAATTTTTTCTTAACACTTTCTAAAGAAACATTGTTTGAAACTATATTTTTATTGTTTATTAATATTGTATTTAATATATCATCAATATTTCTTTGAACATTTTCAAAAGAATCCTTATATGACATCTTTTCTAATGTTATTTTTTGTAATTCTTTTAATAATTCTTCTTCCGAAACTTCTCTTCCAAGTTGTTTCTTCATTTCTATTCTCTTTTTTATTTTATCCAACGCTTTTATTCTTGGATCTAAAATTTCCCAAATCTTTTTATCTTCATAAAATTTTATTGTCTTAAAATCATTTTTAATAGAATCTACAACTTGTTTTGTCTTAGCATTTTCTATACCTAATTCTGGTGTATATAGTACCTTAGCTCCTAATATGTTAATATTATATTCTTTAAATTCTTTAAATTTAGCTAAATTTTCTAAAGTATAATATTCTACTGTATTATCCGCAAACTTTATCATCACCTTGTTTGATAATCCATTTCTTGTTTCCTCTGAAGATGAAACTTCTTTATCTTTTAATGGTATTGTTTTAATTATTGTCTTAGTATTTAAAACACTTGAATTATCAACCTTATTTCCTAATTCTATAACTTTTTCTAAATTATAGTATGGGATCAATTTAAATATATTTTTATATATATTAGCTTTACTATTATCATAGCCTGTAACTTTTGTTATATCCTTATTTCTAGTTTCATTTTCTCCTAAAATATATTCAATATCATTTTCTGCAAATATCTTATACTTATTCCCAACTTTTTCTATTTTTTTAACTCCTAAAATTATAGGTCTATAATTATTTGATTCCACTTTTATAAAATAATCACTTACATTAGCTGGTACTTCTTCTAATATTGTTACCCACGCTTCTCCATATGGTGAATTTTGGAATAATTTTATTGAAGAAACATTGTTAAACTCAACTTTTTTTTCTATTACTACTTCTTTTTCTTTTAAAATATTATTAAATGTATTTAAACTATTTTTAATATTTTCTAATTCATTTATGTACTGATTTAATTTTGCTTCATTTTCTACCGTTTTATCTTCACCTAATTTTGATATGTTAACTTTTACTGAATTTACTTTAGCTATAACTTTTATATATTCTTCATTATACTTTCTTATGCTATCTTCTGTTTTATCCTTCTTTAAAGCTTCTGTTAATTCTTTTGCCTTTACTAACTCTTCTACTTCTTTAAATTTGTTATTTAAGTTAGTTTTATCCAATTTTTGTATAGGTTGTTCTTTTACTTTTAATATATTATTTAAGCCATTTAAAGAATTTTTTATGTTATCTAAATTTCTCATATAATTATTCAACTTAGTTTCGTTTTCTTGTATCTTTTCTTCTCCAAGTTTAGATATATTTATCTTAACTGAATTTAAGTTGTTTACTATCTTAGTATATTCTTCATTGTATTTTCTTATACTATCTTCTGTTTTATCCTTCTTTAAAGCTTCTGTTAATTCTCTTACCTTTACTAAATTTTCTACTTCCTTAAATTTGTTATTTAAGTTAGTTTTATCCAATTTTTGTATAGGCTTTGGTTTCACTTTTAGTATACTATCAAAACTTCCTAATCCATTTTTAATACCATTTAATTCATTTATGTATTGATTTAATTTTGCTTCATTTTCTACCGTTTTATCTTCACCTAATTTTGATATGTTAACTTTTACTGAATTTACTTTAGCTATAACTTTTATATATTCTTCATTATACTTTCTTATGCTATCTTCTGTTTTATCCTTCTTTAAAGCTTCTGTTAATTCTTTTGCCTTTACTAACTCTTCTACTTCTTTAAATTTGTTATTTAAGTTAGTTTTATCCAATTTTTGTATAGGTTGTTCTTTTACTTTTAATATATTATTTAAGCCATTTAAAGAATTTTTTATGTTATCTAAATTTCTCATATAATTATTCAACTTAGTTTCGTTTTCTTGTATCTTTTCTTCTCCAAGTTTAGATATATTTATCTTAACTGAATTTAAGTTGTTTACTATCTTAGTATATTCTTCATTGTATTTTCTTATACTATCTTCTGTTTTATCCTTCTTTAAAGCTTCTGTTAATTCTCTTACCTTTATTAAATTTTCTACTTCCTTAAGTTTGTTATTTAAGTTAGTTTTATCTAGTTTTAGTATAGGCTTTGGTTGTGTCTTTTGTTGTGTCTTAACTATTATCTTTCCTTCATCTACTCTTGCTTCTGTTTGCATTCCTGATACTGTTATGTTTCTTCTTAAATGCCCACCTATCCATAGTTTTTCTTTGTATGTTTTACCATTATTTTCTGTTGCTTCTGCATAGATTGTATATTCTCCAGCTTCTACATTATTTAGTAATAATTCAAAGTCATATCTATCATTATATACATTAAAATATGTCTTATTTCCTGCCTTTTCTGCATATATCTTGACTTCTTTTGGTTTTACCCTGTTTCCATTATCATCATTTAAAAATATATCTGCTGTTCCTATTATGTAGTCATTTCCATCTGCTCTATGAAATCCATACATACTATTTGTATTTGTTCTTATTATATAATTAGGTTCTCCTTTTTTCTTTAAGATTATTCTTCCTTCTTCTACTCTTGTTTCTGTTTGCATTCCAGATACTGTTATATTCTTTCTTAAGTGTCCACCTATCCATAGTTTTTCACTATATGTTTTACCATTATTTGCTGTTGCTTCTGCATAAATTGTGTATTCTCCTGCGTCTACATTATTTAATAATAGTTCGAAATCATATCTATCATTATATACATTAAAATATATTTTCTTTCCATCTTTTTCTGCATATATTTTTACTTCTTTTGGTTTTACTCTGTTTCCACTGTCATCACTTAAGAATATATCTGCTGTTCCTATTACATAATCGTTTCCATCTGCTCTATGAAATCCATACATACTATTTGTATTTGTTCTTATAATATAATTTGTTTCTTTTTTCTTTACTATTATCTTTCCTTCATCTATCCTATACTCACCTTGCATTCCTGAAACTGTTATATTTCTTCTTAAGTGTCCACCTATCCATAGTTTTTCATTATATATTTTACCATTATTTGCTGTTGCTTCTGCATAGATTGTATACTCACCTTGTTCTACATTGTTTAGTAATAGTTCATAGTCATATCTATCATTATATACATTAAAATATGTCTTTTTACCATCTTTTTCTGCATATATTTTTACTTCTTTTGGTTTTACCCTTATCCCATTAGCATCTCTTAAGAATATATCCGCACTTCCTATTAAATAATCATTTCCATCTGCTCTATGAAATCCATACATATCATTTGTATTTGTTCTTATTATGTATTCATTATTTGCAAATTGTGAAATCTTTGCTGCTATCATATTAGAACGTGTTGTCTTTATCATGTCTTGTTGCATGTTAAGCTTTGAAAAACTAAAAAAAGATACTCCCAAAATGATTGCTGGAATAATCATTTTATTTTTTCTCATTTTTAAGTATTCACTAAATGACTGTTTTCCTTCTAAATTATTATTTCCCATATATTCCTTCTTTCTTATTTCCAATTTTACCACTTTATAATCATTATTTATATTATATTTAAAACTTGATACAGTAACGAAATAAAAGAGATATACAAAGAATATTTCTCTGCATATCTCTTTAAATACATTTAAATTGGCGTTCCTAAGAAGATTCGAACTTCCGACCCCTCGCTTAGGAGGCGAGTGCTCTATCCTGCTGAGCTATAGGAACATTCTTATTATATGTATATTATATTACTTTTAGTTGTATTTCTTCAAGTAATTTCTTATTGTTAGTTATATTTTTTCTTTTCACCAATTAATTTTTAACTTTTTTATTCTTAATAATTTCTTAAAAATCATATTACTTTTTCAAGTATAATTCATCATTAACAAGCCTCAAAGCTACGGAACACTTGTTTTCTTTTTTTTAATTTTTTCTCACTTTTTTATATAATCATATATTATTTTTAATAGTTTTTAATTCTAAACAGATATTATTTTTTATATTTTTTCTTTTTTTTATTATTTTCTTATAACTTTAATAATTTTAATTCTATTTGTTATTAATCTTATATATTTTAGTCCAGTTCTAATACAATTATTAGTTATTTTTTATATTTTTAAAAAGCTTTTTTAGGTATTTTTTGATATATTTTTATTTTTCAATAAAAGTACAAAAAATGCTGTCTCTCACTACGGACAACAGCACTTTTCATTTTCATTTTTATTCAATTTAAACTAATTATATGTCTAAATTTTGAACAGTGTTTGCATATTTTTCTATAAATTCTTTTCTAGGACCAACTTCATCTCCCATCAATGTAGAAAAAATTTCATCTTCATAACTTGCATCATCCACTGTAACTTTTATAAGGGTTCTTGTTTTAGGATCCATAGTTGTTTCCCAAAGTTGTGTTGCAATCATTTCCCCTAACCCCTTATATCTTTGAACTGCTAGTTTATTTTCATCATTACCAAGTTCTTTTAACTTATCTTCAAGTTCTTTGTTAGAGTAACAATATACATCTTTCATACCCCTCTTACTTATTTTAAATAGAGGTGGTTGTGCAAGATATATATGTCCACCTTCAACTAAAGGCCTCATATATCTATAGAAGAATGTAAGAAGTAATGTTCTAATATGTGAACCGTCAACATCAGCATCGGCCATTATTATTATCTTACCATATCTTATTTTAGTTATATCAAAATCTTTACCAATTCCTGCTCCAATAGCTTGAATAACTGGAACTAATTTTTCATTTCCGAAGTACCTTATCTACTCTAGATTTTTCAACATTAAGCATTTTACCCCAAAGTGGAAGAATTGCTTGTGTTGCTCTATCTCTTCCTCCTTTAGCCGTACCACCTGCTGAATCCCCTTCGACTATATATATTTCGCATTTAGACGCATCTTTTTCTATACAGTCTGCAAGTTTCCCTGGAAGTGTTATTGAATCTAAAGCTGTTTTTCTTCTTGCAAGTTCTCTTGCACGTCTTGCAGCATCTCTTGCTCTTGATGCGGTTATACATTTTTCTATTATTGTTTTTGCTATTGCTGGATTTTCTTCTAAATAATATCCAAGTTTTTCTGATACTAATGTAGATACCGCACCTGTAACCTCACTATTTCCTAGTTTAGTCTTTGTCTGTCCTTCGAATTGTGGATTTCTAACCTTTACAGAAATAACTGCAGTTATACCTTCTCTTATATCATCCCCTTGAAGATTACTATCCTTTTCTTTTAATATATTTTTGCTTCTTGCATAATCATTAAATGTTTTAGTAAGTGCACGTCTTAAACCTTCAACATGTGTACCACCTTCAACAGTATTAATATTATTAGTAAAACTTAATACATTTTCTGAATAAGATGTTGTATATTGAATCGCAACCTCAATTGGTATTTCTCCATCTTCTTTTCCTATGTATATCGGTTTTTCATTAAGTTTTTGTTTGTTTCTATTTAAATATTCTACAAGTGATTCAATACCACCTTCATAATAGTATTCTTCACTCTTCTTATTTTCTTCATCTCTCAAATCTTCAAATATTATTCTAAGTCCTCTTGTTAAAAAGGCCATTTCTCTAAATCTATTTGAAAGAATATCATAATCATATTCTACAGTTTCAAATATTGTCGCATCTGCTTTGAATTTAACTTTAGTTCCTGTACCTTCCGCTTTACCTATTTCATGAAGATGTTCTACAGCTTTACCTCTTTCAAAACTCATTTCATATTCTTTGCCATCTCTTTTTATATTAACAATTGTCCAATCTGATAATGCATTAACTACAGATGCACCAACACCATGTAGACCACCAGAAACAGAATATCCGGCTGTCTCCACCAAACTTACCACCAGCATGAAGTACAGTATATACTGTTTCTGCCGCAGAAAGTCCTGTTTTTTTATGTTTATCTACCGGTATCCCTCTACCATCATCTGCTACCTCTATAACATTATCTGGAAGTATCTTTATAGTTATATTCTTACAATATCCTGCTAAAGCTTCATCAACTGAATTATCCACAATTTCGTAAACCAAATGGTGAAGTCCTCTTTGTGAAGTACTTGCTATATACATTCCTGGTCTTACTCTAACTGCTTCTAGTCCTTCCAATACTTGAATCTGATCTGCATTATACTCTCTATTATTTTTATCCATTCTTCTCCCTTTCTATTTTTCCATTATCAACATAAAAATATGTGTTTTGTTTTCCATCAATACTAATTTTATGTGTTGTTGTAATTATAATCTGAATGTCTTCAATTATATCCAAAAACTTAAGCCTTCTTTTCTCATCTAATTCTGACATATAATCATCCAAAAGTAGTACAGGTTTTTCTCCTATAACTTCTTCAATAACTTTAAGCTCTGAAAGCTTTAAACTTATAATACTTGATTTTTTTTGCCCCTGAGAACCATATATTGATACATCTAACGAATTTATACTAATTATGTAATCATCTCTATGTATTCCAATACTAGTATATCCCTTGTTTATATCATTAAGTCTTGTTTTAGTAAGACTATTATACATCTTTTCTATATCTTCTTCTACATTTGATACATATTTAATATGTAATTTTTCATTATTTACATAATTTTCTGTAAGCTTAAAGTGTATTTCATATATATAATTATTTAACTTTTCAATTATTCTCTTTCTTTCATTATATATCTCACAATTTAATTTTGAAAGTAGTTTATCATATACATCTAGAAAATTAGTATCTGTTTCATCAAGCATCCTACTTCCTTTTAACTTTATTTTTATTTCTTTTAATAAGTTATTTTTTTCTTCCATTACTTTTTTATACTTAGTTATATTTTCTAAATACACTTTACTAATACTAGCTATTAAATAATCAATATATTTTCTTCTTATACTAGGTGAATCAGTAACAATTTTTATATCTTCTGGTTTAAATACCACAACATTTAATTTTCCTATAATATCACTTATTTTTTTTTGTATTACACCATTTATCTTTATCATTTTTTTATTTGTAATCTTATCAAATCCAAAGTCCATTTCAACATCTCTATCTTTTTTTTGAATTCTTATATTTGATAAAAAATATTCTTTGTCAAATTTTAATAGTTCTATATCTTTATTGGCCCTAAAACTCTTACCAAACGAAAAAATATATATTGCCTCTATAATATTAGTTTTTCCTTGAGCATTATTACCGTATATGATATTCACTCCATCTGAAAATTCAACATCCAAATTTTCTAAATTTCTAAAATTTTCAACTTTCAAACTTCTTATTTTCATCTGTTTTCTCTTCTATTACTTATATTATTATTTAACATAATGTGATTCTTAGTTATCCACATTTGCTAAGTATATGTGGATAACTTTCATCTTTTTTTAATTTTCTCTTGATTTAATCGGAAGAATAATATAGTTAAACTCTCCATTATCTTCTATAGGTTTAATCATTGTTGGTGATTTAGAAGTACCAAAATCTATTATAATTTCTTCATTTGATATATTTTTTAAAACATCAATAAAGAATTTAGGGTTAAATTTAAGTCTAACTTCTTTTCCTTCTGATTGTGTAAATATTTCTTCATTTGCCATACCAACACTGCTTGTACAAGAAATTGTAAGTTTATCTATTTCAACTTGAATATCTACAGGCTCTTTCTTCTCTTTAACTAAACTTGATGCAGAAATTAACATAACTCTTTCAAAAGAATCAGTTATTGCATTTCTGTTTACTTTAATTCTAGTTTCTGTTGGAGTTTTTATAATATCCTTATAATTTAAAAATTCACCTTCTAATAATTTAGTAGTAAGTTTACCATTTTCAAATTCAAAAATACCTTGATTATTAGAAAAACCTATTTTTACCATATCAAACGAATCATTAATAATCTTTGATATTTCATTTAAAGTTCTTCCGAGGTATAACCATTTTAAAAGAATTATTAGATACAACTTCTGTTTTTCTAATTGCAAGCCTATATCCATCTATTGAAACAACATTTAATGTAGTGTTATCCACATCAAATAAACTACCTGTGTATAACTTTCTCTTTTCATCTGTTCCTACTGCAAATATTGTTTGCTTTATTATATTTCTTAAATCTTTTTGTGGTATTTCTATACTATTTTCTACAGTTACTTGTGGTATTTCTGGAAAATCTTCTGCTCTTAATGTACTTAACTTATAGCATGAACCTTCACATTCTATTGTTAATAAGTTATTTTCTTTATCTAAAGTAATGTTTATATCTGTATCTGGTAACCTTCTAATTATTTCTGCAAAAGTATGTGCTTTTATAACAGTACTACCTTTTTCCACAATATTTGCACTTATTGTGTATTCAATACCTATTTCTTCATTATATGTATTAAATTTTATAGTATTATCTAATGTTTGTATTAATATACCTTCTAATATTGTATCTCTTTTAGATGATATACCATTTATTACAGAATTAATTGCTTTTAGCAATTGAGTTTTTTCGCTTATAAATTTCATTGGGTATCTCCTTTTGTTTTTAGTTTAATTTATTTTTTAATTAGTAGTAGTAGTAGTAGGCTATGTGGATATTGTGGAAAACCTACCTTAAGCCTTATTTCCCTAGTAGTTTTTATGTGGACAACTTGGTGGATATCTTAGACTAGTTATCCACACTTTCCACATAAAAAAACTTATCCACATTTTTAGGGTAGTTATCCACATAGTTATCCACACTTTTATGTGGATAACTTTCTTAGGGAAATCAAGGGTTTCGGGCTCTTACTTTTTTAAAAATTATGTATACCAGGCTTCAGCGCTTGGTATTACTCATTTATGGACCTTAAAATGTTTTCCACACTTTCCACAATCAATTTAGTATTTTTTTCCATAGTAATAGAATTTTTAATTTTTGTTTCAGCATGCATTATAGTTGTATGATCTTTTTTACCAAAAATATCTCCTATCTTTTTATATGGAAGATTTAATTCAGATCTACATAAGTACATAGCAATCTGTCGTGGAAAAACAATTTCTTGTGATTTTTTGGTAGAAAGTAAGTCCTTCTTTTGTACATTAAAATATTTAGCTATAACATCAAGAATAACATCAGGTGTTATTGAGTTTTCACGCTCTAAAGATATTTCATTTATCGCCTTTTCAGTAATTTCTCTAGTAATAGGCATTTTAGTAAATGAAGCAATAACTACAACTTTATTAAGTACACCTTCTAAATCCCTTATATTAGTATCTATCTTATCTGCAATTAACGAAAGAATATTATCTTCTATAATAATATTTTTTTCTTCTGCTTTTACTTTAAGTATTGCCAAACGAGTTTCAAAATCAGGTTGCCCTATATCTACAATAACACCTTGATTAAAACGTGATTTTAAACGATCTTCAAGAACGGGTATATTTTTAGGTGCTTTATCTGCAGAAAGAACAATTTGCTTTCCTTGTGAATGCAAATCATTAAAAGTGTTAAAAAGTTCTTGCTGAGCACTTTCTTTTCCAGATAAAAATTGAACATCATCCATTATTAAAAGATCAACATTCCTATATTTTTGCCTAAATTCTTCTGTATCTGACGAACGATTTTTAATAGAGTTTATAAGCTCATTTAAGAATTTTTCCGAAGACACATATAGTATCTTAGTGTTTGGTTTATTCTTTAAAATATCATTAGCAATGGCTTGCATAAGGTGAGTTTTTCCGAAGACCAGGTCCACCATAGATGAAAAGTGGATTAAGGCTAGTTATTCCTCCTTTTGCAACTTGTTCAGCAGCAGCAGCAGCAATACTATTATTACTACCAACTACGAATGTTTCGAATGTATAATTTGGATTTAAATTTGAATGATTTTCAGAAACTTCAAGTACCTTACTTCTCTCTTTTTTCTTCTTTTCTTCTCTATAACTTGAAAGCATAGAAGCATTTAAAATAGTTATATTACATTTCTTACTAGTTAAAAAATCAAAAGTTTCCTGAAATTGTTTCATATAAGTATTTTGAATTAATAGAGATTGAGATTCCTGAGGAACTACCAACACAATTTGGTTATCTGTATATTCTTCTATTTCCAATGGATTTGCGACTAAATTATATGCAAATGTTGGTAATATGTCAGAAAATTGTTCTTTAGCACTACGCAAAAGTTCATATTTATCATTATACATTTAAGGTTTCCTCCTTTCTTAAAAATAGATTAAATAGTACATTTAAATTACTAAAGTCATAATATAACTAAGTCTGAAAAAAGTCAATAAGTTATCCACATAAAACCTTTAAACATTATATGCACCATAAGTTTACATATATTTTTAAAATGTGGATAACTATGTGGATAACTTTTTATGACAACTAAAATATGATAATATAACTAGTTGTAAATCTATTAAAAATATAAACATAAACTTACATACATATTGAATTTCAATTCGGCCGTATTCAATCAATCAAATCAACATTATTTAATTATACTTTAATTTGATTTAATTAATTTTGAATATTAAAGATAATATTAATGTTAATTTGAAGTTTCAATTGAATGGAATTTAAATATTAAGTAATGTAAAAAATCAAAATATACAATATTATACTAGAAATTATATTAATGATTATATATACTAAAAAGGATTACAAAATACCTAATAGCTAATAATGATGTTTTATAATATCATGAGTATATATTTAAGTATAATAATAGAAATATAGAAATATAAAAAAGATAAATAAGTATAGTGTAAAAGTAGAAAAAATATAAAAAATAATATGTATTTTTCTTAGTATATATAAGATATACAGAGAGAACAGATGTTCTATTTAAATAGCTGTATAACATTAAGAGATAGAATAATTAATAATATATATTGAGTGTGTATATATTTGTATATGTATATGTATATATGCTTAGATATAATTATATATAGATATATAGGAATTATAAAATGTGGCTATATGGCATATAAATAAAGTGATTAGATATTATAGTAATATATAGAGAAAGGAATGAAAAATGAAAAAACCAGTAGTATTAGTAATATTAGATGGATGGGGAGTAAATAATCATTTAGATCAAGTAAATGGAATAAGAATAGCAAACCCACAAAACTTTTTGAGATATAAGGAAGAATACCCATACACAGAGTTAAGAGCAGATGGAGAATATGTAGGATTACCAGAAGGACAATTTGGTAATTCAGAAGTAGGACATTTAAATATAGGCGCAGGACGAGTTGTATATCAATTATTGCCAAAAATAAGTAAAGAAATAAGAGAAGGAAAGATATTAGAAAATAAAGTATTAGTAGATGTAATGGAATATACTAAAACTAATAATAAGAAGTTACATATAGTAGGATTATTATCAGATGGTGGTGTACATGCACATATGAAACACATAATAGGTCTAGTAGATATGGCAAAGAAAAAAGGAGTAGAAAAAGTATATATTCATGCAATTACAGATGGTAGAGATACATCAACAACAGGTGGTTTAAGATATATAGAAGAAACTAATGAAGAATTAGAAAACATTGGACTTCGGAAAGATAGTAACAGTGGTTGGTAGATATTATGCAATGGATAGAGATACAAACTGGGAAAGAACAGAAAAAGCATATAATGCAATTGTAAAAGGAGAAGGAACCAATACAGACAATCTATTAGAATCAGTAAAAACATCTTATGAAAACAATGTTACAGATGAATTTATATTACCACTTATTTTAAATACAGATGAAAATACTAGAATAGAAGCAGAAGATGGAGTTATATTTGCAAACTTTAGGCCAGATAGAGCAAGACAATTAACAAGAGCTATTGTTGATAAAGATTTTAATGGATTTGATAGAGGAGAATATTTAAATACAAGATTTGTTTGCATGGCACAATATGATATAAAAATAGAAGCACCTGTTGCGTATCCACCAGAAAAAATAGTTAATGGGTTTGGAGAAGTAGTTGCTAAAAATGGACTTGTTCAAGTAAGAACAGCAGAAACAGAAAAATATGCGCATGTTACATTCTTCTTTAATGGAGGAAAGGAAGAACCATATGAAGGGGAGATTAGATTGCTTTCACACTCACCAAAAGTAGCAACATATGATTTAAAACCAGAAATGAGTGCATATGAAGTTAAAGATAATCTTATAAAAGAATTAAATAAAGGCAATGTTGATACTGTGATACTAAATTTTGCAAATCCAGATATGGTTGGGCATACAGGAGTTGTAGATGCGGTTGTAAAAGCGTGTAGAGCTGTAGATGAATGTCTAGGTGAAATAGTTGATAAAGTATTAGAAATGGATGGAGATATTCTTGTGACGGCAGATCATGGGAATGCAGATTTAATGGTAAAACCTGAAACAGGGGAACCACATACAGCACATACAACAAATCCAGTACCATTTATATTAGTATCAAATAGAAATAGAAATATTAAACTGAGAAAAGATGGAAAACTTGCTGATATAGTTCCAACAATGTTAGAATTATTAAAAATTGAAAAGCCTTCTGAAATGGATGGAGAAAGTTTAATTATTAAATAAAAAAACAAAATATTAAAGAACAACTGTTCTTGTTTAAAGATATGATAAATACAAGCTTTTTAAGGCTAAGGTACATGATTAAAGTTTGAAATTGAATCATGTACCTTTTTATATTTTGAATATACGAATAGGAGAATATTAAATTTACTATTAAGCTTCTAAAAGAAACCTTGACATTACAAGTGTCAATATAGTATACTTTTAAAGTATTATAATTATTTTATATTATAGAAAAAATAATTGATATAAAATAAAGTTTAGAAGAAGGAGGAGTTTATGAAGAGAACATTTCAACCAAAAAAAAGACACAGACAAAAAGTTCATGGATTTTTAAAAAGAATGTCTACAGCAAATGGTAGAAGAGTATTAAGATCAAGAAGAAGAAAAGGCAGAAAAGTACTTAGTGCATAATGAATAAAGAAAAAACAATTAAAAAAAACAACCAATTTAGATGGATTATAAAAAAAGGAAAAAAAGCAAATAAAAAAACAGTAAGAGTCTTTATTACTAATAATAAAGAAAATAAAAATAAACTAGGAATTGCAATTAAAAAAAATATTAAAAGTGCAATTCTTAGAAATAGAGCTAAAAGAGTAATAAGAGAAATATATCGATTAGAAGAAAATAAACTTAAGAAAAACTTTAATATTATAATATGTTTTAATACAGACATAGTTGAATTTAATGGTATAAAAGCAGACATAAGAAATGCTTTTAATGAATTAAATATGTATGAAACAAAGGAAAAAAATGGTAAAAAAATTAATTATTAAATTAATAAGATTTTATCAAAAATATCTAAGTAACTTAGGTTCTAAAGATATAGGCTGTAAATTTTATCCTACATGTTCTGAATATACAGTACAGGCCATTGAAAAACATGGAGTAATAAAAGGAATTTTTAAAGGGATATGGAGAATATTAAGGTGTAATCCGTTTTCTAAAGGTGGTTATGATCCGGTAAAGTGAGGAATTAATGGGACAAGTAGCGACAATTATAGGAGCGATGCTGAATGCTATTTATTCTGTAATAGGAAATTTTGGATGGTCTATTATATTATTATCGTTAACAATTAAAGTATTATTATTACCTTTAGAAATAAAGGGAAGAATAACTAATATAAAAACATCTAAAATAGCAGAGAAACAAAAGATAATACAAGAAAAGTATAAAAACAATCAGCAGGCTTTTAATCAGGCAATGATAGACCTTTATAAAGAAGAAGGGATGTCGCCAATGGCACCACTTGGTGGATGTTTAATGGTAATAATTCAGCTTCTAGTTATGATTGGAATAATTATTGTAGTTGTAAGTCCTCTTAAATATATTAAGGGACTAAGCACAGAACAAATTGACAGTAAATATTCGAAAATAGTAGAAGCAAGAGTGTCTAAATTAACATCAGAAGGTAAGTCAGAAGAAGAAGCTAAAAAAGAAGCTCAAAAAGATATAAGACAAAAAGAAATGGTTATCATAAAAGAGCTTGGAAATACAGATGAAACAGTAAATATAAATATGGAATTTTTAGGACTTGATTTAACAAGTATCCCATCAGAAACTATAAAGAGTATTAATGATTTAAAAGAACCTAAAAATATAGGAATTATTTCAATACCTATACTATATATAGTTATGTCGTTTATAAGCTTTGGTGTTGCACAAAAAGACATGGAACACATTAAAGAACAAAGCAAAAACAAAGACAGTAATGTGGTTAAAGTTGTAGAAAATAAAAATGAAAGTCAAGATGAAGATAAGTTTACTGGTGAGGATTTCCAAGATGCGATGATGACAAGCAATAAGATGATGAAATATATATTACCAGTAATGATATTTAGTGTATCTATGGTAACATCACTTGGAATATCTATATATTGGGCATTTAATAGTATGGTAGATATAGTAAAAACATATTTACTAAAACACATTGTGAATAAAAAACTAGAAAAAGATGCCAAAGGCAAGGTGTAAATATGGAAATATATGAATTTAAAGGGATAAATAAAGAAGAAGCTATAAAAAAAGCAGAAAATGAACTAGGAATAGATCAAGAAGCTTTAATAATTGAAGAAGTTGAAACAGAAAATAAACATAAAACTATGTTTAGTATATTAGATAAGGAAAAAGCGACAATTAAGGTTCAAATAAATGAAGAAAAGGCAGATAAGAACAGATTCAAAGTAGAAGATGTGAAAAATGCTAAGGAAAAGATTGTTGATTTTTTAGAAATGCTAGTTAATATATACAAAGATTCAGACTTTAGGTATGATATAAAGGTTTCAGGAAGAAAACTTTATGTAAATATCACGTCAAATGAAAATCCAAAATGGATTGGAAGAGAAGGACATACTTTAGAAGAATTACAAAAGTTTTTAAAAAATATAATAGTTAACTTTAAAAATATTAAGGTATATGCAGATATAGCAGAATATAAGGGGATTAGAGAAAGAAAACTTATAAAACAAGCGGAACATGGCTTAAATCATGTTATGAAACATGGTATGCCATTTGCATTGAAACCAATGAATTCATATCAAAGAAGAATAATACATGCATATTTACAAAAAGAAAATGTAAAAACTAAAAGTGAAGGAAAAGAGCCGAATAGGTATATAGTTATAAAGCCTAAAAATGGTGAACAATAGTAGATTGGCAAGGCATCTATAGGTGTCTTGCTAATTTTATTGTAAAGAGAGGGAATTATGGAAACAATAGCAGCAATATCGACAGCACCAGGACTTGGTGGAATAGGGATAATAAGAATAACAGGAAAAGAAGCCTTTGAAATATTGTTAAAAATATTTCAAAGTAATAAGATTAAAAAAATAGAGGATATAGTTCCAAATACCATAATTTATGGAAAAATATATGATGAAAGTAGAATGGTAGATGAAGTATTAGTTTCATTTTTTAAATCACCAAATAGCTATACTAAAGAAGATTTGGTAGAAATAAATACTCATGGTGGAAGTATTGTAATGAAAGAAATATTAAACTTAGTGCTTAAAAAAGGAGCAATACTTGCACAGCCAGGAGAATTTACCAAAAGAGCATTTTTAAATGGTAGAATAGACTTAACACAAGTAGAATCAATAGCAACTATACTTAATGCAAAAAGTGAAGAAGAATTAAGAATATCTGGAGAATTATTACAAGGTAAATTGTATAATAAGGTTGTGGATATTAAAGAAAAGCTTATGGATATATTGATGCATCTAGAAGTTAATATTGATTATCCAGAATATGATACAGATGAAAAGGAAAAAGAGGAAGTATTAGAAACAATTACTAATATATTAAAAGAACTTAAAAAATTCGAGGCAACATTTGATGTTGGAAGTAAGATATCTGAAGGAATAAAGGTTGCTATAATAGGAAGACCAAATGCAGGGAAATCTTCACTTTTAAATAATTTACTTAATAGAGAAAGAGCAATTGTAACAGAGATTGAAGGTACAACAAGAGATAGTATTGAAGAAGATTTAAATATAAATGGGATAAATATTAAGATTATTGATACTGCTGGTATAAGAGAAACAGATGAAAAGGTAGAAAAAATTGGTATTGAAAGAGCAATAGAGCTTGCGGATAAAAGTGATTTAGTAATTGCAATATTTGATATATCTAAAAAGTTTGATGAAAATGATAGAAAAATTATGGAAATCATTAAACGAAAAGAAAGTTTAGTTCTTTTAAATAAGTATGATTTGATAGAAGAAAAGAAAATACCGGATAAAATAGAAAAGTTAGAAAAAGATTGTATTTTTACATCGATGCTTGAAAAAAAAGGAACAGAAGATGTTATAGAGTGGATTATTAAAAAAACAGAAGTACTTAAGATAAATAAAAATAACGATATAATTATAATTCATGAAAGACAAAAACGAGTTATAACAGATGTAATAATGATGATAGAACAAGTACTTCAAGATTTAGAATTAATTCCAATAGATATGGTATCTGAAAATATAAGAGATGTTATAAACAAAATAAATGAATTAACAGGTGAAAATGTTAAGGAAGAAGTTTTAAATGAAATATTCAAAAACTTCTGTTTAGGTAAATAAGAAGATAATAAAAAAATAAAAAAGAAAGAAGGAAATAATAATGTATAATGCAGGAGATTATGATGTTGCGGTTATAGGAGCAGGACATGCAGGGATAGAAGCAGCACTTGCATCAGCCAGACTAGGAGCAAAAACGCTAATATTTAGTATAAGTTTAGAATGTATTGCCAATATGCCATGTAATCCTACAATAGGAGGAACTTCAAAAGGACATTTAGCAAAAGAAATAGATGCTCTTGGTGGAGAAATGGGAAAAGCTGCAGATCATGCAGCAATTGCAATTAAAATGCTTAACAGCTCAAAAGGCCCAGCAGTGCAATCTTTAAGAGCACAAATTGATAGAAAAAAATATCAAGAATATATGAAAAACGTTTTAGAGGAAACAGAAAACCTATATCTAAAGCAGGGAGAAATTGTAGATATTTTACTAGATAAAGAAGGAAAAAAGGTAGAAGCTGTTGTGACAAATCTTGGCGCAAAATACAATGTAAAAGCTATAATTTTAGCTACTGGGACATATTTGAAAGGTAGAATATATGTAGGAGATACTGTTATAGACTCAGGACCAGATGGAGTGGCAGCATCAAATAAGTTATCAGAAATAGTGAGAAATTTAGGAATAAATACAATTAGATTTAAAACAGGAACACCTGCAAGAGTAAATAAGAGAAGTATAGATTTTTCAGTTATGGAAATACAGGAAAATGATGAAGATATTGAACCTTTTTCTTTTGAAACAGAAAAGAAAATAGAAAATAAGGTTAATTGTTATTTGACATATACAAATGAAAATACGCATAAATTGATACAAGAAAACCTGGATTTATCACCGATGTTTAGAGGAGAAATAGAAGGTAAGGGACCTAGATATTGTCCATCAATAGAAGATAAGGTGGTAAGATTTAGCGATAAAGAAAGACACCAAATATTTATAGAGCCAATGGGACTAAATACAAATGAGATGTACATACAAGGCATGAGTTCTTCAATGCCAGAAGAGCTACAACTTAAATTTTATAGAACAATAAAAGGTTTAGAAAATTGCGAATTTACAAGACCTGCATATGCAATAGAATATGATTCAATTGAAGCATTTGAACTAAAAAATACATTGGAACTCAAAAAAATAGAAGGGTTATATGGAGCAGGACAAATTAATGGTACTTCAGGATATGAAGAAGCAGCAGCACAAGGATTAGTAGCTGGTATAAATGCGGCAAGAAAGATACAGGGGAAAGAACCAGTGGTACTTTCAAGAAATCAAGCATATATAGGGGTCCTTATTGATGATATTGTACTTAAAAGCACACAAGAACCATATAGAATGATGACATCAAGAGCAGAATACAGATTACTTTTAAGACAAGATAATGCAGATTATAGATTGACAGAATTAGGATATTCAATTGGACTTATAACAGATACAAGATATAAGAAATTTAGAGATAAATGGGACAATATAGAAAAAGAAATTAAGAGAATAAGAGAAACTAAGATAACAGATGTTGAAAAAACAAATATATATTTGGAAGGAAAAGGACTATCTATATTACCAGGGAAAGTATTTTTAATAGACTTATTAAAAAGAAGTGAGATGAAATATGAAGATATAGATAATATTGAAAAGCTAAACGAAATAAGTAATAAGGAAGAATATGGAATAACTAGAGAGCTTACTAAGCTAGAAAAGAAACAAGTTGAGATAATGATAAAGTTTGAAGGATATATAGCGATGCAAGAAAAACAAATAGAAAAGATAAGAAAAATGGAAAAAAAGCAAATCCCAGCAGACTTTAATTATGATGAAGTAAAAGGCTTAAGATTAGAAGCACTTGAAAAATTAAAGAAATTTTTACCAGTAAATATAAGACAAGCAAGTATGATATCAGGAGTTTCTCCAGCAGATATAACAGTATTATTATTATATCTAGAAACATATGGAAAATTAAAAAAATAAGATAAATAAAAATATAAAATAGTAAAATAAAATAAAAGACAAGTATAAGGGAAAAATTAATGGAATTTAATGAAAAAAAAGAATTAATTTTAAAATATATTGAAATGTATGAAATAAGCAACTATATTGAGATAACAGATAAAATGATTGAAGAAGCTATTTTTTACATGGACTATATTTTAGAAAAAAATAAATATATAAATTTAACAGCAATAAAAGATGAACATATGTTCATAAAAAAACATATAATTGATTCATTGTATATTGTTAAATATATAAAAAAATATAATATTAAATATTCTAATATATTAGATATAGGTACAGGTGGAGGATTTCCACTTATAATCCTTAAAATATTTTTGAATATAGAAAATAAAAATACATATGGGATGGATAAGACATTAAAAAAACTTAAAATTATAGCGGAAAAAGAAAATATTAAAATAATACATTCACGAGCTGAACTAGTTGCACATGATGAAAAATATAGAGAACAATTTGAGCTTGTGGTATCAAGAGCAGTATCAAGTATAGAAAATGTTATAGAATATTCATCAGGATTTGTTAAAGTAGGAGAATATGCTATTTTGATGAGAGGAAAAAAAGAAGAATATGATAAAAAAATACTTCAAAAGTTTGGATTTAAGGAAGAATTACATGAAAGTTACAATATATTTGGAGAAGATAGAAGTATTATAATTTTAAAGAAAAATAAAAAGCTGGATGTAAAACTTCCAAGTAAAACACCAAAGCAAAAATCATAGAAATACATAATCATTAAAGTGTTGACTATAATATGTATTTTAATATATTATAGTATTATTAAGGAGGATATTGTGGCAAAAATAATAGCAGTAGCGAATCAAAAAGGTGGAGTAGGTAAGACTACTACTACAGTAAATTTAAGTGCAGTTCTAGCAGAAAAGGGTTTAAGAGTAATGATAATCGATTCAGACCCACAAGGTAATGCAACAAGTAGTTTAGGTGTTACTAAAAAAGTAGAAAAATCACTATATGATGTATTAATAGATGATGAAGTAGACATAAAAGAAACTTTAAGAAAGACTGCAATACCTACATTGGATTTATGTCCATCAAATATTAATTTAGCAGGAGCAGAAGTAGAACTTGTATCAATGATGTCAAGAGAACAAAGATTAAAAAATCAATTAGAAAAAGTTCAAAATGACTATGATTACATTTTTATAGATTGCCCACCATCACTTGGACTTATAACATTAAATGCACTTACAGCTGCAAATTCAGTATTAATACCAATACAGTGTGAATATTTTGCATTAGAAGGATTAAGCCAATTAACAAACACAATTAACTTGGTAAAGAAACATTTAAACAAAGATTTACAAGTAGAAGGTGCAGTACTTACAATGTACCACTCAGTAACAAATCTTTCAAATAGCGTTGTAAAAGAAGTGCAAAACTACTTTAAAGATAATGTATTTAAAACAGTTATACCAAGAAATGTTAAAGTAAGTGAAGCACCAAGTTTTGGAATGTCTATAATAGAATATGATCCAAAGTCATCAGGAGCAGGAGCTTATGTAAAGCTTGGAGAAGAAATCGTTGAAAAGAATAGTAAAAAATAACACACAAAAGATACAAATAGGAGCAAATGAATGAAAAGAACAGGACTAGGAAAAGGAATATCAGCATTATTTTCGGATGAAATTGTAGAAGAAAATGAAATGATAGATTTAAATACTCAAGATGTAAAGAATAAAATTGTAGAATTAAAAGTAATAGAAGTAGAGCCAAATAAGAAACAAGCAAGAAAAGAGTTTAATTATCAAAAGTTAGAAGAACTTGCAGAATCAATTAAAACTTTTGGGGTATTACAACCTATAATCGTAGCTAAAAAAGATGGATATTATGAAATAATTGCAGGAGAGAGAAGATGGAGAGCATCAAAACTTGCAGGAATTAAAACAATACCAGCAATAATAAGAGAAGATGAAGAGGAAGAAAATACACATATATCTATAATCGAGAATGTACAAAGAGAAAATTTAAATGCAATAGAAAAAGCTCAAGGATATAAAGAGGTAATGGAAAATTACAATCTTTCAGCAGAAGAATTTGCAAAAAAAATTGGTAAAACAAAGGCAGCAATTATAGAAGTTTTAGAAATCTTAAATTTAAGTGATAAGGTATTAGAACTTGCAAGAAAGGAAAACTTATCAGAAGCAGGCTGTAAAATGCTGTTAGAAATAGAAGATGAAGATAAGCAATATGAAATGGCACTATATATATTAGAAGATGGACTTTCTGTTGATGAAGCTAAAAAGAGATTAAAATTATCTAAAAAAGTGGCAAAGAATACTCCTAAAGTTGATATACATGAATTTAGATCTATTGAAGAAAGATTTACAAATTACTTTGGAGCAAAAGCAAAGATAAAAGTTAGCCTTAAAAATATAAATAGAGGACAAATAATTCTTAAATATAATTCGAATGAAGAATTAGAAAGAATGTTAGAATTGTTAGATAAATAGATAATAAAATAAAAAATAAAAATGAAAAGAACATGTATTAAACTACACAAATGAATTTTGTAAATTAGAAACATGTTCTTTTTTATAGAATATATGATTAATAAATATAAAAAACATAAATACAAAGTACTTATGTTTATCTAATGTTTGTTTTTTTAATATTGGCGGAGAGTGAGGGATTCGAACCCTCGCGACAGATAATTCCGCCCTACAGGTTTAGCAAACCCGCCCCTTCAGCCTCTTGGGTAACTCTCCATCTACATTACATATATTAACAAATGAGAAGTGGTTTGTCAATAAAAGAATAACGAAGAATTAAAATAACTAATGCAAATTTTAAATTATTTTTGAATAAACAATATGTAAAAATCATTGAAAAAATTCACATAAAAATATATAATTTTTATAAATTATTATACATAAGAAGAGGTGAAGGTGAAAGTGTCAGAAAAAAGATGGGCGTTTATAATTATATTACTAACTGGAATAGTTTTAGGAGGACTAATAGGTAAGCTAGCACAAGGAATTCCAAGTCTTTGGTGGCTTAACTATGGGAATGAATTTGGTTTTACAAAACCGCTTAGTTTAAATTTAAATGTTATAAAAATCGAATTTGGATTTACTATAGCTATAACAGTTTCAAGTATAATTGGAATGATAATTTCTATATTAGTATATTCATGGATGAGTAAAAAATATTAAGAAAAAATAAAATAACAGAATAATAAAATTATAAAATAACAATAAGATTAATGTTATTAAAAAAAAATTATATAATATTACTGGGATTATTGGGGTGATTTTCTCTAAAAGGAGGAAATTATAAGAATAAAAGAATTACCAAAAAGTGATATGCCATATGAGAAGTTTGAAAAATATGGAGAAAAAGCTTTAACAGAATCAGAATTGCTTGCAATAGTTATAAGAAGTGGGAATAAGAAAAGTAATTCTATTGAAATTGCACAAAAAATATTAAGTGATAAACATTTGAAATTTAGAGATATATTCTATAGGAGCATTGAAGAATTGATGCAGTATGAAGGAATTGGAAAAGTTAAAGCAATACAGATAAGAGCAATAGGGGAAATAATAAAAAGAATAGAGGTACCCCTTGTTAAGAAAAGGGAAAAGATTACGTCAACAGAAGATGTAGGAAAAAGGTATTTACCGAAACTTAGATATCTAAAAGAAGAGGAAATGCATGTAATATATTTAGATGCCAAAAATAATATATTAAATGAAATTAAAACAGGAAAGTCGGGAATAGCAAGTGTAGATATTGATATAGAACATATAACAAGAACGGCTGTTATTTCTTACGCTGTACGAGTAATAATTGTACATAATCACCCTTCACGGCGATACAACCCCGAGTATTAATGATCTTAAGTTTACAGAAGAAATTAAAAGGATACTAGAGAGTTTAGGAATAGAATTAATAGATCATGTGATAATAGGAGATGGCGAGTATCGAAGCATTATAGGCATGATATAGTTTGATGGGGGAATATGAAAAATAGTAAAAAAATAAACATAATAATTAGTTTGGTAGTATTAGCAATATTGTTGGTGATTATTATACTTGCAAATATGGATAGAGAAAAATTGAGTTTTTTTGAATATATAGGTAAAAGTATTACAAAACCGTTTGTTAATTATAAAATATACAAAGAAAATGAGCAACTTGCAGAGATTGATGGTATAAAATACCAAGAATTAAAAAACAGAATTAAAGAACAACAAGAGGAATTGGAAAAGAAAAAATTAGAGTTGAGACAAATAGAAATTTTAAATTCTAAGATTTCAGAACTTACTGAAATGTTAAATTTAAAGAATAGATATACCTCTATAGATGGAGTGATGGGAAAAATTGTTGAAGAAAGTAAGAATAACTTAGAAGACGTTGTAACTATAAATGTGGGAAAAAGTCAAGGAATAAAAGAAGGAATGGCGGTTGTGCATACAAATGGATTATATGGAAAGGTTATAAATGTAAATGAAAATACATCTCTAGTAAAAAGAATAATAGACACAACAAGTAAAATATCAGTACAAGTAGGAACAGTACCACAAAGTATGATACTTGAAGGTAATGAGGAAAACATTCCGAAAGTTACAAGAATTGATGAAAGCGTAAAAATAGTAAAAGGAATGGATGTAATTACATCAGGAGAAAGTGATGTTCTACCAAAAGGCATATATGTAGGGAGAGTATCAGAAGTTGTTGTACCTCCAAATAAGATAGATACATATGCAAAAGTTGAACTTCCAGGAAAATTGAAGGAAGTTAAAAATATAATGGTATTAAAGAATAAGGAATAATAAGAGAATGTTGAAAAAATATATAATAAATATATGTATTTTAGTTACAATGTTTTTTATGTTGATGATAGATAAATATATATTTAAACTTGATATACTTGGAATAAATATATCATTGTACTATATTATGATACTTTTTATAGGAATATATTTAGATACTCCTAACGGGATTATAATCGTATCAATACTAGCATTCATACAAGATATTACAATAGGATCTAATTTCGGTAATATAATAATAAGTACAGTACTATCATTTTTGGCATTAAAAAAAGTAAATAAAATATTATATGAGGAAAAATTAATAAATACAGTTTTAAAACAAATAGTACTATATTTTAGCTATATGTTTATATATATAATAATTAGATATGCTATATATAACAATACAATAAATTATGTTAATATTTTAACTATTACACTTAAAGAAATAGTATTTTTAACACTTATAACAATAGTTATATACCCAGTATTTAAAGAAATAGGAACATATATAGGAAAAGAGTATAAGAATAAAAATATAATAACAAAATATTTTTAGATAAAAGGAAAAATAATGTTAAAAAAAGATAATAAGAAAAATGTAAAAAAGAAGAAGAAAAGAACTTCTAAAAATACCAAAGAAAAGAACTACAGATATGGAATACTAGCGTTTATAGTATATGCAATAGGAATAATTCTTTTAGCAAATCTTTTTAAAATTCAGGTTATAGATGGTAAGGACTATAGAGAAAAGGCCACAAGTAGATTGGTTAAAGAGGTAAAAGTAGAACCTGTAAGAGGAAATATTATGGATAGAACAGGAACTATTTATGCTAAAACAGAGCTTACATATAATGTATATATATACAAAGGAAAGAAAGATAACAAAGAGTTAAATGAAATGGGAAAAGTAGTTATAGATATATTAGATAAAAATGAAGAAAATTATTTAAACTACTTACCTATAACTAAAGACTTAACTAAGTTTACAGAAAATTCAGAACAAGCACTTTCGAATTGGAAGAAAAAACATAATATTCCAGAAAAAGCAGGAGCATTAGAAGCTTTCAATATTCTAAAAATTAAATATGAAATTGATGAAGAAAATAATGAGATAGCATATAATATATTGGTGTTTAGAGAACTTATGGAAAATGGAGAAAAGAAAGAAGTATATGGTAACATAATTTCGGAAAATGTTAAAAGAAAAACAGCTATATCTTTGGAAGAACATTCAGATAAAATTAAAGGGCTCTATGTTATAACTAATTCAAGCAGAACATATTTAAGGGGAAGTGAAGCATCACATATAATTCGGATATACTTCAAGAATAAATAAAAAGGAATATGAAGATAGAAAAGATAAAGGATATAAGAATGATGATATTATAGGAAAAACTGGTATTGAAAAAACTTTTGAGGAACTTTTAAAAGGGGAACGCCGGAGTAAAACAAATTGAAGTTGGAGTAGAAGGAAATGTTTTAGGGGAATATACCTTAAAAGAAGCAAAAGCAGGAGCAAATATTGTTCTTACTATTGACTCTAAAATTCAGGCAGTTACAGAAAATGCATTAAAAGAAGTAGTAGATAAAATGAAAAATGGAGGATTTGGTAAAGTGTATAATCCTAAAGGAGCAGTTTCTGTTGTTATAAACGTAAGAACAGGGGAAATACTTGCAATGGCAAGTTATCCAAGCTATGAACCAAAAGATTTCTTAGGAGGTATTTCACAAGAAAAATGGAAAGAATACAATAATAATCCATTAAATCCACTTTTAAATAGGGCTATACAAGGATTGTATTCACCAGCATCTACTTTTAAGATGGTAATGGGGCTTGCAGCACTAACAGAAGGAAAAACAACAGTAAATGAAAGAATATATGATAGTGGAGTATACCCAAAAGCACATAAACCTAAATGCTGGATTTATGGAGTAGGTGGTGGAGGACATGGGTGGCAAAATGTTATAAATGCATTAAAGAATTCATGTAATGTATATTTCTATACTATGGGAGACAGACTTCGGAATAGATAAAATGGATGAATATATTAAATATTTCGGGTTAGGAGAAAAAACAGGTATTGAACTTGTAGGAGAAGAAAAAGGAACACGACCATCTAGAGAACAAATTGCTAAAGAAAATAGAGAACCAAATGAAAAAGATATATTATCAGCAGCAATAGGACAAAGTTATAACTCATACACACCATTACAACTTGCTAAATATATTGCGATGATTGCAAATGGAGGAAAACAAATACATCCAACGATTATAAAAAGTGTAATAAAACCAAATGGAACAAGACTTTCTAAAGAAGAAATTAGAAATGCAACAAAAGGGATTTTACCAGAAGTACCAAATATTGAAGAAAAACAATTTGATAAAGGGCATATAAAGGCTGTTTTAGAAGGAATGAGGGCAGTTACAGGAGAACGCCGGAGGAACAGCATATAGTGTATTTAAAAACTTTAACATAGAAGTTGGAGGAAAAACAGGATCTGCAGAAGTGTCAGATACAAGGACAGATGGACTATTTGTAGGGTTTGCTCCATATGATGATCCAGAAATTGGAATTGTTACAGTAATAGAAAATGGTGTTGTTGGATTTCATACATCAGAAGTAGTATTAAAGATAATGCAAGAATACTTTGGAATGAATGTTACACACATAAAGGAAAATACTCAAGATGTAAAAGAAGGGGAATATATATTATAGTTTAAGATAAAAGGATAAATATAAAGAAATAACAAGGAATAAAAACACACAATATCAATATATGAATATTGTGTGTTTTTATATTCTATAATAGTTAAGATAAAGTTATGTAAAATATTCAAATTATTTAAAATAATTATGTAAAACTCTTTTCTGAGAACAAAAAATGTGCTATAATATTACAAGAATGTAACAATTTTTGAAATGTAAAAATTGTAATATTTGTTACACAAATGATAAATATACAAAATTTAAGATTTTCGGTATATATGATAACTAATTACACAAGATAAAGAGAATACTTTTGAAATAATGATTATTAAAGCAATTTTTAAATGTTATTTTTAAATTTTTAAATAACAATTTTTAATTAGCTTTTAGAATTCATGAGGTTTTGAAATATATTTTTTGAAATTAATCATAATATTTTTTGAGAATTTTTGAAATTAATTTGAAAAAATATATTTGTACCCCAATAGTATTTGAAAAATATTTTGGAATAAATATATATTGACATAAATTTTGTATATTTTTCGCGTTTTTTGGCGAAAAGTGTTAATCCCTAAGTGTTTTGACTAAAATGATTAAAAATTAAGTGAAAAGTGCTTGTAATATGTGTATTGCACAATAATTCGACTTATGGCAATATATGTGTATAACAAATTTTACTTAAAAGTAGGAGAGAGGAGTAAGACTACATGAAAAGAAGAAAGTTTTTAAGAAAAACAGTAGCAGGAGCATTAGTATTTGTAATGTGTTCAACAAATACTTTGTATGTTGCTAAAAATGCATTTGTATATGCAAGCCAAGAATTGGATGTAGAATCACATACAAATGTTAAAGATGTAGATGCAAATATATTGCTTGTAAATAATGGACAAAAGGCAAAGAGTATAGTTGCAGATGTATCTAAAGCTGATCAGAAAATAGTAGGTACTATTAGTATGAGAAGAGAAGGATATATACAAAAAGGAGAAATTGAAATTGTAGGATTAAATTCAAGAGTATTTAGTATTGAAAATCCAAATAACAATTCTGTAATAGAAAAGGTAGAAGGAAATACAATTACATTAAATAGATTTTCAGGAACTACAGTTAATTTCGAATTACCTTTAAAATATGTATATGAAGGAAATATATCAAAAGAAATATTGTCAAATAATTTAACAGCTAAATTTAAAGCTACATATGTTTCACCAGAAGGAAACGTTGAAGAAGTACTTAAAGATATAGCTTTAAAAATTGAATGGGTAGAAGAAAGAAAACCTGAAGTTAAGGCAGAAATAATTAAATATGTTAAGACAAATACTGAAAATGGTAATAATGTTGTTATCCAAACAATGGTAGAAGTTAAAAATGGAGCTACAACTAAGAACTTACCAATAGAAAAATTAACAGTATCATCTATACAACCAAGTTTAGAAGGTAAACTTCCAGACAAGGTTAATGTTTCATTATTATCTACTAAAGGTGTTAATGAAGAATTAGCTTTAGATCAAAAAGAAGAAGATGTTAAGTATAATAATTTAGATGGAACCTTAAATGTTGATATATTTAACAAGATGTCAGAAGATAAGACATATGCTAAAGGAAATGGAACAACTAAATTATTAGTTACTAGCGTTTATGAAAACGTACAAAATGTTAAAGATGCATATAATATTGCACTAAACATTAAGGCACAAGAAAAACTATTAAATTCAAATAATGCATATTCAGCAGAATATACAGGAAGTGCAAATCTTTCTAAACCATTAGGTTCTCTAATATCTGCAAGTTATGAAATAGATAAGGTGTCAATGTCTAAAGGTAAGCTATATATGAATAGTATATCTGATGAAAAAACAGAAATAGAATTTAACAATAAGCTGAATATTAATACTAGTATAGCTAATATTAATGGAATACTAGAAATAAATGACAATCTTCCATACTATAATGATAATAAGCAAAATTATGAAAATGGAATGTCATACAAGACAGTTAAAGTAAGTAAACAAGAATTTGAAAATATTCTTGGCAAAGATGGTAAATTAGAACTTGTAAATGAAAAAGGACAAACAATTGCGACAATCGATGCAAGCTCTAAATTAGAAGCAGAACAATTTGTAGTAGATCTTAAGGATGATGTTAAGACTATAGGATATAGATCTTCTAAGATTGTTAAAGAAGGTAATATAATAATTAAAGAAACTAGAAAAATAACTAATTCTAGATACCCAATCAACATTTTAAAGGATTTAAATAAGCTAAGTTTTGATAAAGAAGTTAATGTTGTAGTAAACAATAATGGTAAAGAAGAAAAAGTTAAAATAGCTGATGCTATATCTTCTGTTGAATTATTAAATACTAAGACAAAAGCAACTTTAAGAACAAATAAACAAGAACTATATTCAGTTGTTGAAAATAATGATGTTGAATTTGTAGTAGAACTTAATAATAATAAAGAAGAATCAGATATATATGGAACATCTGTATATGAAATAGTTCTTCCAAATGCAGTTAGAGATATTAAGATAAAAGATACTAATATACTATATGGTGAAGGATTGAAAATAGAAAATGTTTCAACATATGTAAGAGATGGTAAAAAGATAATAAGAGTGCTAGTGTCAGGAGTTCAAAAATCAGTTAATAATGGACACTTAACAAATGGTACAAACTTAGTAGTAAATACAGATATTACTGTAGACGAAGAAACACCAATGCAGGAGATCCAATATGATCTAATATACTCAAATGTTAATGCAACTACATATGAACAAAAAGTAGATTTTATGCTAGGAAATCAAAATGAAGCATTTAGAAGATTTGGAAATGGTGTTGCTATAACTAAAGGCAAAATAGCTTCTCCAGAAGGATTAGTTGTTGCAAATAGATATAAGGGATATAGCGATACAGGATCAGAAATAGTAACAATAAAACAAGGGAATAAGGATGCAATCTTAAGAGCAGGTGATAAAGCAAGAACAATTGCAAAACAAGTTCTTATGATAAATAACTTAAACACTGAACTTCCAAATGCAAAACTTTTAGGAAGACTTCCAGTTGAAGGAGTTCTAAATCTAGAAACGGGAAATAGTTTGGAAAATAACTTAAATATAACATTAGCATCTGGAATAACTAAAGTAGATAATACAAATACAGCATATGATGTATACTACTCAGAAAATGTAAATGCAAATGTTGATTTAAATAATCCACAAAATGCATGGACAACTACACCAAGTAATTTAGCAAAAGTTAAATCATATATGATTGTATTTAAAGAAAGTATAAAACCAGGACAAGTTAATAAGTTTAACTTAAACCTAGAATTACCAGGAAACATAGACTATAACAAGAGTGCAGTAGGTACAGACCAAGTAATATTTGATGTAAATACAGCAAAAGGTGTAGAACAATATACATCATGGTCAGACATGATAAGACTAACTACAGGTGAAGGGGTATCATTAGAAGGAAAAATAGCACCAGAAGTTAAAAAAGTAGAACAAGGTAAAGAAATAAGATATACATATGAAGTTAAAAACGAAGCTAAAACATTAACAGCTAAAAATGTAGAAAACTATATTGAAGCACCAGCAGGATTTGAACTTGTAAAAATAGAAACACCAGAAAAAGAAATACCATTCTCAAGAAATGCGGATGGAAGTATAAGATTCTATATGGAAGATATAGAAGCAGGTGATAAAAAACAAGTAAGAATAACTTTTAAAGCAGTTGGAACTGGAAGTATTGAACTAAAAGTAAGAACAAGAGCAGAAGGAACAAATGTAGTAAAAGAAACAAGAGCAGAAAAAGTTGAAGTAGCAGTTAAAGATTTAGTTGTTGAAGTAAACCCAAGAGGAACAACAAAAGAAGAAGATATGAAGGGGATCGATAAATACAAAGAAAATTCAGAACCATTATTTGAAATTGTTGCAGACAGAAATTTCTTAGTAGATACTAAGATGAACAATGTTAAAGTAAGATTAACAACTTCAGCAAATCTACAAATACAAGATATTCAAAAAGATGCAAATGAAAATATAGTAAAAATAAGTGATAGAGAATATGAACTATCAAATATTGACTTAAGTAGAGCAAGAATGTTTGATGTAAAAACAAAAGTAACTTCAATACCACAAGGAAAGAATTACACACCAATAACATTAAAAGCTGAAATACTTAATGATAAATCAGAACTGATTGATCAAAAAGAATATACAGGATATATTGTAAAACCAGTAATAACTATGGAACAAAATGTTAATAAGAACAAAACATATGTAGAAGAAAACGAAGTTTTAGAATATACATACAAGCTTAAAAATGAAGGAACAGCAGAAACATATACAAAATTTGTATTTAATGCACCAGAAGGATCAAGAATATTATCAGAAACTGGAGCAATAAAAACAGTTACAAAAGAACTTACATTAAATCCAAACGAAGTACAAGAAATAAAAGTACAGGTTGAACTAGGAAAAAACAACGGAGTAGATAGAGTAAGTATATCTGCAAATGCCGAATTATATAATGAGGCAGGACAAAAAGTTATGGAAACAAATCCAATAACACAAATTGTAGAAAAGAATAGCGATACAATAAGAAAAGAAGATTTAGTAAGACAAGGTAAGTTAAAACTTACAGATGAAGAAATGAAATCTTTAGGAATAGCAGAAACAAGACAAGAAGAACAAAAACTTGTAAGAAATTATGAAATAAGTGGAAAAGCATGGGATGATATAAACAAAAATGGTATATATGATGAAGGTGAAAGACCACTTGCAAATATAGTAGCAAAACTTGTTGAAAACAATAAGAATAGAGTTGTAAAAACAGTTCTAACAGATGAAACAGGTAAATATACATTTAGTGAAGTACCAAATGGAGAATATTCAGTAATGTTCGAATTTGAAGATAAAAAATACTCACCAACAGTATATAAGAAAAATAATGTAGAAGATACAAAAGTATCTGATGCAATCGGAGTAAATAGACAAGAACAAACAAAACAAGTTGCAGTATCTGATGCAATAAAGATTAACTTCCAAAGTAAGTCAGACGAAAACTTAGGACTTGTAAATAATAAAAACTTTGATATGGCACTTAAAGGTGAAATAACAAAACTAAGAGTAGTAAACGGAGATAAGAAAGACGAAATAACAGCAAAAGATGTAGAAGCAACTGTTAATAAATTTAAAGTATCACCATTTACATCAGGAAATGCAAAAGTTGAAGTTGATTACAAATTAATTGCTAAAAATGAAGGAAATGTACCAGGTAAGATAGTTAAGATTGGTGCATACAAGAATAACGAAGAAAAAATACTAACAGCAAGCTGGAAACAAGAAACAGGTGAGCTAGCAGTAACAAGAGAATTAGAAAATATAGAATTAAAACCAGGAGAAGAAAAAGAAATAACAGTAACTGTAGAAACAACTATGGATAAGGTTATGAACAAGGTATTATCAAATAGATTTGAAATATTAGAAACAAGTAACAATCTTGGTGTTAAAGATATAAACTCAGTAGAAGGAAATAATTCTACAAACGAAAATGATAATGTAGCATTAGATGTAATAATAAACAGAGATTATACATTAATCATGATAGCAATAATAGCAGCAATAGCAGGAACATTATCATTGCTTAGAGAAAAAATAATAAAAATGTTTAAAAAAGAAGAAAATACAAAAGATGAAAAATTAGATGAAAAAGAAAGAAAGGAGGAAGCTAATGATAAAGAATAATAAGAAAAACAAAGCTATAAAGGATAGTGAAATAATTATATACTTTAGTATAGCTTTAGTTACAGTTGTTCTTATGTTAATAGCTCCTATGCTGAACAAGAGTATCTACGCAAAGAGTAGTACTCTTCCAGCAAGTTTTGAAAAAGGGAAAGCATTACAAAATGCTATAACAAAAGAGTCAGGTGAAACACTACAAAATTACATGAAAGTGTATGAAAATTCACAAAGTATAGCAAATTCATATTATACAGAAAATGCTAGATATCTACATAACAAAGGAATAGAAAATGCATATGTAGATAATAATAAATATTCTAAATATGAAGGTCCAGTAATAGACAACCACAAAAACTTCTTACCAGAAGGATATTTCTGGGATAATAGTGGTGAAGCTATGAGAAATTTACTTGGACCAGATGCAAAAGCTAACACAGAAGGTGTAAACTTTGCGAGCCAATTACTTAACCCATATGCAGGTATACTATGTTTTTATGAAGGATTAAGATTACCTTCAGGATCACAAATAAGCGCAGAAATGTTCAAAGGTGGTTTAAGCAAAGTACCAGCAGGTAAAGTATTAGAAAAATACGTATTTAAAGACGGAAAAATATTTGACAAAATGAAAGCGGAAGTATCTCAAAAGAAACAAGGTGGAGAAACTACAGAAAAGAAAAGCGTAACTACTACTGTAGATCAACCAGACTTTAGAAGAGAATTAGGAGCAACTAACTACTTCTCAGGTTTAGGACTTGGAGAAGCTTCAGCTATAACAGGTAAGAATCCAGAAGGATTAAACGTTGGAAATAGTCCAGGATTAGCAGTACCAACACCTATAGTAAGAGCAGATGAAGGAGTTGTAAGTTCTGCATGGAGACAAAAGGAACAAAATGACAAGGATGCATTAAATGATATATTTAATGGTAGATCTATATTCCAAGCTCCAGGTTCATCACCAAAGCCATGGAGTAGTGTGTATACTGGTGGTCAAGATGTAAAGGAAGCAATTAAAGGTGGAACAGATTTTAAAATTACTAATAAAAAAAGAGAAATAAATGAAACAGATGAAGAACATGATGGGCTTGATGAGGATATAACTGGTGGACATCAAATGTCAGCATCAAAAGTTAAAGCAAAATATTGGTCATTCCCAGCAATGATGGCACAACAATATACAAGTATTTGGGGTAATGAAAATTATACAAAGAGTGTTCAAACAGATACTAAAAATACAGGGCAAAGAGGTGTAGATTCACAACAATTTGCAGCTTGGCAATCTAATGAAGTAGATCACGTACAAAATCCAAACGGTAACACACCAGAGTACAACAAACAAAAAGCAGCAAAAAGAACAACTATTAACCCATCAGAAGCAAAAAGACTTGCAGAATTCGTAAAACAATATCAAGAATATCAAGATAAGTTTACTGAATGGAATAATAAGAATCCGAGAGATATTGAAAACTGGAATACAGATGGAAATAGTGCTAAGGTTGTAAATTCTAAGGTAGAACCACAAATTAGATATATATTACCTAAGAATTTCCACAAGGATAGAGAAGTGCCAAATAGTAATGGACAACTTGCTCCAAACCCTAAGATTCAATATCAACCTAAGATAGAATCAGCACAAGTAGGAAAGAGCCTACAAGAAGTATCAAAGGTTAAATTTGATAAAAACTCACAAAAATGGTTAGTAGGACCATACAAATTAAAATACTTTAAACATGAATTAAAGAATAAGGTTAGAGAAAATGCTAATGAAGGTAAATTATTATCAGATATTACAGAAATACAATTATTTGGTGTATATGAAAATGGAACAAACTATACACAAGCTAAGGATCCAAACAAAGTAGATCCAAATGGTAATAGTTACAAAGATAAGATAGATCCAGATAGATTTGGAACTCAAAAACAAGATGCTAACTACTCATATGTTAAATCTTGGAGTTTCATAACTAAAAAAGGAACTTTAGAAAAAACTGCATATCCAGAACCAGATGAAGACTTCTACATTGCAGTAGACTATGATCCAGCACTTAGAAAGATTGCTAAAGCAAGATTTGTGTTTGGATATATGGTACAAGGTACAGAATATACTAAGATAGTTGGTACATATAATATTGCAGAAATAACTAGAGGTGTAGCACAATATGGTGATATAGTTACTGCAGTAAAAATTGGTAATATGAAAAATACTACAAAAGAAAAATATGACGTTACACCAGGTCAAGGTGGACAAACAGTTAACTATTCACCAGGAGCAGTATTATCAACAGGTGCACCAATATTTAACCAATTAAGAAACTATATGCCATTCCTAAATGGTAATATGTTTGGTAGATATTATTCATTAGGTGGAGCAGGAAGTGTTACAACACCAGGAGGAACAATTCCATTACCACAAACAGCAGGACAAGGTAACTATAATGAACAATTTGGAACAAGACTTCCAGAATTTGCTAATGAAAATGTATCATTAGATTATCAAATTAGATATAACATTAAGATGCAAACAGTTACAGTATTAGAATCTGGTGCAGCAAGATGGGGAGAAGAAGTAGCTCTAGAAATAGAATTTGATCAATTAGATAGTATAACTGAACCAGTACCAAACGCACCAAGAAAACCAAGAGATACTCAATTAAGATTACCAATAGGTGGTATAGTTTGGGAAGATACTATTAAAGATAATAAGAAACATACTGGATACAACAACCTACTTGATAAAGGTAGTGAAAAAGGTATTGCAGGTGTTAGAGTAAGAATACATAGAAACTTCGTAGAATTAAATGCTAACAAATCAGTTAAGAGAATAATAAGAAAAGAAGTTGCTAGAGTATATAGAAGAGATACAGGAGAATTAGTAGATATAACTGCTAACCCAATAATAACTGATGAAAATGGTAACTGGGGTGGATTTGATATCCATGACGTAGGTTTCAATACAAGAGAATTACAAGAAATTGGTGGAGTTTCAAATAGTAAGAATTATGCAATATTATTTGATGCAACATTTGATTATGATGGTATAATGTATGAACCAGTAATGCCACTTCAAACAGAAGAAAATAATATTGATAATGGAAAGAAAGTAAATACAGAAGTATTTA
>CAUTZA010000001.1:0-130899 GCA_963542845.1 uncultured Eubacteriales bacterium | reverse complement strand
CTTGATACTTATACTTCTTAACTCCTGTTGTTATTGTTGCACTCTTAGTGTCACTTGTGAATTCTCTTGCTCCATCTAGCCCTTTTACATAGTATTCATATGTACTTCCATTATCTTCTGGTCTTCTAAATTTAATATTTGTTGTATTATCTTCATTTACTGCTGTTGTAATATTTACAGGCTTATTTGGATTTGCTATATCTCTTGCTGAGTTATCTAGTATTTCTGTCTTTTTAGTTAATTGTTTAAGGTAAAATAGTGTATTTGCAAGTACTTTTCTTTCATCTTCTGTAGATTGCCCTCCACTATGCCCTGTTTGTATCATTGCTGTATTATTCCATGTTGTTAGGTAATATTTTAAATTCATATCTTGTGGCAACTCTCTTCTTGCCTGTTCATCATTTTTTATTTCACTAAATTCATCCCAATAATTTCCTTCTGTAAGTTCCATCCATACATTCCCGTTTTGCTGCATTTGATGTTGTATGTGTTTGTGGTACTGTCAAAATTGTTCCAATCGGACCTAATTCCCACGGAAACTGTGTTAAAAATCCTTTTTTATTTAATTTTACTTTTGGTGATATATATCCCCATGTCTTATTATAGTCATATCCACTTATATTAATTCCTTGCCAATATCCTCTTTTAATATTAAATTTATCGGCAATTTTAGATAATCCTAAAGTTGTTCCCATCCTAAAACCTATTGTATCATGTCCTCCAAGAACACCTTTCCCTGCATCAATATATCTTGAGATCTCGTTTATAGCATTGTCATTTAAAACATTACAAGCATTAGAATCCCATGTTCCATGCATCATTACATCATAATCCCATATCATACTAGGATTTGCTTCAAACTCTCTAACTGATACATGCTTAACCTTAATTATTTGTCTTCCTGTTACTGGATTTTTTCCATATGCTCTAAAATTTGTTACATTTTCTCCTTCTTTTACTGTTCCGTCCTTCCATCCATACTTTCAAAAGAGCAGACTTTTGTATCGTTTCTCTTGTTCCATCTAAATATGTTACTTCTACTTTAGGTAGTTCTTTAAAAATTTCTGCTACAGCCTCTGGAGTAGCACCCGGCAATAGTGCAGCACTTGAATTCCCTTCTTGAGGATATATATTAAGTACTTTAACCTCTTCATCTATTGCATCTGCACTAAAGTCAGTAAGTCCAATTGTTTCAAACTGTGTAGCTCCAGGCTTTTTTTGGTATACCTTATATGAACTATTTTGTGGTCCTGTCCATTTAAGGTGTATATTATTTGTTTCTGGCTTTGGAGTTAGAGTTAATTCTGACTCTGCTGCAAATACCCATGTTTGTGTGTATGTAAGCATAATTATTAGTAATATACTTACTATAGTTATCTTTTTAAATATTTTCATTTGTTCCCTCTCTTTAATACAATTTCATATTTTAAATATATATTAAAGAGGTTTAAAGTGATATATTTGTAACAACTTCTTACTATTTTTTAATATTTTAGCCTTATTTTAATATATACAAAAAAAGCTAGTAATATAAACATTCTTACATTACTAGCTCTTTTTGTATTTAGTGGTGCGACTAAGAGGACTCGAACCTCCACGCCTAAACACCAGATTCTAAGTCTGGCGCGTCTACCAATTCCGCCATAGTCGCATATGTATATTATAATTATAATTAATTCATAAGTCAACATTAAATTTTAAAATATTTAACTTTTGTTTTCTAATTATAATTACATATACATATTATTTTTTAATATATTTAACTTCAAAATTATTTTAAAGTTACTGTAGCTCCTGCTGCTTCTAATTGTTTCTTAATTTCTTCAGCTTCGTCTTTAGCTACTCCAGCTTTAACTATTTTTGGTGCTCCGTCTACTAATTCTTTAGCTTCTTTTAATCCTAATCCTGAAACTGTTTTAACAACTTTCATAACTTCGATCTTAGCTCCACCTACTGATGTTAATTCTACGTCGAATTCTGATTTTTCAGCTGCTCCAGCTGTTTCTCCAGCTGCTGCTGGTGCTGCTACTGCTGCTGCAGATACTCCAAATTTTTCTTCTATAGCTTTAACTAAGTCAGCTAATTCTATAACTGTCATTTTTTCTATTTCTTCTAACATTTTTTCTATATTTGCCATTTTTATTCTCCTTTTTTTATTTATATTTTTATTCTTTGTTTTGTTTTTTGTATATTAATTATTCTTGTTCTGTTTTTTCTTCTTTAACTTCTTCAGCTTTAACTTCTTCTACTGCTTCTGCTTTTTCTTCTTTAACTTGTGGTTCTACTCCTGATTCTTTTTGTTGTTTAACTTGATCAAGTGCAACTGCAAGTTTTGATATATTAGCAAGCAATACTCCAGCAAGTTTTGATAGTAATTCTTCTCTTGAAGGAAGTTGTGCAAGTGTGAATATTTCTTCTTTTGTTTTAACTTCTCCTTCTATCATTCCTGCTTTTAGTGTATAGTAATCATTTTCTTTTATGAAATTATATATTACTTTTGAAGTAGCTAAATAATCGCTTTCACAAGTTATAACAGCTGTAGGACCAACTAATTCTGATTCGAAATCTTTGATTCCCATTTCTTCAAAAGCTCTTCTTATAATATTATTTTTTATAACTGAGTATTCTGCTTCTACGTTTCCTAAATTTTTTCTTAATTTAGTTACGTCTTCTGCGTTTATTCCTCTGTAATCTGCTAATAATATTATGTTGGCTTTTTTGAATCTTTCAGCTAATTTTGTTACTTCTTGTTTTTTTAGTTCTATTATTTTTTCGTTAGCCAATTTTCTGCACCTCCATATATATTAAAATAGCCTTTGCCAAAGACGGGGCAAAGACTATAATTATAACATACATTATATTTTAGTTTTTCCCTCGATAGGACTTATACGCCTATTGTCTTCGGTAACTATTTACATTTAGTATTATACTATTTTTTAAATTAATTTGCAACCTTTATTCCAGGTCCCATTGTTGTTGTTATTGCAATACCTTTTATGTATTGTCCTTTTGCTGCTGCTGGTTTTGCTTTTACTAAAGCATCCATTATTGCAGTATAGTTTTCTTTTAATTTTTCTGGTCCAAATGATACTTTTCCTATTGCAAGGTGAGTTATATTTGTTTTATCTAATCTATATTCTACCTTACCTGCTTTAATATCTTGAACTGCTTTTTTAACATCCATTGTTATTGTTCCAGATTTAGGGTTTGGCATTAATCCTTTAGGTCCTAATACTTTACCTATTCTACCAATTACACCCATCATATCTGGTGTTGTTACTATTACATCATATTCAAACCAGTTTTCGTTTTGAATTTTTGTAATCATTTCTTCTGCTCCAACAAAGTCTGCTCCTGCATCCATCGCTTCTTTAGCTTTATCACCTTTTGCTATAACAAGTACTCTAACTGTTTTACCTGTTCCGTTTGGAAGTACTACAGTCCCTCTTACTTGTTGATCTGCATTTCTTGAATCTACACCTAATCTTACGTGTAATTCAACAGTTTCATCGAATTTTCTTTTTGGTAATTTTTCTACTAATTCAAATGCTTCTTCTACTGTGTATAATTTGTTTTTATCTACTATTTCTGCTGCTATTTTTGCTGCTTTTGATTTTTTCATTTTTCCTCCTTGTGGTACAATCGGTATATACCTCCCACTTATTTAATATTTTTATTTATTATTGTTATTTTAATATTTTTATATTTCTTTTACTTTTTATACTTTTTTTATTATTTTAAAATTATAATAGTTAACTAGTCAACTACTACTATTCCCATTGATTTTGCTGTTCCTTCAACAATTGTCATTGCTGCTTCTATTGAATTTGCATTTAAGTCTGGCATTTTTAATTCTGCTACTTTTTTAACTTGTTCTTTAGTCATTTTAGCAACTTTATCCTTGTTAGGTTTTCCTGATCCCTTTGGTATATTTAATTCTTTTTTAATTAAGTTTGCCATTGGTGGAACTTTAGTTATATATGTAAAAGATTTATCTTTGTATATACTTACAACAACTGGAATCTTCATTCCTGCTTGACTTGCTGTCTTTTCATTAAAATCTTTTACGAATTGCATTATGTTTATACCTGTTGACCCTAATGCTGGCCCTACTGGTGGAGCTGTTGTTGCTTTCCCAGCGTCTATTTGTAATTTAACTTGTTGTATTATTTCTTTTCCTGCTGCCATTTTAGTTTCCTCCTATATTATTTGCTTGCCTTTTGAATATTAGCAAAGTCTAATTCTACAGATGTTTCTCTTCCAAACATTGTTATTAAAACTCTAACTTTTCCTTTATCCTTGTTTATTTCTTCAACTTGTCCAGTATATCCTTCTAATGGTTGTGATAATACTTCTACAGTGTCTCCAACTTCATAGTCTACTTCTATTACAGAATCGTCTATTCCCATCTTTCTTATTTCTTCAGTTGTAAGTGGAATTGGTTTTGTACCTGCTCCAACAAACCCTGTAACCCCAGTAGTATTTCTTACGATATACCATGTTTCTTCTGTTACTATCATTTTTATTAGTACATATCCTGGAAATACTTTTCTTAAGTTTTTCTTTGTTTTACCTTTTTTAATTTCAATTTGTTCTTCCATTGGTATAACAATTTTAAATATATAGTCTTGAAGGTCTCTGTTTTGTAGAGTTTTTTCTAAGTCTGTCTTTACTTTATTTTCATACCCTGAATAAGTATGTACAACATACCATAATGGTTCTGAACTATAGTCATTTTTTTGTTTTTGAGACATTCCTTGCCTCCTTTTCCTTAAAATTTATGTTCTATTTTTTATTGTTGTTCTTTGTTTTCTTTATTTTCTTCTGTTTTTGTTTCTTCTTTCTTATTTTCTTCTGTTTTGTTTTCTTCAGTTTTTTCACTCTTTGTTTCTGTTTTACTTGTAGTACTTTCAGTTCCTATATTTTGTTCTTTCTTTTGTTTTTCAATTATAGGTTGAGTTATTTTTTTAAGTCCTAAAGAAAATAATGAGTCAGATAAAAATATTATTAAAGCTACAATTACTACTAAGAAAACAACTGATGCTGTTGCTTTTGATAATTCACTTGCTTTTGGCCATGATACTTTTTTAAGTTCATTTCCTATATTTGCAACATCTGATTTGTTTTTTTCTATTGCTTTTTTGTCATTTTTCTTTTTAGCCATCTTTCCCTCCTAAGGCCTACTAGCTATTTTGTTTCTTTATGTACTGTTCTCTTATTACAGTATTTACAAAATTTAACTATTTCTAATCTTTCTGTGTTATGTCTTTTGTTTTTACTTGTAATGTAGTTTCTACGTTTACATTCAGTACATTCTAATGTTATGTTTTCTCTTGGTCCTTTTGCTGCCATTCTTTACACCTCCATTTGAATATAGCATTTTTACCTATGCTAAAGGTTTTGATACATTTTAGAAGCATCTTGTATCATAAAACGATGTGTGCATTTTACATGCTATTATATAATACCATATACCTTCTTTTGTGTCAATGAAATCAAGGCTTTTTGCAGCCTTTTTTTATAAAATTATTTAGCAATAATATTGCTATTCCCATACATGAACCTAGGGTATCTATTATAACATCAATTACCTTCCCTGTTCTTCCTGGTACATATATTTGATGTATCTCGTCAAATACTGCATATATAATGCAAAATATACATGTATATAATATATTTGTTCTTAATCTTTCTTTTTCACTCTTACTTTTAATATTCAATTCTTCTATAAACATATATGTGAATATTGCAAGTATCATATATATACTAAAATGTGCTATTTTTCTTATTAATGGATTTATTTTTTTTGTTAGCTTTTCTAGCTCTCTTTCACTTAACTTATTTCCATTTAAAAGTTTTATTACATTATATGTTAATCCTTTGCTTTGTTTGCTTGAATCCATTGCTGAAAATTCTGAGAAACAAAATATAGTTATACATCCTAGTATTACTAATATTAATTTTGTTATTTTTTCTTTTTTATTATTAAATCTTATTTTTTATCTCCTTTGCTTATATATATGATTAAAAGTCTAAACAGCTTTTGTTTTAGCTTCTAGACTTTTAATCGTTTATATATTATTTTCATTTAAAAATTATATCATATCCCATGTTAATATAGTATCTTCTTCTAAATCTTTTTTAGCTTTTCTTCCTATTACTATATCAGCAAATTTAGGTGATATACCTGTTCCTGGTCTTTTTGGCATTAAATCTTCTTTGTTTATAATTTCGCCTTCTTTTATATCTCTAGTTAAAACTAATGATCTTCTTGCTTCTCTTCTTGGAACTTGTTCACATTCTAAAACTGTTTTTTCTCCACTTCCTAAAACTGAATCTATCCATTTAAAGTTATTTATTGCTTTTTTAAAGTCTTCAATATCTCCTGAATGGTAGTGATCGTTTCCTTTTAATGTTTTATCTAATGTGAAGTGTTTTTCTATAACTTCTGCTCCCATTAAATATGCTGTTGCTAGTGTCATCATTGTTTCATCTGGTGCAACATGATCACTAAATCCAACTTTAACATCCGGGAATGTTTTCTTTAAAGTTTCAATTATTCTTAAGTTAGCATTTTCAGGTGCTGTTGGGTATGATAATACACAATGTAATATTGTTATATCATTATTTCCTGCTTCTTTTATAGTTCTTATAGCTTCATCAACTTCTGATAAATATGCCGCTCCTACTGATATTACCATTGGTTTTCCTTTTAATGCTATATGTTTTATAAATGGTAAATTAGATAAGTCTGATGATGAAACCTTGTAAAAATCTACTAATTCGTATAGGTAATCTGCTGATTCATAGTCAAATGGAGTTGATGTAAAATCCATTCCTTTTGAATGTGTATATTCGCATAATTCTCTGTAGTCTGCTTCATTAAATCCATCATGTTTTAAAAATAATTCATATTGCGTTTTAGTTGGTTCTTTTGTTGTATCCCAATATGCTGGTGAATTTTTTGAAACTATTGTTTTTGCTTTATATGATTGAAACTTAGCACAGTCTATCCCCGCTTCTTTTGCTCCATCTATATATTTTTTTGCAGCTTCTAAAGGTGTTATTCCTAAAGCTTTTGCTGTATCATAAAAGTTAACTCCTATTTCAGCTATTAAATATGGTTTATTTTTCTTCATTTTTACCCCCGTTTCTATACAAAAATTATATCATATTCTATGTATTAAGTCCATAACTCTTTTTCTTCCATTCCTTAAATCATGGCTTAATAATTCTTTTTGATATTCTTCCCTTTTTTCTTTACTCATTGTTAAATACATTCTTAAGTTTGCTTCTATCACTTCATCTGATGGATTAAGTCCTATATAATTAAATCCATTTTCGTCACATACGAACCCATGTTTTTCTTCCCTGTGATTTTGTGCCATTGCTATTGATGGTATTCCGAGCATTGCAAGCTCATATCCTGTTCTTCCTCTAGATGTAACTCCTATATCACATTTACTCATTAATTCTGGCATATTAGATATATCATATAATACTTCTATATTCTTATATTTATTATATTCTAATAGTTTTTCTACATTGTATTTTGCTCTTCCTAATACAATACAGAAATTATATTTATTATATTCATCTTTTGATATTATTTTTAATAATCTATCTGAATAATTTTGTGGATCTGCTCCCCCGAATGATATAAACACATTTTTAACTTTTTCTTTTATTTCTATAGGATTGTAGAACATAAATGTTTTTGCTGATATATAGTATTTTTCTCCTGCATAAACATGTTTTAAGTCTGTTTTGCTATATAATGCGTTAAATACTAAATCTGCTTTTAATATTCCTTCTCCATCATCTTCAAAATTAACTATTTTAGCATCTGGTAATACTGTTCTTAAACCTATCATATAGTCTATTGATGTTGTTAATATATCATTTATAAATATTGTATATTTTTCTTTTTTGCATTTTTCAAATAATTCTGCTATTCCATGTACTGGTATTAATTTATGTGTTGTTGTTCCAAATATTTTTTTATCTGTTTGATTACTATCAAAATATATATCTGGTTTCACATAAAATTCATCTGCAATTTCAAGTGCTCTATATATATGCCCTACGCCTCTTTTATTATTTCCATTAACATATATTGCTACTTTTTCTTTTTTTAATATTTTTTCTATTAAGTATAATTGTTCAAAATTATCAATATCTATTGATTCTTCTTTTGACACCTCATATACATCTACTTTTTTACCTATTCTTGTTTTTGCTGTAACTATATTTGCTTTCGCTATAACAAATGCACCTGTTTCCATATAATTTGCTGGCAAGTATTGTCTATTTAATCTTTCTTTATAATTTGGAACTTTTTTACCATTTTCTTCTTTCCAAGATAGATGTGGTTCATTTATAGCTGATATTACTGTATCTAATTTATTATCTATTGCATATTCTATTGCATTGTCTAATGTTTCTACTTTTAATGTTGGTGATGTAGGTTGCATTGTAACTATATAATCCCATTTTTCTTCTTTCGGTATTGCATCATAAATTACAGAATCGAGTGTTACATCATCTCCACATAATTTAGTATCTCTTTCTTTTACATTTACCTTCATTTGTTTTGCTATCATTTTTACGTGTTCTGAATCTGTAGTAACTACTATATCTGTTATATATTTCGAATTCATAGCATTTTTAATTGAATAATATATTAATGGATTTCCATTTATTATTCTTATATTTTTATTCGGTATTCCTTTTGATCCTGCTCTTGCGGGTATCACTGCAAGTATTTTCATTTATTTTTCTTCCTCCTTAAATATCTCATAAAAATTCTTTCTTTCAAACACTTCTAGTTTTCCACCTAATGTTGCATTATATATTTTTATATTGTGTTCATCACAATACTTTTTCGCCGATCTATATGCATCTTCCATGTATGAAATATTTGCTGATACTTCTTTTGGTTTTTCATCTTCAAAGACATGATTTTTTATGTTGCTTTTCTTTATAACCTCACCTTTATCATTAGTTATTTTATCATAATTATGATCCATCCCTATCAAGTATATTTCCTTATATCCTAAATATGCTGCTAGTTGTATCATTGTATATGTAACTGTTCCTGCAACTTGAACATATTTATCTATATTTTCAGAAAAAGGTAATTCTTTTCTTTGTTTTAATGTTCTTATTGTATGGTAACATATTGCATGTTTATTATGCATACCATGTTCTTTCCAATAATAATCTGATACAAGTAAGTTTTCTACATCTAACCTTTCATAGTTTTCTTTAGGAGTTGGGTCATATGGATCTTGTATAACATAATATTTAGGTCTCCATAATGTTTTAGGAAAAATCTTATATATTCTATTTGCTCCAAAACTATCTTCGTCTTTTATCATATTTAATTGTTCTATTGTAAGACTAGGTCCGCTCCCTACTATAAAACATCTTTTTTTATTAGCTTTCCCTTTTAAATTTAATAATATTTCATTAAATTTATATTTTCTACATACCTTCTTATAGAATAATGTATTCATCAAATTAACATATACATTAGTTATTATTCTCATTCCTGGTATTGATAATACTCTTTTTCTATTTTCTGCTGTTAGTAGCATAATTTACTTCCCCCTCTTTAAAATTTTTATTCCTTCAAATATTATTTCATTCTTCATAAATATATTAGAAGCCATATATGTAATTATTCCAAGTATTATTGAAATTACTAATTTTATAATCATTTTCAAATTTAAACTATATATTATACACATTGATATTAGCATCATTATTGATGATATAACAATACTTAATATTATTCTTTTTTTTAGCTCAAATTTAAAATCTTTTTTTGCTGATACCATAAGCATTATCATTATATACCCTTCTGCTATAACAGAAGATATTGCTGCCCCTACTGCCAAATATTTTTTAATCATAAAATAATTTAAAATCACGTTCATCACCATTCCATAAAAATATACTTTTGAGGTGTTTTTATCTTTATGATTACTTATTAACATTTGTAGGAACAAATTTGAAAATGTTCTAAGTACTATAAGAAGTGCTAATGCTATTAGAATATATTGAGCATTTACAAATTTCTCTCCAAAAAGTACTACAATAAGTTCTTTTGATATAAATATAATTCCTATTACTGCTGGGACTGTTATAAAAAATAATATATGTATTGTTTTATTTATTATATTTTTTAACTTTTCTTCTTCATTTTTTGATTTAAGAAAACTTATTCTTGGTAATAGTGCAACTCCTATTGCTGTTAATAGATTAATTAATATTTTTATAAGTTTCATCGCATTTGAATAAAGTCCTACTTGATAATCTCCACTCATAACACCTAGCATTAGTGTATCTACTGTTACATATATCTCATTTGATATGTAAGTAACCGCTAGTACAAGTATTGATTTTAGATGTTTTTTCTTGTTCGCTTTAACATTAGTGAAATTTATATATTTTCTTAAATTTACTATATTTAAAGTATAATTCCCTACATATGCAAATGCAAAAATTAAAGCATATACATATATATGGCTCTTTGTTTTAATAAATAAAAATATTGCTATAATCGAAAGTATTTTTATAAAGGCACTTCTGATTGTAATATATTTAAATTCTTCCATTCCTTGATAAAACCAATCAACATTAAAAATATTTAAAATCAATATTATTCCTTCTATATAATACAATGGTTTATTATTTATATTTAAAACTGTAATTGCTAAATAATATAATAATGCAATTATTGTTGTTGATGCGAAATTAATTAAAAACAATTCTTTAAATATAGTACTTAATTTTTCTTTATCTTTACTCATTTTGCTTATTTCTCGAACACCATAATTTGGTATACCGAAGCAATGCACATGCAACTAAAAATGTCACTACTGTTTGTGCAAGAGAAATTGCTCCAACACCTTCTGGCTCTAATATTCTAGATACATATGTTATTGTAATTAATGGATATATAACATTTATAAGCCTATATACTATATAATAAAACGAATTTTTTACTAATGATTTTTGTTTCATTTTTGTTCTATCCTTTTTTCATATTTTATTTTTTCTGTATATTCAATAAGCACTAAGAATGACCAGAAAAATACCTTATATTGAACGGAGTTTACTACCTCTCCTATTAAAAATACTGCTATAACTAAAAAAATTATATTTTTTATTATTATATTTTTAGACTTTTTAAATTTTTTAGAAAAGTTATGTAATATCAATATAAATATTGTCATAAGTACTACCCCACCTTTTACCAATATATCTAGTAGCATTGAATGTGGGTGTGAATATTCTCTTTCGTATATCCCCATTATATTTTTTTCTCCAAATCCTATTCCTATTACTGGATTTTTTGCTATTACTTGCATCGCATATTCCCATAAAAAAGTTCTTCTTGTTAATGTTAGATCTTTATTTAATATATCAACAATTAACCATGAAAAAGCATTTTGAATGCTAAATATGTTTATTGCTATACTAATTATAAAAAAAAGCCAAAATATAAATATAGGTGTTATTATTTTACTTTCTTTCCTAAGCATATATAATAACATAACAAAAAATAGTATTTGTAATACCCCTGATGCACTCATTACCCAAAATTCTGAAATAAATGTAATTGCAAGTGCGAAAATAGAATATTTTGTTATTAATTTTCCATACTTCTTATATGACAATATAAATGAAACTCCACATAATGGTAATAAATTATATATCATACTATTATCATATCCCATTAAGTACAAGTCACCAACTACTTTTTCTAATCTATACATTCCTTCTGGATAATATATTATTATTGAAAATAAATTCAATAAATAGCATATTGCAAGTATCCAAAACATTCCTTCAAAATATACATTATTGCTATTTTGCATTTCTTTATCTGTTAATAAACATATGGCTATTGCAGGTCCTGCAACTTTAACCCAGCTAAATAAATTATTCGAATATAACACAGTTACAATAAATCCGGAATACAAAAAACAAGAATATTAAACCTGTCATCTTACTCATTTTAAATTTTCCTCTAAGCATAAGTATTGATAAAACTAAAATTAATAAGATATCTACTCCTACTAATATATTTGCAAGCCACTTAAAACCTAAATGTTCCAATGAGTCTGGCTTTATAAGTGCAAAAAATATTATTGCATATATTACTGTATAAATCAATTTTTGGGGCCTAATTGTTATCTTCCTCATTAATATTAACCTCTCCTTATCTTTAGTGAACTTTCTTTACATTTTCCTGCATAATATTCTTCTAATTTCTTCGCTTCTTCAATAATATTAAAATTATTTTTTGTCATCTCATCAAAACCATCTAATCTTTTAAAATTATTATAGTCTTCTAATATTATTTTGGCCCAATTTTCTGGTGTTTCTTTTAAGCTTATAAATCTTGTAGTATTTAATACTTTAGTTTCCTTTGTCATATCTGTAGAAAATTCACACAAAAGTCCATTTGCCTGTGCTTCTATTCCTACAACTGGTAGGCCTTCATATAGACTTGGAAGAACAAATATATCCATTGCATTATAATAATCACTAACATTATTAATTTGCCCTGTAAATATAACATAATCTTGCAAGCCTAATTCTTTTATTTTTTCTATTATCTTCTCTTTCAACTTTCCTTGTCCTATTAAGATAAGTTTTGAATTAAAATTTTCTTGTTTTCTCTTTTTAATCATTTCATTAAACACATCTATCAAAAATTCATGATTTTTTTGTGTTACAAATCTACCAATATGACCTACTAGAAGTGTATCTTCATCTATCTTTAATTTTTTTCTTATTTCGTTTCTTTTTTCTTTATTAAATTTAAATTTTTCTAAATCTATAGCATTATTAATGATCTTAATCTTGCCATTTTTAAATGCCTTTTCTCCAAAAAGCCATCTTCCTGATAGCTCTGAGCATGCAAAATAATGATTTGCATATACTTTTGAAAAAGGTCTTAATATGCTTTTTATTAAATTTCTCTTCCATTCTTTCTTATTACTTGTAGAATGACTATGTGCTATTCTAATCGGAACATCTGCTTTTTTAGCTATTCTTAAAGGAAATACTGAAAGTGTGCTTATATGTGAATGTACAATCTTATAATTATTTTCTTTAAAAATTCTATATAATTCTTTTTGGTATTCAAATAATTTTTGATATGGAGGAATTACTATTACTTTCCCCCCTAATTTTTCTATTTCTTCATATGGAATATCTGTAGAATCTTCATCACACAAAAAATGGAATTGAATTTTTTCTTTATCTATATTCCTATAATAATTCATAACAACAGATTCTACCCCTCCGTCCATTCCATTTTCCCATTATATGTGCAATTACAATCTTACCTTCTTTTTCTTCCATATTACAATGCTCCCTTCTTACCTATTACAACAAAAAATACTTTTATAACACATTTTATATCAAAAAATAGGTTCATTTTTTCTACATAGTAATATTCAAGTTCTAATCTTTCTTCATATTTACAATGTGATCTTCCATTTATTGACCAATAGCTTGCTATTCCTGGTTTTACCGATTGATATATTTCTGCTATTCCGTCCGATGTTCTTCAAGTTCCCCAGGGACAAGTGGTCTTGGACCTATTAATGTCATTTCTCCTTTTAGAACGTTTATAAATTGTGGGAATTCATCTAAAGATGTTTTTCTTATAAACTTACCTATTTTAGTTATCCTTGGATCATTTTCTAGTTTTTGATATTGTTCCCATTCTTTTCTTTTTTCTTCATTTTTAAGAACTTCTTCTAATATTTCTTCTGCATTATGTACCATACTTCTAAACTTATACATGTTAATAGGTTTTCCATCTTTTCCAATTCTTTTTTGAATATATATTATACTTTTAATATCTCCTGAAAGTACATATACAACTTTTATAATCACTGTCAGAAAAATCATAATAAGTATTCCAATTATTGCCGCTACTATATCAATAATCCTTTTTATTACAAGATATAACTTATAGCTAAAAGTACTTTGTTTTTCTTTTATCTTTTGTATTCTTTTAAGCACGAAATTATCTCCTGAACTCTCCATTATCTCTTTCCCTCATTTTCATTATCTGCATTTCCATAGTTTCCGATATGCTCCATAATCACCATATCCTAATTCTTTTTCATTTACCTTATTTAATATTACTCCTAAAAATTTTGTATTAGTTTGTTCTAGATCTCTTTTAGCTTTTCTTACAAGTTTTTTAGGTGTTCTTCCACTTTCTACAACAAGTATACTTGCATCTGCTTTTTGTGCAAGAAGTGCTGCATCTATTACAAGTCCAATAGGCGCTGTATCTATTATTACTATATCATAAAATTCTCTAAATACTTCTAGTGCAAGATCAACTCTGTTGTTTTGTAGTAAGTTTGTTGGGTTTGGTGAATATTTACCTGATGGTATTATATGTAGGTTTTCTATTTCTGTTTCATATATATTATCTTCTATTCTTGTTTGTCCTGATAAATATGATGTAAACCCTTCTACCTTTCTGTTAAACTTTATTCTTGCTGCCATTACAGAATTTCTTATATCTGCATCTAGTAATAATACTCTTTTTTCTAATTTAGCAAATGATATTGCAAGATTAAGTGAAACTAAGCTTTTACCTTCATTTTCTTGTACTGAAGTTATTACTATTACTTTAATATTTGGTCCACTAAATTGTATATTTGTTCTTATCTTATTGTAGTATTCTTCTACCTTGCTTTGTACTACCTTATTTCCAATAACTGTCATTTTTTCTTTCATTATCTTTTAGCTCCTCTTTTTGTTGTTTTTATTAGTGGAACAGTTCCAAGTAATACCATTCCGAAGTCCTTCTTCAACATCTTCTTGTTTTTTTACTCTATCATCTAATACTTCTTTTAACACTACAATTCCTAGTGATAGCATAATTCCTATTCCTACTGCCATTATTGTATTTTTTCTTATATCTGGTGATGATGGTGTGTTTGAAACTTGAGCTGTTTCCAATATTTTAACACTTTCTTCTTTTGTTATTTCTTTTATTTCTTCAAAAGCTTCATCTCTTACTGCATTTGCTAAATCTGCTGCTGTTTTTGAGTTAACATCTTCTACTGTTATTGTTAGTATACGTGTATCTTGTGGTATTTTCACTTCTATTTTTGTTCTTAACTGTCCTACATTATCTTTAACTCCATTTTTTTCAATAACTTTTTCTAAAACCTTACTAGATAGGATTATTTCCTTATAGTCTTTAAGTAAGTAATTACCTACTTGGAAATCTTGTGTTGTAAGTTTTTTATCTGTCATATTATTATTAAGTACATATACTTTTGTACTACTCTTATACTTAGGAACAATCATTATACTGCTCCACATATATGCTGTAACTCCAAATATTATTCCCATTGCTATTATTACCCATGCATATTTTAATACCCTTTTTAATATTAGCACTGGGTCTATATCTATAATATCTTCTTTATTTTCCATTTTTTCTCCTTTTTATCTTTCTTTAATATATTTCATCCCTTATTATATTTTCTGCATTTGTTTCAAAAAGTAATTTTGTTTTTTCTTCTCCATATTTTTTTAAAACAATTTCATATGCTTCTTTCATATATGGTTTTCTTGTATCTAAATTATGTGCATCTGATGACACAATATCTACAACATCTTTTTCTAAAAAATATTTTGCTCTTTGCTTGTATTTTTTATGATTATCTCCAAATAGTTTTGGTTTTAGAATACTTTCTGCATTTATCTGTATTTTAGCTCCATGTTCTATAAGTTTATCTATAAGTCTTATATTCTTATCTAAACATTCATATCTTTCTATATGTGCAATTACTGGTATTTTACCTGATGAGACTATACTATATATTGCATTTTCTAAATCTTTTGGATGAATTCCATATTTAAATTCTATTAGTACATATCTACTATTTGCTAAACTATGAAGCTCTCCTGTCCCTATTTTTTCTACAACGTCTTCTGTATAGTATATTTCTCTTCCGAAGATATAGTTCTACATCACTATATCTTGCTTTTATAACTTTTTTTAATATATCAAAATTTTCTTCTACTTTTTCTTTTGTTTCTTCAAACATTCCTTTTCTTCTATGTGGAGTTAGTATGAATTTTGTTATTCCACTTTCTACCATTTCATCTATAAGTTTTATAGAATCATCTATTGTTTTTGCTCCATCATCTACTCCATAAAGTATATGTGAATGTATATCTACCATATTAATTCCCCATTGTTTCTATAATTTTATTTCTTACTTTGTTTAAACTATCTTTTTGTACTTCTCCCATATGTATTTTTTTACCAAGTGCAAATGATACTAAATCTAATCTTTCTTTTACTTCTAATGCTTGTGATTTTATTTCATATCCATTTTTTTCTTCTAATGCCTTGTTTACAAGTTTCATAACTTCATCCATTTTTACATTTGTTTGAATCGAACTTGCTATTCCATCTAATATTGTATTTATCTTAGTTATATTTCCAATGTTTGCTATTTTTTTAATTACAGCTTCAATAACTTTTTCCTGATTTTTCCCTCTATCATAATCACCATTTTCTAGGTGATGTCTTTCTCTTACAAATGATAATGCTTTTTTAGCATCTAGTGTTATCATACCTTTTGGCATATGATATCCACCATGATATGCTCTAAACTCTTGGTCATTATATACTTGTATATTCCCTACAAGATTTATTATGTTTATAAAAGAGGTAAAGTTTAATCTTACATAATAGTCAATATCCATATCATAAAGGTCTTGAAGTGTTGCTATAGATGTTTGAATTCCATACATTCCTGCATGTGTTAACTTATCATACTGATTTTGACCTTTTCCTGGTATTTTCAAATATGTATCTCTAGGTGTTGTTGTAAGAAGTATTTTCTTTGTTTTTGTATTTACAGTCATTATTATATTAACATCTGATCTTGATACTGTTGCTATATTTCCTGCAACATCTATACCTGATATGTATATATTATATACTCCGTCTTTTTTAGATATATGCTTATTTTCTTGATGATTATTTTGATTTTCCTGATTTGTTTCTTTTTCTTGCTTAAGTTCTTTTATTTCTTCTTTAAAGTCTGTTTCATAAATACTTTTTATCTTATCCTTATACTTTTCATCATTAAGTTCTAAGATTCCTTCATAAGCACTGTTTAATATCATCATTTCTTGTTTTTTATCGATTATATCCTTATATGTTTCTACATATGTATTTTTGTATTCCAGCTTTAATTTTTCTTCTACTTTTTCTTTACTAAGCTTAGTATTTTTTAAAACAATGTCTTCTACAAGCTTATTTTTTGTTTTCTTTGCTGTTTCTTCATCATTCTTAGAAGCCATTAAAACAAGCTCTTTATCTTCTTCTATCTCTCTTATAATACTAGATATATCTGTTTTTTCGTTTTCCTTTAATGTATATATATTGACTCTTATTTCCTCATATTTTGCGTTTTGATTAAACTTTTCAAAAAGTCCTGTTACACTTTGTATGCCATAAAAAGCTGCAGAATTTAAAATTATTGTTAATATTGAAATTACAATTGCAATCTTTTTTAATTTAAGCATACATATTATAATAATTATTATATCAATAATCCCCATTATATATATATAGTTACTTATATTATGAAAATTAAACAAATTAAATTTATGTATACTATACATTGTATATATTGTAAATAATATTGCTATCACACCAAAAATATATGTAAATATACTTAATATTCCATTTTTTTTCTTTTCTTCCACGTATTTCCTCCAAAATTACTGTTTTATACTTTATTATAACATATTTTTATTGATTTTTCACCCTTTTAAAGCTATTTGTTACATATAATTTGTAAATATTTTATAACTTTTATTATATAGTACAAAAACGGCTAAAGCACTTGCTTTAAACCGTTTTTTCTATCTGTCTGTTTTCTTTTTTCTTAAGTTATTATCTCATATCATTTGGAACACTACTTAAATTTGATGCTCCTGTGCAGTCTGCAAATATCTCAAATGTGCTACATCCATTTTGTTTAGCGTTTTTTACTCTTGCTATAAGCTGGTCTGGTATATATGTTATACTCTTACAATTGCTAAACATTGATTGTATATTTCTAAGCTTATTATTATTTTGAAGTAAATCTGCTGGTATACTGTTTAGTTTTTCACATTTTAAGAATGTATATATACCATTTTCCATTTCTGTATTATTTCTAAATAATCCTTGATGGATTGTTGTAAGTTCTTTGCATGAATCAAAAGTTCTTTCAAATCTTACTGCTTTTGTATTATATTTAAACAAGTCACCTGGAACTTCTTTTATACCTGAATTTTTAAATGTTGAATTGAATGTGCGTACATTTTGATTTCCACTAAATAATCCTGCTGGTATATGTTCTAATTTTTCTGTATTTGAAAAATCGTTTTCAAAATCTTCTACTAAAGCATTTTCTTTAAATAAGTTTTCTGGTACACTGCTTAAGTTTGTACATCCACTAAATACAAATGAAAATCTCTGAACTTCCCTATTATGTTTAAATAGGTTTTCTGGTATACTAGTAAGTCCTGTACATCCATTAAATGTTCCTTCAAATTTCTTCACTTTTGTATTATATTTAAATAGATTTTCTGGAATTGTTCTTAATCCTGAACATCTTGCAAATGTATTAACAAAACTTTCTGCATTTACACAATTTTTAAATAGGTTCTCTGGTATACTAGTTATATTATTACATTCATAAAAACTACTCATTGAAGTACTTGTAGTCTTCTTGCTAAATAACCATTCCGGAATTTCTGTTAACTTTGCATTCCTATACGTAATAGGTATTTTATCTGGTTCTGGTTCATGTACTTTTGAAACATTATAAAATTCTACATAATTTGTACCATCATCAATAAACTTACCCCATTGAATTATTTCACAATCCCACTGGTCAGTATCATATGAATTTATACCAAAATCTATTGCATTTTCTATCTTTAATACATATTCTCCTGGATTATAATCTTCATATATACCACTAGGAAATTCTGTTATTTCTCCTTGTTCACCATTTCCATAATCTATCTTTACCTTTTCATTTTCTGGACCTCTTACATTAATATATGCTTGTGTTCTTTCTCTTGTTTTAAATTTTACAATAAGTTTTTCTCTATCTTCTGGTTTTATCTCTACACCTGCTACCGTTTTACTTCCGTCCTTGCACCGTTTGTAATGATGATTGTACTTGATACACCTCTTTTATCGCATTTATAGTATTTTCCTTTGTATCTATAATAGTTCCTTTTTTATCTACAATATTATCTCCAACAATATCATATCTATTTGAAAACTCTGTTCCTGAAAATGCAAGCTCATATGCTGGACTATTTTGTCCATTTTCAAGTGCTTTTGAATTTAAGCTTAAATAATTTAATTTAACTGTTTCATGTAATTCTGCTTTTGCTTGTTCTTTTTGAGCTTTTATAGATTTGGGTATAAGACCATTTTCTCCAATTGCTATCTGTATTGCAACACCCGCTAAAAGTAATAATATTATTATTGTTATAACCAATGCTACAAGCGTTATACCTCTTTTCTTTTGTATTTCCATACTTCTTTTCCTCTCTTTTTTTTCATTCATTTACCTATGCTATACTATATATAATACCTTTTAAATATCATTTTTAAAATTAAAATAATATTATTTAATGTATTTGTAATAACATGATACAAAAAAGATAAATAAAGATAAAAAGGATAGATTTACACTTGAAGTGCAAATTCATCAGCTTTTATTATATAGTACAAAAACGGTTAAAGTACTAGCTTTAAACCGTTTTTCTATCTGCTTATTCTCTTTTTTCTTAAGGTTATTATCTCATATCATTTGGAACACTATTTAAATTTGATGCTCCTGTGCAGTCTGCAAATATCTCAAATGTGTTGCATCCATTTTGTTTAGCATTTTTTACTCTTGCTATAAGCTGGTCTGGTATATATGTTATACTCTTACAATCGCTAAACATTAATTGTATATTTTGAAGCTTATTATTATTTTGAAGTAAATCTGCTGGTATACTGTTTAGTTTTTTACATTTTATGAATGTATATATACCACTTTCCATTTCTGTATTAGTTCTAAATAATCCTTGGTGGATTGTTGTAAGCTCAGTGCATGAATCAAAAGTTCTATCAAACCTTACTGCTTTTGTATTATATTTAAACAAGTCACCTGGAACTTCTTTTATACCTGAATTTTTAAATGTTGAATTGAATGTAATCACATTTTGATTACTACTGAATAATCCTGCTGGTACTGTTTCTAGTTTATCCGTATCTGAAAAAGCATTTCCAAAATCTTCTACTAAAGTATTTTCTTTAAATAAGTTTTCTGGGATACTTGTAATTTCAGTACATCCATTAAATATGCCTTCAAATTTTTTCACTTTTGTATTATATTTAAATAGATTTTCTGGGATTGTTCTTAATCCTGAACATCTTGCAAATGTATTTACAAAATTTTCTGCATTTACACAATTTTTAAATAGGTTTTCTGGGATTGTAGTTATATTATTACATTCATAAAAACTACTCATTGAAGTACTTGTAGTCTTCTTGCTAAATAACCATTCCGGAATTTCTGTTAACTTTGCATTCCTATACGTAATAGGTATTTTATCTGGTTCTGGTTCATGTACTTTTGAAACATTATAAAATTCTACATAATTTGTACCATCATCAATAAACTTACCCCATTGAATTATTTCACAATCCCACTGGTCAGTATCATATGAATTTATACCAAAATCTATTGCATTTTCTATCTTTAATACATATTCTCCTGGATTATAATCTTCATATATACCACTCGAAAATTCTGTTATTTCTCCTTTTTCACCATTTCCATAATCTATCTTTACCTTTTCATTTTCTGGACCTCTTAGATTAATATATGCTTGTGTTCTTTCTCTTGTTTTGAATTTTACAATAAGTTTTTCTCTATCTTCTGGTTTTATCTCTACACCTGCTACTGTTTTACTTCCGTCCTTGCACTGTTTCTGATGATTGTATTTGATACACCTCTTTTATCGCATTTATAGTATTTTCCCTTGTATCTATAACAGTTCCTTTCTTGTCTGTTATATTATCTCCTACTATATTATACCTATCTGTAAAATCTGCTGTATTAAATACCTCTTCTACATTTGGTTTATCCTTATCGTTTCTTATTGCTCTTAAACTTAAAGCAGAATAACTTGATTTAACCGTGTCATATAGTTCTGCTTTGGCTTGTGCTCCTTTAGCTTGAGTAGCCTTTATAATAAGTCCATTATCACCAATTGCTATTTGTATCGCTACTCCTGCTAAAAGTAACAATATTACTATTGTTATAACAAGTGCTAAAAGTGTAATACCTCTTTTCTTTTGTATTTTCATATTTCCTCTCTTCTTTTTCATTCATTTACTTATTCTATACTATATATAATACCTTTAAAATATTATTTTTAAAATTAAAATAATTATTTAATATATTTGTAATAACATGATACAAAAAAGATAAAGATATAGATATAAATGTAAATAAAAATATAAATATAAAAGTTAAAGAAATTATAAGAAATGAAATGAAATGGAATAAACAGCTTGAAGGTAAAATAACCTCAAGCTGTTTATTTATCTACTTACTATTAAATTATACTTTTATATGATTATTGCAAATAGTCTGGTAATTGATCATAATTGTCTGCCCCTGTACAATTATAGAATGGTGCTCTAGCTACATATTCTCCGAAGTGCTTTTATCTTATCAATTATTCTTTCTGGAATGTGTCTAAGTCCGTGAACATCCTCCAAATACAAAATCATAATCTCCTACTGAGTTACAACTATCAAACAGATTTTCTGGGATTTCTGTTAATTTGGTACATTCTTTAAATATTGAATTAAACTTTGTAACATTTGGATTATGTTTGAATAAGTTTTCTGGGATTCTTTCTAAATTACTACATCCTTCGAATACTCCTGAAAATTCTTCAGCGTTTGTATTATGTTTAAATAAGTTTTCTGGAATTGTTTTTAATTCTTTATTAGTGCTAAATGTACTATAAAAGTTTATTGCATTTGTATTATATTTGAATAAGTTTTCTGGAATCTCTGTTATCTTATTTCCTGCAAATATTCCATCAAAAGTTGTTATATTTGGTGTATTTTTAAATAAGTTTTCCGGAATTCTCTCTATACTGCATCCTGCAAATAATGAAGTTATTTCATATATTTGGTTATTATTTTTAAATAGATTTTCTGGTAAAGATTTTATTCCCTTACAACCATCAAATACCATAGTAAGTTTCTTTAATTTAGTATTGTTTTCAAATAGGTTTTCTGGAATTTCTTTTATTTTTGTACATCCTCTAAATGTACGGTTAACTTCTTCTAAATTTGTGTTGTATTTAAATAGGTTTGCTGGGATTCTTTCTAAATTAGTACAACGGTCAAATATTGAATGAACTGATTTAATATTAACATTATGTTTAAATAAGTTTTCTGGAATTTCTTTTAAAGCTGTACACCCAGAAAATATACCTGGGAATGCTTCTACATTTGTACAATTTTTAAATAGGTTTTCTGGAATTCTTTCTAAATTAGTACAGTTAGTAAAAGAGCTAAGATATCTATTTGTAACTTTTTTGCTAAATAGCCATTCTGGAATTTCTCTAAATTTCCCTTTTATATATTCTACTTGAATTTTATCTGGTTCTGGTTCATATATCGCTGTAACATTTTCAATCATAAAATAGTTTTGTTCATCATTATCTATTACAGTTCCCCATTGAATTATTTCTACATCATAATCCCCTTCATCTTCTGCTAAATAACTTTCTCCAAGTTCAAAGCTTGTAATATTACTAAATTTTATTATATATTCCCCTGGTTCGTATTCTTTTGCTATACCTTGATAAAGATCTGTTATTTCTTCTTGACCGTGTTCATATTCAACTTTTATAGGTCCACTATTTACACTATATGAGACGTCTCCTAGAGCTCCAAATTGAAGATATGATTTTTTTCTTACTTTTAATTTAACAATCATTTTTTGTTGATCTGCTGGTGGTATTTGTACTCCTGCTACTGTTTTAGGTCCTGTAGTAGTTGTTCCTTGTCCTTGAACTGCTCCTCCTTCTATATATAACATCTTTAAGGTATTTATTAAATTTTCTTTACTTTCTAGAACATTTCCATGTTTATCAACTATATTTTCACCTGAAATATCATATTTGTTTAAAAATTCTGGCTCTTCTAGTACTTTTTCTGCTTGTGGTTCTGGTTGATTTTCTGCTAGTGCCTTTGTTTTTAAGTTTAAAAAACTTATTTTAGCATTTTCATATAATTCTGCCTTTGCCTGTTTTGCTTTTGCCTGTGTTGATTTTGCAACAAGCCCATTTTCCCCCATTGCCATTTGCAGTACAACACCTGCTAAAAGTAGCATTATTACTATTGTTATTACTAGTGCAAGTATTGTTACACCATTTTTCTTTTGTATTCTGCTCATATTCTTTCCCTTCTTTTTATTATTACAATATATATAATACCTATTAAACTAATTTTTTTAAATATTATCACACCTTATTTAATATATTTGTAATAACAAAATAATTATATAACATTAGTGTAATATATATTTATCTAAGATATAAGATTATATATATTTAAACATGCATAATAAAATTTACAAAGGAGAAAATTAAAAATGAACAAACTTAAAAACACTAATGCGATAACACTTCTTGCACTTGTTATAACCATTATAATCATGCTTCTTTTAGCTGCTGTCGCAATCCAAATGACGTTTGGTGAAAACGGACTTATTATAAAGGCTACACAATCTAAAGTAGCACAAACCAAAGCAGAACTATATGAAACTGCAAAGCTTAGTTTTTTAAACTTAAAGACTAAAGCTTTAGAAAATGGCCTGACAGAACCTGAAGTAGGACTTGCTATTACCACTCCCGAATTTATATCAAAATATAATGTTGTAGGTGATAATATTACAGATAAAAATAATGAAATAATAGATACTAAAGATAATCTTTTTAAAATGCTTGCAGAAAGTGTATCTAGTTCTAACATGCCATACATTGCTAATGAAGATAAAGATAAACTAATACTAGAGCTTAATGTAAGTACCACTACAGACTTAGAAGTAGTAAACTTCGGTGATACTGGTAATGTTAAAGTAGAATTTGATGATGGCACTGTTGGAGAAGCTTACTATCCTGGTTGCTTTTGTCCTACTGTAACAAAAACATTTTCTCCTGGTAAATATATTGTAAAATTTGTAGGATCTGTTTCATCAAATCTAAATATATCCGGTATTACAGTTAAAATAGATTCTACAAAAGCATACTTTAATATACTAAATTGGGGTAAAGACCCACTTTCTAATAATGGTATAACCCTATATGGTGTTAATAAAATTTATGCACCAGAGCCTGACCTTTTAGCTGTATTATACCATTCTGCCATATTTAATAAGATACCTAAAAACTTATTTAGTAAGAAATCAACTAATACTACTTCTGTTAGTAGTTTTACAGATTGTAATAATATAACAGAAATTCCTGAAGAGCTTTTAAAAAACTGGGTAAATCTTGAAACAGCACCAAGATTTGAAAATTGTAAAAATATAACAAGTATACCGGAAGATCTTTTTAAATATAACACTAAACTTAAAAATTTTTATAGTACTTTTTCTGGTACCTCTATTACAACTATTCCAGAAAACTTGTTTAAATATAATACAAATGCTACAGTATTTTACGGTGTATTCAGTAATTGTAAAAATCTTACAAGCATTCCAGAAAACTTATTTAGTACTATTTCTATTATAAACAATATAGCATTTTCTTTTAAAGATTGTACTAACCTAACATATATACCTCAAAGTATTATAGATAAGGCATTAGCAGCAACAAGAACTCATGAAGTTTTTAGTGGTTGTACATCAGCATCTAACTACAATTCAATTCCTAATAGATTAAAAACTTATTAAATCAAATAGAGACATAGTTCATACTATGTCTCTTCTTTTTTGTCTTTGTCTTAGTTATCTTTATATTAGAAAAAGCACTATTCTTGGTGCTCCTTTTCTTAATTTTGTTGTTGTTCTTCTATCTTTTTTAATACTTCTAATTGTTCTATAAGCATTCTTTCAGCTTTTGCCTTATATGTTTCTATTTCATTTTGTAAGAACTTTAAAGTATTTTGTTTTTCTTCTATAATTTGATCAATATTTCCTGCTCTATCTTCAAGCATTTTTTTAGCTTCTCCAACTATCATATTTGCTTCTTCTTCTGCTCTTCTTCTCATTTCATCTGCTGTTTGTTTAGCAATTAATAATGTTTCTTGAAGTACATTTGTATTTGTTGATAAGCCATCAATCTTTGCTTCTAATTCTTTAATCTTATCTTCTTGTTTCTTATTTGCAAGCATTAATACTTCATAGTCATTTGTTAACTCTTCTAAGAAATCGTCAACTTCTTCTACTGCATATCCTTTGAACTGCTTGCTAAATTGTTGTTTATCTATATCTTCTGGTGTTAACATTTTCCCTCTTCTCTTTTTTAAAATTTTATTTTAATGATTTATTAATTATTTAGTTTATTCATTTATTGTTTAAAATTATAATAATTAATAATTAGTTAAAATATGATTTTCTTCTCTTTTCAAAACCACCTTCTATTTGGTAATTTTTAGGAACTGCTATGAATATTGAGTTTGTAACTTTTACAATTTGTCCATCTAATGCAGTTATACCACCACTTACAGTATCTACTATTCTTCTTCCATCTTCTTTACTTACAAATTCAAGATTTAAAACTACTGATTCATTTCTTTTTAATAAGTTTATAATTTCTCTTGAATCATCATATTCAGCTGGTTTGAATATTTGCATTCTAACAGTATTAGGGTCTATTGTTCTTGTTTGTTTACTTCTTGCCATCCCCATGTTAAATATGCTAGGTTTTCTTACTTCTTCTCTTTGTGTTTCTGAATACCCATATTCTTCATCTTCTAATTCATAGTCTTCTGCGTAGTTTTCGTCATCATAGATATCATCATCTTCTCTTTTAAAATTATTACTAAAATATGCTCCTAATTTTCCAAACATTATTATTGCTCCTTTGTATACTTACTTTAAATTATATTTTTTATAATCTTTTCTTCTTTTGTCACCTTTAAAAAAGTGAACTCCATATATTATTATATATACATTTAATAGAATGTTTTTTCAACTTTTTTAATGTTTTTTTACATTTTTTAACACAATTGTAAAATTACTATTTTATTTCTGCTTCTTCTGTGTTGCTACTATTATTTAGATCAAGCCTTATATACACATTTGCTTCATCTTCTGACACCTTAGGATTTAATATTACCTCGTCAAATTCTTGTAAAATTGGTATGTCTATTAGCTCTTTCGAATTTTGTTTTGATCTTAATTTTGATGAATATCCAGCAACTAAACTGTATTCTTCTGTTTCTTTTATTATCTTTATTGGTATTAATTCTGTAAATCCTGATTTATTTTTAACAACAAAATTCTGATTTTCTATTTTCTTTATCGCCTTATTGCTTACCTTCAGTCCCTCTTCAGACCACCATATTATTCCAAGTGATATTTTCCTATATTTAGACAATTCTGTTGATAGTTTATTTGTAGAAAAAACTATTATACTTCTGGTATTATCTATATCTTTCATATATTCAACCATACTTAATGCTTCATATTCGTTATTAATATTTAGTTCTAAAGTCTTACCCTTTTTTATATCCTTTAATCTTTCTTTTGGAACTATACATGCTATATATGTATTAAAATCTTTTATAATTTTTGCCTTATTATCACTTACACTAAGCATAGAACCTTTTTTTATATCTACACTTTTTAATATATCTTCTGTTAAATAATCAAAATTATCTGTTTTTAATTTTTCTTCATATCCATCTACTATATATGATATGTTTCCTGCGTTTGTAGAAACAATTGTTTTAGTATTAGAATTTAATGTATTTTCAAGATTTTCTTTTTCTTTTATAAGGATTTTAAGTTTGCTTCCTTCTTTTGTAAGCTCTCCTGAAATTTTCGCCTTTTCATATAGTGCGTTTTTTATTTCTTTATCATATTCTTCTATCTTGCTTTGAAGATTAGTATTATTTACATTTGCAAGTACTCTTTCTATCTTCTCATTTATAGTTATATTTTGTGTAGAATTTACATTTACCTGATTTTCTACTAAAGCCTCTTCTATCTTCTTATTTATTTCTTCTATTCTTTTTACAATATCTTGTTCATTTTGTGTTGATACTTTTGCAACAACTTCATTTTTAGAAACTTTTTCATTATTTTCTTTTATCTTCTGAATTTTTTGTCCTTTTTCAACTGTTAGAACTTCTTCAGATCTTAGTATTATTCCTTCAACATGTTCTACATCTGAAAGTTTTCCGTACATTTACCATAAACTTTTGTGAAGGTTCTACTATGAATGTTATAAGTTTAGGTACAGCATTTACTAAAATTGTCATAACAATTATTAATAGTATAGTAATTATTATTATATTATTATTCTTCAAATATGTACCCCCTTTTCTTATATATTTTCTAATATTATTTCTATTAATTCCTCGTCATTTTTAGTTCTATCTAGTATAATCTTATCATTTTTCTTAAACCATGTTATTTGCCTTTTTGCATATCTTCTGGTATTTTGTTTAATCTTTTCTTTCATTTCATCAAAAGTTAATTCATCTTTTAAGTATGATATAACTTCCCTATATCCTATTGCTTGTAATGCTGTAATATTACTATAATCATTTAATATTTCTTCTTCTTTTACTTTTTTATTTTTAGCTATTATAGTTATAGTCTTTTTAGTTTCTTCTATTAGTCCAAGATCAAGCATTATATCTACTCTTTTGTTTATTCTATCATATAGTAATTCTCTTTCCATATCAATATAGAATAGTTTGTATTCTATATTATCATCATTATTGCTTACATTATTTTTAATATTACTATTACTATTACTTTTACTAGTATTTTTAGTATTTTTATTATTTTTTCTTCTTTTTTCATCTATCTTTGTTTTTTGCATATTTGTAAGATAATATATTTCTAATATTCTAAATATTCTCTTTTTATCTTTAGATGATATAATATCTGCTGCTTTTTCATCAATTTCTTTAGCTTTTTTATATAATGTTTCTAGTGTTTCTTTTCCAGCTTCTAAGCTTTTTTCAAGCTCTTTCCTATAATCCAGAAGGACTTTTTCATCATTTTCTTCAAATGTAAATCCATATATTAAGCTATTAACATATAGTCCAGTCCCTCCGATTATAATTATGTTCTTGCCTTTAGTTATAATGTCTTGTTCTATTTTTTTTACCTGTTTTACATATTCTGCAACTGAAAATCTTTCATCTGGATCTTTTATATCAATCATATGATGAATAATCCCCTCTTTTTCTTCTTCTGTAACTTTTGCCGTCCCTATATCCATATACTTATATATTTGCATACTATCTATTGATATTATTTCTGCATCAATTTTCTTTGCAAGTTTTACACTAAGTGATGTCTTACCGGCTTGCTGTTGGTCCTACTATTACAGGTATAATCATTTTCTTGAAAACTTCCTTTCTAGATCGTAAAGACTTATTTTTATAGCTGTTGGTCTTCCATGTGGGCATGTAAATGGATTATCAAGAGCTAATATTTCATCTAATAATGATCTTATTTCCATATCTGTTAGTTCTTTATTCCCTTTAATTGCTGCTTTACATGCAACTGTTGCTAAAAACCTGTTTTCTATTTCTTGTCTTCCGTGAATTTGCTTGTCCATCTATTTCATCTAATATATCTAGAAATAGTTCTTTTGTATTAAGTACTTCACACATACTAGGTACTGCTGTTAATTTTACAGTATTTATTCCAAATTCTTCAAATTCAAACCCTGCTTTGTTAAATACTTCCTTATTTTCATGTGCAAGTTCATTTTCCCTATATGATAATGTTATTATATCTGGAAGAAGTAATGTCTGTACATCTTTTTCTTCGTTCTTATAGTAATTTTGTTTTACTTTTTCAAAAATTACCCTTTCATGTGCTGCATGTTGGTCAAGTAAGTACATTTCGTCCCTAACCTCAAATATGATGTATGTTCTAAATACTGTACCTATAACCTTGTATTGTACTCCAGAGTTTCTAAATACTGTTTCGTTTTTTACTGTTTTTAATGTTGACACACCTTCTATTTTTTCTTCATTTTTTAATCTTTCTTTTCTCTTTTCTGAGATTTCTGTTCCAAATGCCTTTTGATACATTTCATCAAATTTAAGTTCATTTTCTTCTGCTAATCTTTTATTTATTTCTGCTGTGTCTATAACATCTGTATTTTGTGATAATCCTGATACTTTTTCTTCTATAATATTTTCTATAATACTATTTTCTTCTGCACTTTTTGTCATGTTTTCTTCAACAGTTTCTACATATATTGTTTTATCATTATGTTTTTCGATATTTTCATTGCTTTCTACTTCAGCTTCAGGTTGAATTTCTAAACTTATTTTTTCAATTTCAACATCATCACTATTTTGGTTATTAATATTATTATTATACATATTATTTAATGATGCTAATGTTCTTATTGTTACAGTATTTTGTGAATGTACTTTTGGTTCTTCTACTTCTTCTATAGCATTTCCGAAATAGGTCTTCTGTTTCTTCTATTTTGATATTATCAACTTTTTCATCCATTGAGCTTTTATTTATTCTATCATCATTTTTGTCTATTCCATATTTTTGTCTATATGCTTCTATAATCTCATCAATCTTGCTTTTAGCTGGTCTATCATTTTTGATATTTACATCTTTGTTTTCTTGATTTTCTTGATTTGATGTTTCTAAATTTTGTTCTTGTTCTTGGTAAGTTTTAGTATTTTCTGCTTGTTCTTCAGTTTTTTCTTCATGTTTTTTGTCATTTAATGTTAACTTATGGAATGTTGGTTTTAGGTATTCAAATGAAGATTTTTTTTCTTCTAATTTAAAACCTTTTCCATCATTTTCATATCTTATAGCATTTCTAACAAGATCTTCTTTTGTAAGTCCTTGTTTTACTGTTTCATATATTGCTTTAAATATTTGTCCTTCATTTGAAAAACGTACTTCTAATTTTGCCGGATGTACATTTACATCAACATATGCTGGATTCATTTCTATATTTAATATACAAAATCCGAAATCTTCCAAGTGGTATAAGTCCTTTATATGCTTTTTCTACTGCACTTAAAAATACCTTATCTGTTATATATCTTTTATTTACGAAAAATATCTGATTTCTTCTGTTTGATCTTGATATTTGTGGTTTTCCTATAACCCCATATACTCTTATATCATCAAATGTATTTTCTACTTCTATTATATTTTCTGCTACTTCTCTATCATATAGTGAATATACAACATTTTTAAATTCTCCGGCTTCCATTTGTACTAAATAATACTTTTCCGTTATTTGTAAGTCTAAAAGATATTTCCTTGTTTACAAGTGCTAAATATCTTAAAGATTCGTCAATATATCCAACTTCTGTATAGTCTTTCTTCAAAAACTTATATCTTACAGGTGTATTAAAGAATAGGTTTGTAACAATTATCGTTGTTCCTGTGTTTGTTGCTATCTCTTCTTTAGATATAATGTTTCCTGCTTCTACAACAATTTTTGTTCCGAAGTTCATCTTCATCTGTTTTTGTTATCATTGTTACTTTTGATATTGCAGCTACAGATGCTAGGGCCTCACCTCTAAATCCCATTGTTCTTACACTTTCTATATCTTTTGCAGATCTTATCTTACTTGTCGCATGTCTTTCAAAAGCTATTTCAACATCATCTTTTTTTATTCCATGTCCATCATCTATTATTGTTATACTTTCAATTCCACCTTTTACAACTTCAACTGTTATATTCTTACTTCCTGCATCTATAGAGTTTTCTACTAATTCTTTTACTACAGATGCTGGTCTTTCTATAACCTCTCCTGCTGCTATTTGATTTATTGTTAGTTCATCTAATTGTACAATATCTCGCATTTTTTCTCCTTACTTTTTAACTTTCTTTAAACACTTAATTTTATATATTCTATTATTTGTTTTATTTCATTTGCAGTTGTATCAACATATTTCACTTCTTCATCATCATATATATTATCATACTCATATTTATGACGTAATAATGCAAGTTCATATTCTACATCATTTTCTGTATCTTTTTCAATTACAACTGGTAATTTTAACATTTTAAGTTCATCTATTTTCTTTAGTACAGTTTCTTCTGAAATCACAAAATTTTTTGCAATTGCTTTTTCTATTACTGTTATCTTATCTACTAAATCTTTTACAAGTTCATCTCCTATATTTTCTGATTTAAATATCATTATTTTTGCAAGTACATCATGTATTTTGTAATTTCTGTTTATAGTATATGATTGTCTTAATTTAGCATCAACTTCTTCTGCAAGTTCTTCTAATTTTATAACTCTTTCTTTGTCTTTCTTTCTTTTTCCTATTATTATATCAAAAATTTTTTCTAATACTCTTTTTGTTTCTATTGTATCTATTTCTTCATCTATGATTATAAGGTTGGCATTTGCAATTATTGAATCTACCTCTTTTGTTATCCTTCTTTTTATTTCATTTTCTTCTATAAGGATTAATTCATCAAACCTGTTTATATCTGTTCTTTGTTTTGCATTTTTAGGATTATATATGTAGTTTAAAAATACTTCTACCTTTTCTCCTATTTCTAATATTTTTGTTAGTTTTCTTTCATATTCTAGATTCGGTATTTTTTTATTTAACTTATTAAAATAATATTCTTTAAATTCAAAATACATATCTGACAGTATTTTTCTTAATTTTTCTGCTTCTTGTTTTATTTTAAATCCATCTATTAATGATGAGTATTTCGAGTTAGTTTCTGCTCCAATTTTTGCATATTTTTGTTGTTTTTTTATAAGGTCTGATATGTCTTCAACCATTTTATCTGACTTATTCTTGTTTGTTCTTAATACCTTTTCAAGTTCAAACAATTTTACCTTTTCTGTTTCGTCAATTCCTGCTTCTTTATATCTCTTTTCTTCTAACTTAATATATCTTATATATTCTAAAATATTTAAAAAATTATTCCTATATTCTTCTTTTAATTTTTTTAATTCTTCATATATATGTTCTTTTTGTTTTTTTTGTTCCTCATATTTTGAATTAAGTTCTAATAGTCTTTTTTTAGCATCGTGTATTTCATCTTCTACACTCACACTATTATATTCAGACTCGAGTCTTATTTTTAGTGTTTCTGCTTGATTTATTGCTTCTTTTATTTCTAACATTTCTGCTAATGTTTTTACATATTTCCTTAAATATATCCCTATATCTATACTATTATTCAGAAAATGTTCTTGTTTGTCTTTTTCATCAAATATTGTTATTTCATCTCTTTCATGTGACACTCCAAGTTCTCTTAAATATTCATGTATAGATTTCTCACTTTGAATATTAACTTTTATTTCTTCTATATTTTCTAATATTTTACTACTGTAATTATATTCAATATTTGCTATATTTTCTTCTATTTCCTTGTATGCATCATTATCTTCCTTGTTTATAGCTCTTTCTATTGTTTTTTCTAGTATAAATGGATCAAATGAAATTATTGTACTTGGTAATAATATTTCAGTATAGACATCTTTAAATTCTTCTGTCGTATTATATGTTATAGTATTTTCATTTTTTTCCATTTTTATTATTACATATTCTGATAATTTATATTCATTTTTTTGTTCTAATATATCTTTTCTTAATTTTTCTACTAATATTTCCTTATTATTAACTGTAATAAGTATCTTGCTTAGTTTAAGCATTCCTCCTTTAGATTTTGAAAACAACTCTTTTAATCTATACACATCACTTAATATATACATATAGTTTTTTTCTTTTTTAAATTCTATCTTATCACCATATTCTTTTATATTTTTAACATTCTCTTCATACTTATTTAATGCATTTTTAATTATTCCCATAGCAGAATACATATATGTTTTTGTATATTCTGCTATGTTTCTATATATATTTGCATCTTCAATATTTTCTTCTACTTTTGTTATATTATTATCTAAATCATCTATAACAAAATTCACCTTTTTTAAATAATCTAAATTTAGTAGTTTTGATATATTTCTTTTTTCTTCTTCTAAAATACTATAATTCATATAATACCTCTATTTTTCTATTTTTCTCTAATTCTTTTTTCTGTTTTTCTTTTTTACCTTGTCATTTTTTCTTGTGTCTTATCATTAGATGTATTTGAAATAGAATTCATCTTTGCTTTTTCATAATATTTCTTAAGTTTTTGCATTACCAAATAATTAATAGTTCCTTTTGGATATGTACCATCTTGTTGTTTCTTACCTGCTGGTATATCTGTTAAGATTTCTATTCCTTCATCTATAGTATTTACTGCATATATATGAAATTCTTTTTTCTTAACACTTTCTATTATTTCATCTGGAAGATGAAGATTCCTTATATTTTGTACTGGTATTATACATCCGGTGCTGACCGTTAAATCCTCTTCTCTTACATACTTCGTAGAATCCTACAATCTTTTCATTTACCCCACCTATTGGTTGTATCTTACCTTTTTGATTAACAGATCCTGTTACTGCTATTGATTGGTTTATACCTATTTCTGAAAGACTTGAAAGAATTGCATAAATTTCTGTTGATGATGCACTATCTCCGGTCTATTCCTCCATATAATTGTTCAAAAACTATACTTGCTGTCATTGTAAGTGGGAAATCTTGTGCATATTTTTCTCCTAAATATCCTGTTATAATCCCTATACCTTTTGAATGAATATTTCCTGACATTTGAACTTCTTTTTCTATGTTTACAACACCTTTTGCTCCTAAATATGTATTTGCTGTTATTTTAACAGGCTTTCCGAAAGCTTATTTCTCCAAATGATGTAATACTAAGTCCGTTTATCTCACCTACAGATTTTCCTTCTGTATCTATTAATATTATTTCTTTTTCTATTAATTCTGCTTGTTTTTTATCATATTTTTTAATTCTATCTTTTCTTTCTACAAACACTTTTCTAATGTCTTTTTCTGTTATACTTGTTTGTTTTTCTCTTAAAGCCCATACATTTGCTTCTGATATTACTCTTCCTATTTCTGCAAAATCTGTAGATATTTTTTCTTGTACCCCTGATAATTTAGATGCATATTCGATAAGCTGTTCTACTGCCTTCTTCTCTATTGGAAGAAGTCCTTCTTCTCTAATATAGCTTGATATGAAAATACATAGTTTTTTAACATTTTCCTTATTCATTTCTGCTTCTTCTTCATACTCTGCCTTTATCTTAAACAATTTTTTAAATTCTGCATCTTGAGTTATAAGCATATTATATATATCACTAGAACCAATTAATATAACCTTTACATTTAGTTTCATTGTTTCTGGTTTTAATGTAGATAGCATCATTGGCATCCTATAGTCTTTTGAAACCTCAATCCCACATTCTTCTAATTTCAATACTTTTTTAAGAGTATCATAAAGTCCTGGTTCTCTTAATAGGTCTTTTGCTTGAAATACAATATATCCCCCATTTGCCTTATGGATAAGTCCTGATTTTATCTTCATAAAGTTTGTCTTAAGTGTTCCATATTGGTTTTCATATTCAACTTTACCAAAAATATTTTCAAAACTATAATCTACATCCATTACAAGTGGAACTGTTTCTTGTCTACTATTATCTACAAATATATTCACATTATATCTTTCCATAATATTTTCTTTTTGTGGCATTCCTGACATTCTTTTCTTTTCTTCAAGCTCTTCATGGCTTGATTCTAGAAACTCACTTATATTTTGTAATATATCTCTTTTTACATTTCCTATATATTCAACAATTTTAGCATTATCACTATACTTTTGTTCTAAATATTTTGTAGCAACATTTAATGTTGCACTTGCAACAGTACCTTTCCAATTAGACATTTCTCTTTCTTTTTCAATTTCAAGTCCCCTTATTTGTGTTAAAACTTCAAATATCTTTTCTTGAATCTGAGGTGATTTTTTTTCATATTCAACTTTTTCCTTTTGATCAAGCTTTTCATATTCTTCTTTCGAAAGAGTTTTACCATCTTTTACAGGTAGCATGAAAACACCTTTTGCTCCTTCAACAACTTCAAATCCCATAGGTTTTGTTGTTAGGTTAAGGTCGTCTATTAGTTTTTTCTTTTTCTTTTCTAGATTTTCTTCTGCAAATTTTTTCTTATTTGAAAGTTCATCATCTTTAAAAGATTTAAGTAAGTTTTCCTTAATATATGAAATATATTGTTTCATATCTTTTTTAAATTTAACTGCTTCTCCTTGTTTTAGAACAATTGATATTGGTTCATCTTCTCTTATAAAATTATTTACATATACATAATCAAAAAGTTCCTTCTTTTGTTTTACTTTTTCTCTTAAGTAATTGTTAATATATTTCATTTTTCCGAACACCTGTCGGACCTTCTATATATATATTATATCCTTTTTTCTCAATATCTAGTCCAAACATAAATGCAGATATTCCTCTTTCTTGTCCAAATATTAGATCTGTTGTATCTTTTACATATGCTTCCCCATTATATTCTATATCATTCTTATTATATGTTGCTTTTAAATCTGTTATTTTTAATTCATACTTATTTTGCATTTTTTCCTCTTATCATTTGTATATATTTTTTCATATATATTATACACATACCAAAACTTATTTTCTAGATTTTTTAAAGTTTTTGTTCCTATTGTTACATTTGTTCTTAATTATGAAATTCCTATTTTAATCTTATAAGTTTTTCATTTTATTTTCTAATAACCTTTTTGCCTGTGATTTTTTTAAATAATTTGGCATTATCTCATATTCTTCAATTATATCAAAATCTTCTAAAACATATTTGCCTGAATTAATGTCTGTTATTCTCTTCTCAAATCCCCTATTGTCTATAACAATTTCTTTAAACATAATATTACATTCCATAATTTTTTCTTCCATCTTTTTACTAATACTATTAATTAATTCTTTTCCTTGCTGTTTAGTATCTTCATCATAAAAAACTGTAATATTTTTTAAATCGTTTAATTTCAAATCTTTATAATCATTAACCTTATTTTTTAATTCTTCCAAGCATTCTTCAACATTTCCAGCACATTCTATAATCTTTCTTCCTTTTCCAAAAACAATATTATTATATGCCCCCATATATATTTGATCATTATTTGCATATATTACTGATAAAAACATCGCATTTTCCATATCTTTATCATTAAATTTGTTTTCTTCTGAAATTCCAGTTTCAAATATATTTTCAAGGCTTGTCATCTCAACTATTTCAATATTTTTTTCAAAACATAATCCCTTTAAAAGTGCTATACCTATTCTTATACCTGTAAAAGAGCCGTGGTCCTGTACATACAATCACTCTTTCTATTTCTGAAAATTCCATTCCTACTTTTTTTAGAACTTCTTCTAATACTCTCATTACATTTTCTGAATGTGATTTGCCGATTATCTTCTATAACACTATATTTATTTCCTTTTTTATCAACTATTCCTACAATACATTTCTTTCCTGATGTATCTAAATACATTGTATTTTTCATAATATCTCCTTTAATAGCATTTAATTATATAATTCCTATTATATCATATACAATTCTTTTTTTTACAACCACTATATAGTAAATGCTTTTAACTTAAATACACATATTTTCTTCAAAAGTATCGAGTGGATAAAAAAATTACTCCTATTTCTAGAAGTAATTTTTTATAGCTTATCATTTTCTTACAATTGTCTTATTGTCCCATTTCCTATATCTATAGAATCTCTATTTCCATGGAAATCAGTTATTATTATGTATTGTGGACTGCTTCCATAACTTTCATCAAAAAATTCTCTTGTAGGATCATTTACTAATTGAATGTTTAATCTAGTTTTTGAAAAATATCTAAATTCAGTCATCTTAATCTTTCCTTTTACTTTTATTGGAACATCATTTTGTCTTACTGGATTTTTAAATTCATTTCTTACTATATCTTCTCCACTTCTTCTTGTTTCCCATGGCCCATTATTTATAGATATTTGATAGTTACCTCCATCTACAGTTGTAATTCTAAGTGCCCTATAGTCAAACAATAATGTGCCATTTTGTAATCTTCTATTTTCAAGTAACTCTTTCTTGATATAGAATGATAATTCCCTATACCCATATCCTACCGTTTTAGCTATTCTTTCGCTTTCTATATATCCACCTTCATTTACTTTTTGTGTTACAAATATTTGATTTCCACCTTTTTGTCTTGGTATTCCCATACTCCATTGTCCAGATTCATTTATAATTGTTGTAGGTTCTGAACCATTATCCAATCTAACTTTTATACTTGCTCTTGGAATACCCGTTCCATAAATAGTAGTTGAATTACTATCTATGTCTGATATATATGTTGGTCTAGATGTTTGTTCTAATGTTGTTATTACATTTTGAGTATTTGGTATACTTCTACTTCTTCCTGGTGTTTCTTGATATACTTCTACCTTTGTATCTCCTGGAAGATTATCTGTTGTGCATTCCCATTTACCATCATTTCCGTACAGCACCTAAATACTCGTGATTTGTTGCAATTGATCTTAATATTATTCTAGATCCACTTATTCCTTTACCATGAACTTTTCTTGTTCCTATATTAATTTTTGTATCTACTATTGGCATTTCAGATCTAGGTAATGCAATTATATATGTTATGGCATCACTGTCTTGTTTATCTTCTTTTGTTTGTACAAATGATATTACAGATCCTGCAATTAAATTAAAGTTTAGTTCTGCACTCCAATTAGGTTCTACTGTTTTTACAACTAGTTCTTTGTCCCCCATTATTATCTTTAAATTAGCTCCAACTTCTCCTGTATATTCAATATTTCTATCATTTGCATATATTGGCGTCTTAATAATAGGTTTTTCTAATTTAGGTTTTACTACAGTTACTAAAGTATCAATACTTTCTATCTTTCCTCTATCTTTTTGTACTATTTTAATCTTAGTATCGGTCTTTTGTTTTGGAATTTGTATTTCCCATGTTCCGTCATCTTTAACTCTTGCCTTATACTCTGTCCCATTAATATTAGCAATAATTTCTGCCTTAGGTTCACCAACACCCGAAATCTTATTGTCTTCATTTGTTATCGGGTTTACCTGTGGTTTAGCAGTAATACGACCAAGTTCTTTTATCCTTTTTCTAAACATATCTTCTAGTTCTTGCTTATCCATAACTTCGCTATTATTATCTCTCTTCATAATAGTTGTTCCGGAAATATAATAGTTTGAGTTAAATGCATTTGAAGCATAAAAAGTTGTAAAACTATATGTATCTGTATCTTGAATCATATCATGTAAGTCCATTGATTGAAATTCTATAGATGCAACTTCAAATAATTCTATTTTAGATTGATCTCTTCTAGCCTTTTCTGCCCTTTTATATAATCCATTATCTCCAAATCCATTACTTATAGCAATTGAAGTTAGTATAAGTATTAATATTATAGTTGTTACTAAAGCTATTAATGTTATACCTTTTTTCTTTTTTACCTCTGATTTTTTAGCTTTTACCTTTCTTTTCATTTTCTCCCTCCTTAATCCTATCCTATATCTTAGTAATACTCTTCCTCATTTTAATTGTCAATCATTTTTGCACTAATCTTAGAAAATGAAACACGGTTTTAAAAAAGAGGAAATATTCCATTTCCTCTCTGCATTTATATATTATGTTTCTTTATTATTATAACTATTTTTTTTCCTATTTCCTACTCTACAGTCCATGTAGTCTTTTGACTTAAATCTATATAATCATCATATTTTAGACTTTCATCTAAATATACATTTAATCTACTTCTACCTAGTGATGATACTGGTATTGTTAGAGCTGTTTCTGTTTTTTCTACTTCTTTTTCTTCTATCTTCTTATCATCAAGTTCTACTTTAACTTTAACCTTATTAGATGATGAAGAACCTATAATTCCTGTTGCAGGTGGTGTAGTAGGTGCTGTTGTTCCTGTCATCTTAGCAACATTTATAACCACTTTACCTTTTATAAGTTCTGGAACCTTGTTTACAAATATCTTAACTTCTGTTCCTTCTTTTACTGTTGTTCCTGCTGTTGGTGTAGAAAGTGTAACTATACCATTTGACTTGTATTCAACATATGTTTCTTGTTCTGTTACTGTTAAATTAAGTGCTTGTAGTTTTTTAATTGCTTCTTCTTTCCTTAAGTCTTCAAGTTTTGGTATTACAACATCTTTTTTAGCTGTTCCCTTGCTTACAAATATTTTTATAGTATCTTTTTTAGGCATTTCACCTTGTTCATTCTTAGTATATTCAAGTTTTAAAAGTTTACCTTTTTCTATTTCTTCACTATGTTCTTCTACTATTTCATACTTAATTCCAGCATCGTCTAAAGCTTTCTTTATTTCATCTACTGTCTTTTTATCAAGCTCATCTGGAACTTTAACCATTTCTAGTCCTTTACTTACATATACTTTTATAACTGTTCCTGTTTTTATCATGTAGTTCGGTTGGAACTTAGGATCTTGTTTTATAACCTCACCTTTTGCTATTTCCTCACTATATTCTTCTATTATTTCATACTTGAATTTAAGCTTATCTAAAAGTGCTATTGCTTCATCTTTTGTAAGTCTCTTTTCATCTTGAGCTCCTGCTAAATTTGGTATATATGCCTCTTTTTGTCTATCTTGGTTAAGGAAGAAAATTGTTGCAGCTACCATTATTACTAATATTGCTATTGCAGCTACTCCAAGCATAACCCATTTTATCCATGGATTTTGTTCGAAAATTGATTGTTTCTTATTCTTTTCGTCTTCTCTTCTTCTATTTTTTACAATTGGTATACTTTTTGTCATTTGACTTACTATACCTTCTTGGTTAAATGCCGAAAAGTCTGTTTCTGGATGTTTTGATAATATTTCCAAATCTTGTAATAGTTCATGAGCGCTATTATATCTTTCATCTTTATCTTTTCTCATTGCTTTTAATATTATGTAGTTAAGCCCTTCTGGTATATCTGGATTTATACTTATAGGTTCAATTGGTTTTTCTTGTACTTGCTTAAGTGCAACAGATACTGGTGTATCTGCATCAAATGGAACTCTTCCTGTTACCATTTCATACATAACAATACCTATAGAGTAGATGTCTGATTTTGCATCTGTTATTGTACCTTTTGCATGTTCTGGTGAAAAATAATGTACTGATCCAATTGTACTTCCAAATGCTGTCATTGTTGCATTTGTAACTGCTTTTGCAATACCAAAATCTGTAACTTTAACTGTGAAATCATCTGATATTATAATATTATGTGGTTTTATATCTCTATGTACAATTCCATTTTTATGTGCAATTTCTAATGCTGATGATATTTGTTTTGCTATATCTACAGCTACCTTCCATGGAATTCTGCCTTCTTCTTCTATAATTTCTTTTAATGTTTTACCTTTTATAAGTTCCATAACAATATAGTACATTCCGGTCACTTATTCCAACATCATAAACTGAAACTATATTTGGATGTGTAAGTGATGCTGCCGCTTGTGCTTCTGAGTTAAAACGTTTTATAAATTCTGAGTCTGTTGTAAACTCATCTTTAAGCACTTTTACTGCTACCTCTCTATTTAGTACATGGCATTTTGCTCTATATACTGTCGCCATACCACCTACTCCTATTTTTTCTAGAATTTCATATCTATTTTCTAACATTTTTCCTTGTAAGTTCATATTTCTCCTATTTCCTTATAACAACAACTGTTATATTGTCCATTCCTCCATTTTTATTAGCTTCATCAGTTAATTTTTTAGAAACATCCCCTTCTTCTTGAAGAATTTCTTGTATTCTTTCTTCTGAAACCATGTTTGTAAGTCCATCTGTACACATAAGGATTGTATCCCCATCTTTAAACTTTTTGTGTATAACATCTGGTTCTACAAGCTTAGAATTACCAATACCTTTTGTTACCATGTTTTTATCTGGATGTTTTAGTGCCTCTTCCCTTGTTATCTTACCATCTTCTATTAAATTTTCTATATAGCTATGATCTTTTGTTATTTTTTTCAAAACACCTTTTCTAAGTCTATATATTCTGCTATCTCCTGCATGTCCTATATATATATCATCATTGATTATAAGTAAGATTTCTAGTGTTGCTCCCATGTATTTGTACTTTTCATCTTCTTTAGATTTTTCATATACAATCATGTTTGCATACTCTATTGCTCCATTTACAAGCTTTTGAATATCTTCCTTATTATTAAATGTTATTTCATAGTTATTTAGGATATAACTTTTAGCTGCAGCTGTTCCGAAGCCTGCTTGCGATTTCTCCTCCGTTATATCCTCCCATACCATCTGAAACAATGTATATCTCTATCCCTATATCATCATCTGCTATATAATATGTATCTTCATTGATACTTCTAACTTTACCTATTTCTGAATTTGCAAATACTTCCATATTTCCCTTCTTATATTCCCTTATATAATAATATATTTATTATATTTTATCAATATTCTTTTTTCTAAGTTGTCCGGCAAGCTGCATCTATATCTTCTCCGAAGCTTTCTTCTTATTGTTGCAACTATTCCATGGTCATTTAAATAATCCCTAAATTTAATTACATTTTCGTTACTTGTCTTTCTAAATGTTCTTTCTTCTATCTCGTTTATTGGTATTAGGTTTACATGTGATTTTATATTCCTAATTAGTCCAACTAATCTTTCTGCATCTTTTATACTATCATTTAAACCTTTTATAAGGGCATATTCAAAAGATATTCTTTTACCTGTTTCTTCTTCATAATACTTACAAGCAGATAACAGCTCCTGTATATTATATTTCCTATTTACCGGCATTATTTTGCTTCTTGTCTCATCATCTGTATAATGAAGTGATACTGATAGTGTACATGAAAACTTAAGTTTTGCAAGTTCTCTTATCTTATCTGCAATTCCACATGTTGATATACTAATATGTCTTGCTCCAATATTTAGTCCGAAATGGATCATTCATAATCATAAGTGCATTTACAACATTTTCAAAATTATCAAGAGGTTCTCCAATTCCCATAAATACAACATTTGATATTCTAATATTTTCTTCTTTTTCTAATACTTGTATTTGTGAAATAATTTCTCCTGTAGTAAGATTTCCATCAAACTTTGTTTTAGTTGATGCACAAAATTCACATCCCATCTTACAACCTTTTTGTGTTGATACACATATTGTATATCCGATGATTATAACTCATAAGAACTGATTCTATTGCTCCACCTGTTGGAAGTTTTATTAAATATTTTTTTGTACCATCTACAGATACTTGCTTTTTTAATATTTCTAAATTATCAATATAATAATTTTCATTAAGTTTTGCTATAAGTTCTTTAGAAAGGTTTGTCATTTCTTCAAATTTCTGTGCTTTTTTCCTATATAACCATTCATATATTTGTTTTGCTCTATATTTCTTTTCATTTAAATTTTCTATTACTTCTTTTTCTAAATCATCATATTTAAATGATTTTATACTTTTTTTATCCATCTTTCTCCTATTTTTTTACCTTTAATTTAAAATATATAATTTCACTTGGATTAAATATCCTATATGGTACTGTTGTATTTCCTATACCTCTTGAAATTATGACTCCCGTTTTTCCTTTTTCTGATGATTTTGCATATTTTATACCACTAGTATATTTAGGAAATAGCCCCTGGCTTGGAGACATTAATCCTATATTTAAAATTGGAATTCTAAATTGTCCACCGTGTGCATGGCCTGTAAATACAAAATCTATATTTCCGTTCTTCACCATATTCTGGAACAAATTCTGGTCTATGTGATAATAACAATACTATATTTTCGTCTTTTGGATTTTCTATTTTTCTTAAAGATTCTTTTAAAATCTTAGCATTTAATTCTCTATATCTATCTTTTGCAAGCATTATTATTAGAAGAGGTCTTTTATCATTTCCTATTAGATGTTCATATTTTGTTCCTTTTTGTATATATTTAGGATAATCTTCCTGAAAGTCTCTAACTCCCATTATTCTTAATTTTACACCATTTATTTCTATTTCATCTTTCTCATCTCTTAAATGATGTATTCCTAATTTCTCTAATTCTTCCCAAAATTTTTTAATCATTTCATTTTTCTTTTTATCACTACACATTTTCATTCTTGCTTCATGATTTCCTGAAACATAATATATCTTATCTGAGTCTATGATATTAGCAAGCTTTCTTATAAATGATATACTTAATTCTAAATTATTTTTTCTAAAATCCATAAAATCACCCGTACAGAAAATTAAATTTGGCTTATTTTTTTCTAATATTCTTATAATTTTATCATCTTTACCGTATGTATTACAATCATGAAAATCTGATATATGACATATTGTTAATTCACCACATACTCCCTTATCATCTTTTATTTTAATTTCTTTTATGATCTTTGTAACTTTTATTCTTCTATTATCCCATATATTATATGTAATAACAAAAACTATTAATAATATAATTATTGCTAAAACTATATATAATATTTCCATTTTTCCTCCTAATTATCATAATAATAAATATACATTAATAATACTAAAATACTGAAATAGTAGTATTTTTTAGTATATATTAATGTATAATATTTTTCAAATCTATTATTTTTTCTAATTTTTTGATGTTTTTCTTGCTAATACAACATATCTTTTTTGTGAATCATCACTACATGTAGATAATGATACTTCTGTTTCACCTTTTGTATCTCTTCTCATATATGTAGCATCATTAGGATTTGCACTAAATCCTCTATATATTGTATATTCTACTTCTCTTCCTGTATTATCCTTTATATATATCTTATCTCCAACTTTTAATGTGTGGTTCTTTGAGAAAAATAGGTTGCTTCTGTAATTATGTCCAAGTATTGTTGTATTTCCTGGTTCATTTATCCCATTTTGAGTATCTAACATTGCTGTTGCTATTTCTAAAGAACGTTTGCTAAGTGGGAATAATATTGGATATGAAACTTTAGTTTTAGGTATTCTTACAGTTCCTACAACATCATAATTTTCCATTTTAACCCTTGTTGATTTACCTTGTACTTGTGTATTTTCTGTTGTACCTCCTATTGATATAGGTGCTGATACATTATTTAATTCATTTTTTTGTTTACCCAAATCTAATTTTTTCTTATCAAATTCATTAACAATATCTTGTGCATTTTTTTCTGCTATATCATCATTCACCTTTGATATAATAAAAAATCCTATTGTTACTAATATTAGCAATATTGTTATTATTATCATTACTGTTAGTATTATACTATTCCTTTTTTCCTTTTTTTCATCTATTTCATCATACATACTTTTATTTCCTCTCATTTCTTATTATTTATATTCATATATAATATTACATTCCTTATTATACCATACTTTTTTATTTTTTGCAGTTATTTCAAATCTTGTAATGATAATATAAAAAAGAACCAACTTTTATTGTTGGTCCTTTTTCCGGATCTTATACCCGAGCAAAACTTTCTATTTTTTTAATATTTTTTCTTAATTGTTTCGTTTTTTTGTCCAGTATTATATTTAATTCATCTAATTCTTTAGATATTGATGGTGTTATTATTCTACTTTTCAATAACAAATTTTTTCTTGCCATCTTATTTTCTATTTCTTTTTTCAATACTGCATTTGCTTTTAGTAAAGCATTATGTTCTCTTTCTTTTTGACTTAACATTCGTCCTCAACTCCTATTATTTTTGATTTAATCTTTTTTCTACTTTCATCTCTAATTCTGCTAATTGCCTCTTTAAATACGGAGGCTCTTCAACATATCTATAAAGTTCTTTCTGAACTTTTTTCAATTCTTTCCCTAAATCTCCCAATATTTGTTGCTTTGTCAAAATGTCACCATCCTTTCTGCAGTATTTACTGCCAAAATTAGTTTTTTTGTTAACATAATTAAATTATACACTACTTTTTAATATTTTGCAAGCTTTTTGCTATATTTCTTGTATTTTTCTAGTTTCTTCATACATTTCTATTATATCCACTATTCTTTGTATAAAGCTTTCAATCATAACTGTCTTAATCTTGTTCTTCTTGTTAGCTATACTTGTTTTTAAAAGTTTAATTAATTTTTCCATAAACTCTTTTTCAACATATAGTGTTTGTTTGTTCTTTCTTGCTCTTTCTACAAGTTTATCTCCAATTGTTATTATATCTTCATTACTTGCATTTGTAATTCTTTGGAACATTTGAAGTGGTTCATAATATTTAAAGATTGGTATATCCATACATTCTTTTTCAAACATATCATAGAAAAGTTCCATCTTCATTGGTATATTTCTAAATACATTTTCAGAAAGTCTTTTCATTTCTTTTTCATATATTAAATCATTTAATTTAGTAAAATAGTCTATTAACTCTTCCATTGCTATTCTAAAGTCATTTGATATTTCTATTCCTAAATTACTAATTTCTTCTTGTACATTTTTACAATATTTAGAGTGTAATACCGACTTATTCATACCTTTTAAAAACTTTTCTTTTACTTGTGTTATATCTTTATCTATTAGTTCTTTTTGTTTAAAATATACAAAATATGCGAATATTTTTATAATATCAACTAATTCTAATTTTCCGATTTTCTATATCTTCTATTATTTCATCTATAATCTTTGGAAATTCATCATCAGATATTTTCCAGTATTCTTCAGTAAGTAATCTCTTATATCCTGGAAGTTTTTTAGTGTCTATTGTAGATATTATATCTTCCATATCTCTTTTAAATATTTTCATATCAAAGATTCTTGTTCTTACATACATTTCTATGAACTTAAAGAAACGATATTCTGATTTAAAATTATAGTAATAATTGCTATCAAATTCTTTTATATAGAATTGTTTATTATCTGCAAGAACTCTTGATGATACAAGTATTTTTCTATATTCTTCATTATTTTGTATCCCTTCAAACTTATATTTTATAATCTTCCCTGCTTTTATTTCAAAAGATACTGCTATAGTAAATATTAGCATTGTTTGAAGTACTCTAAAACTTGTATCAGGATATGCCATATTTACTGTATTATATATTTTTTCAAAGTCATTAAGTGCATGTTTTAATATTCTTAAATTCCTTGTTCCACTTTTCATAAATGTATTTGTAATAATACCTGTATTTCCTCTTAAAAATCGTATAAGATCTTTATTATTTTCATATCTTAACAATATCCCATTTATAATATAGTTAAACTGTGGTGCATATTCAAATGTTTCTCCAATAAGTTTTTCTTTGATTCTTTCATAATCATTTACCTTATCAAAAACCATTTCAGTTTTATCTTTAATTTTTTCCACTAAAGGCTTTTCATCTTTTCCAGATTCTAAAAGTTCTCCTTGTTTATCTAAGATATATGTTGAGATAAATGTCTTCATTTCTACATTTGTATTTTTAAGTTTAGTAGATAATTCTTTTTCATTACATATTATTATTGTTTTTATATAGTCATGTTCTACAAACTTGTTTATATATCCGAAGTATGTCTATAACATCTACATTTGCTCTTTCTAGATCGTCAAAGCAAAGTACCTTATCATCTGTGCTAAAAAAACTACCATAATCTATCTTGTCCCCACCTTGTTTAAGTCCAAATATACTTGCCATATCCATACTTGTTTTAGCATATTCTGGTATTTTAGTAACATCATTTTCTTTCATAAACTTCTTTAATGATTTATCCATAAGTTGCGTTGTTTCTAAAAATATCTTTTTAGATATTTCTTCTAAATCTGATATACCATATAGTGACATATATATTGTTGTATATCTTTTACCGTTTAATGTTAAACTTTCTATTCTTTCCTTAACCTTATTATTCCAGAAATGTGTTTTTCCGGCTTCCCCATTCACCATTTATCATTATTGCATAATCTGTATAATCTGCTCTTACATAATCTAATATACTTTCAATTAGTTCTTCCATATCATTCCTTTATTCTCTTTTTTCTTTTGTCTTATTATAATCCAAGCATTAATCCTGGATATCCTTTAAATATTTGCTTACCTATTTTAATATTAAGTTCTTCTACTATTTTCATTATATATTCAAATGCTTTTTCTTCATCTTCATATATATTTGTTTTAAATTCTAATTCCACAAAACTTCCGAAGCTTTTCTATAATATCTATAGATATTATTATATCTTTGTACAAATATGATGTTCTTGTTTTTTCTACAACTACAAGCTCTCTTACTTTTAATACATCAAAAATTTCTCTTATAGCCTCTATATCATCTACATTTGTTTCAACTTCTCTACATTTAAATTTAGCATTTTCTCCATCTTCTTTTGCCCAATTCTTGTATGTAATACTGTATTTTCCATTTTCTTCTCTTGTTCGTAACCATTCTGCAACTGGTCTTTTATCTAAAAAATTCCTATCATTTGGTGTAAAATATGTATCTTTTTGGATTTCATCTTTTTCCACCAGTTTAGCATTATTATCTTTCTCTAATTCTTCTAATATTTTAAATAATTCTTTAACATTTAAGAGTTCAAATTTTGCTTCTATTTCTATTCTTTTTTTCATAATTATTTTTCTTCTTCATCAATTACCATTATATGTAATTCTTTTAATTGTTCTTCAGATATTTTTGATGGCGCATTTACCATTAAATCTCTTGCTTTCTTATTCTTAGGAAATGCTATTACTTCTCTTATACTTGTTTCTTCTGCTAAAAGCATAACAAGTCTATCAAGTCCTGGTGCCGCTCCTGCATGTGGCATTGCTCCATATTCAAATGCCGTATATAGTGCTTTAAATTTTTCTTGCAGGTCTTCTTTACTATATCCTGCTATTTTAAACACTTTTTCCATCATTTCTATATCGTAATTTCTAACTGCTCCAGATGTAACCTCAAATCCATTACATACTGCATCATATTGGTATGCTTTTATACTTAGTGCATCTACCTCTGTTATATCTTCTTTTGATATTTGTGGCATTGAAAATGGATTATGTGCAAAGTCTATTTTACCTTCATCATTTAATTCATACATTGGAAAATCTACTATAAAGCAGAATCTAAATGTATCTTTTTCTATTATATCTAGCTCTTGCCCTAGTTTTATTCTTGTTATACCTGCTATTTTTTCTGTCTTTTCTTTTACACTATTTGTGATGATAAACACAGAATGATTATTATTATCAAATTCTAATAATCTTTCTTTTGCAATATAATCCTTAGTTCCTACTATTTCTTTAACTTCTTCATTTTTTTCTAATATACTATTTTTTAAGTCTTCAGTTACAAACTTAGATATACCTCCAGATATTTCACCATCTTGTACCTTGTAATAATATATCTGTTCTTCTGTTTCTTTTTTAACTTCTTCTACAATCTTATCATATTCTTTTCTTGTAAGTATTTTAGGTATAACAATACCATATGTATTTTCTCTTATAATCGTAGTATCTTTTCTAATATCTTCCATTTCTTTTGATATATTTACATTTAAAAGTACATTTCTTAAATCTGGCTTATCTATACCAAAATATTCTAAAGAATCACTATAGCTTATTCTTCTAAATCCTACATTATCTACTTTCTTATCTGTGTTTTTAGTAAATACATTATAAAGAAGCCCTTCTATAACCTTTAAAACATCTTCTTGTTCTGCAAAACTCATTTCAAAGTCTATTTGGTAAAATTCACATGGTGATCTATCTGCTCTAGGATCTTCATCTCTAAAACATGGTGCTATTTGGTAATATTTATCAAAACCTGACATCATAAGTAATTGTTTAAATTGTTGTGGTGCTTGTGGTAATGCATAAAATTCACCTTTATGTAATCTACTTGGTACTAAATAGTCTCTTGCTCCTTCTGGTGATGAATTTGCAAATATTGGTGTTTGTATTTCTACAAATCCTAAACTATCCATATAGTTTCTTACATCTTTCATTATTTTTGATCTAAGTACAATATTTTTATGTATATCACTATTTCTTAAATCTAAAAACCTATATTGTAATCTTAAGTCTTCCTTGTTATTTCTGTAATCACTGTTTATCTCAAATGGTAGATTTACTTTTGCTCTTCCTAAAACTTCTATTTCTTCCCCGTTTATTTCTATATCACCTGTTGGTATATTAGGGTTTTTATTTTCTCTTTCTACAACTTTTCCTTTTACTCTAATTGTACTTTCTGCAGGAGCCTTACTATATTTTTCTATTAGTTTTTCATCACGAATTACTACTTGTGTTATACCATAATGGTCACGTATGTCTATAAAGGTAAGGCCTCCATAGTTTCTTATCTTTGATACAAATCCTGCTATTGTTACTTCTTCTCCTACATTTCCTATTCTAAGTTCATTACAATTATGTGTTCTGTACATATTTTTCTCCTATTTTAAAATTTTAATATTAATATATTAGATTATATCATAATTCCTTAATGTTATACATATTTTAATATATTTTTACTACTTTCTTCTACATATTTTTCTATTTCTTTTTTCCTATACACATGTATATATGATGGATGGTATATTGTTATATTATTATATCCAAGCTCATTAATTTTCTTTTTTAAATGTTTTTCAACAAGTCTACCAAGAAGTACAACTACTTTAGGTTTTACTATACTTAATTCATATACAAGATTATCAATACAATTTTCTATTTCTAAACTATCTGGATATCTAATCTTACATTTTTCATTTAATGGTACACATTTTACCATATTTGACCTATAACATGAAATATTACTATTTTCTTCTAATAATCTTTCTTCTATCATTTTAATTAATTTTCCACTATTTGTATTTTCTGATAGTGGTATTTCATCTTCTGTTTCTTTCATCTTTGCAGATATCCCTACAAACATTATATCTGCTTTTCTAAGTTTATCAATTAATGGTTTTTGATTACATGATATACTACACCTATTACATTTTTCTATTATATTTTCACAATCATTATTCTTCACTATTATTACTCTTTTCATTATTAAAATTATTTAAATTATTTGTGTCTATAACAAATTTTTCTATTTCCTCTGTACTACATAAACTATAGTTTCCAGCCATAAAGTTAAACTGTTGTCTTCCTTTTAAGTTATCAAGCCTATCATTATGTTCATATTTTATCTTAAAATTACTTCCATTTTGCTTTTTCTTTTCATTTTCCATTATCATATTATATATTTGTGTTCCATGATATGGTCTAAACTGGAATGCACTTACTCTTAAAATTCCTTCAAAATCTTTAGACTTATCATATAGTCTTTTTACCAAATTATATGTATCTAAACATTGTTCATATGTTTCTTCTAAAAATCCAAATATAACATAAATTTTAACATTTATACCATTTTCTAATATACTTAATATAACCTTTTCTACATCTTCTACTTTACCAATCTTCCTTATACTATCTCGTACTTCTTGATTTCCAGATTCTACCCCGATTTCTAATTCTATACATCCTGCTTTTTTTAAGTCTTTTAATATATCTTCATTTCCTCTTATACTGTTAATATGTGACATCGCTCTAAATTTTAGATTAAACTTATTAAATATATCTATTGCTTTTAATATGCTTTTCCTATTCTTTAAAAACAAATCATCTAATATTCGTATAGCCTCTACTTTTTCATTTAACTTAACTATTTGCTCTATCTCAGCTATTATACTTTCTTTATCTTTCTCCCTTATAGTCACATCTCTGTTTAAACTTCTTGCTCCTCCACAAAATGCACAGTCATACATACATTCCCTTGATGTTATAATCGCCTCTTCAAGCATGCCATAATGATTATATATTGTTCTTTTTCCTAACAATGTCCTATCTAATTCTACTTTTGATAAGTCTTCTGGATAATACTTACTCTTCTTATCAACTACATATATTTTTCCACAATTAGAATACCCAAATTCCAAAGCCCTGTTCTCTTCTTCACTAATGTTACCATTAACTATTGCAGGTATTATATATTCTCCTTCACCTATTGTAACTATTAGCTCATTTTCCACATTTAAACTAAATAATTCTTCTATAAAATATTTAACAGACTTTCCACCAAGTATTATCTTAACACCTTTAGGCATCTTTAATATTATTTCTTTTACTAAATGAATATTAACAGAAAACACATTAAGTGTTATATATTCTGGCCTTTCCATCATAACAATATCTACAATCTCATCTACTGTTAAATTATCATTTACACTATCAACTATCCTTGCATCTACCCCTGCTTTTATTAGATATGTTGCAATATATCCGTAGTCCCAGTGGTGGTAAAAAATCTTCTTTATCTGCCACCTTTCTATTATATATTGGTGTATTTATAACAAGTACTTTCATCTTACAACTTCCTTTATCTTTAATATATTTGATTATATCATATTTAATATATACTTTAAAAGAAAAAAGGTTATTAACAAAATTATAAAATTTTGTCAATAACCTGAATAAACATGAATGGATTATCTTCTTACTCCATAGTTTTTTCTATAGGTAATACCAATGTATCAATACTTTTTTCTCTTTCATATATTGTTAAATGAATAAGAAATAAAAGTATAAATAGAGCAACTGCCCATACTCCTTCCATAACAGTTGTTATCTGTTCAAGTTCTTTCCCAAGTATTATTATCCATAAAATATATATCCAAAACATTGTTCCTAATACGTAGGCAAAACCAATACGTTCTGCTTCTAACGGATCTTTATCTTCTAATTTTATTTCTTGAGGATAGAAGAACAAAATAACTGCTAGTAATAAGAATTGTTTGATATCAACATTACCAAAGTGCAATAATCCCAATATCGCAATTATTCTTATTTTTTCTGGATTTTTCATCCTTATTTTTAAGAGTCTTTCCATATTTATCACCTCCTTTAGAAATTAATTAATTCCTAAAATTACGTTAGAATCATTCTTATTATATCATTATATTTCTTTTTGTAAATACTCTTTTGAATATTTTTTGCTCAAAGTAAATTTAAAATATAATTGCAGGTTTTTAAATAAAAAGATGTATCAAATGATACATCTTTTCAATTCTTATTCTTCAATATATGATGGAACATATACATTTTTCAACATAAGTATCCCTGCAATTAGCCAAAATATTGAAGCTCCATCCATTTTTTTTGGAAATATAATCACAATCATACCTAAATACATTATATATCCTAAAATCACATTAAATATTGGATATATCTTTTTACTATACTCAACTTCATATTTATCTCTATATAATAAAACTAGAGACAATATGTATGCTGCAAAGATCCAAACTTTAACTTTATAGGCATATAATATAGCCAATGTTACAATTATCCGCTCCATATTTGTCCATACATACTGAACTTTAATACTTCTTTTCATAACTTCCTCTACCTCCCTCTTATAACACAAATTTGTGTCATAAATAATTTTGTTCTTTTTCTATTATACCATTATAAACTATTTTGTAAAGAATCTAATCAAAAAGATGTATCAAAAGACAAATTTCACATTATATTATCTCATATAAATTGGTATGCTACCATCTGGTAGTGATTTACATTCTCTAAACATTCCTGCAGTGCTTCCACCTTTGTCCTTAACTTTTTTTGCAGCTTCTATAATTTTTTCTGGAACATTGTTTATTTTCTCACATTGTGTGAATATAAATGCGAAACTAGTTATATTAATATTATTTTTAAATAATCCCTCTGGGATACTTATTAAATTTTTGCAATGAGAGAATACTCCTGAAAAATCTGTCCCCTTGACATTATTTTTAAATAATCCCTCTGGGATATTTGTTAAATTTTTGCAATAAGAGAATAGTCCTGAAAAATCTGTTACATTCACATTATTAGCAAATAATTTTTCTGGGATATTTGTTATCCCTTTACAACCACCAAATGTATGCCTAAAACTAGTTACATTTACATTGTTCTTAAATAATCCTTCCGGGATACTTGTTAGTGCTGTACAGTCTCTGAACGTTTCCCTAAACTCTATTACATTTACATTATTCTTAAATAAGCCTTCTGGGATACTTGTTATTCCCCTACAATTACTAAATATATACCTGAAACTAGTTACATTTAAATTATTCTTAAATAATTCTTCCGGGATACTTGTTATCCCTATACAACCACCAAATGTATGCCTAAAACTAGTTACATTTACATTATTCTTAAATAATCCTTCCGGGATACTTGTTATCCCTATACAACCATTAAATGTATCACTAAAACTAGTTACATTTACATTGTTCTTAAATAGTCCTTCCGGAATACTTCTTATTCCACTGCATCCTGCAAATACCATTTCAAACTCTGTTACCTCTGTATTATTCTTAAATAGTCCTTCCGGGATACTTGTTATCCCTATACAATTATTAAATGTATCACTAAAACTAGTTACATTTACATTGTTCTTAAATAATCCTTCCGGGATACTTGTTATTCCTCTGCATTGTTCAAATACTTTTTCAAATTTTTTTATATTAACATTGTTATTAAATAATCCCTCTGGAATAGTCAATATTGCATTACTTTCATTAAATCTACTAATTACTGTACTTGTAACTTTTTTACTAAATAACCACTCTGGAATTTCTGTAAATTTAGCATCTATATATCTAATTGGAATTCTATCTGGCTCTGGTTCATACACTTTCGAAACATTAGGAAGTTCGATATAATTCTGTTCATTTTTTTCTGTTATTTTCCCCCATTGTAATATTTCAATCTCATAATCTCCATATCTTCTCATCGAAAAGTCTCTGACATCTTTTATTTTAATTACATATTCTCCTGGGGTATATTGTTTACCATATACAGCATATAAGTTAGTAACCACATCCTTTTCTCCATTACCATAATCTATTTCCATAGGATCAATTTCAAAAGGTTCCCAATATCCAGCAAACACTACCTCTGTATCACTTTTTACCTTCAGCTTAAGTATCATCTTATCCTTGTCTTCTTCTGGTATTGTAACACCACCAACTGTTTTAGGCCATGATTCTGCTTGAGGAGTTGTTCCTGGTGTAAATCCACCTGCTACTGTACCTTGTATTAGATTTAAAACATTTGCCTTAGTATCAATAATTGTCCCCTTCTTATCAGTTATATTATCTCCTACTATATTATACCTATCTGTAAAATCTGCTGTATTAAATACCTCTTCTACATTTGGTTTATCTTTATCATTTCTTATTGCTCTTAAACTTAAAGCAGCATAACTTGATTTAACAGTATCATATAGTTCTGTTTTTGCTTGTTCTTTTTTAGCTTGTTCTGATTTTGCTATTAGTCCATTTTCTCCCATTGCCATCTGTAATGTTATCCCTGCTAAAAGTAACATTATAACTATGGTGATAACTAGTGCAAGTAATGTTATTCCTTTCTTATTCCCCATCATTGTATATTCCTTTCATCTATCTTTAATACAATTTTAATTATACAAGTATATAATTTCTAGATATATTACACTATTTTATCATTCTGTTATATTTAATCCATAGCAAAAAAAAATGTATCAAAAGATACATCTTTAATATTTTTTCATATAATCTGGTAAGCTCTCATAGTTTGAGGCTGATGTACAGCCAAGAAACATAGCTCTAGAATCTCCTCCTCTTTCGTTAACTTTTTTTGCAAGCTCTATAATTTTTTCTGGAATGCCTATTAGTCCTATACAGCCACTAAATGTATTCTCAAAATTTCTAGCATTCACATTATTCTTAAATAATCCTTCTGGAATACTTCTTAATCCTGTACAATCGCTAAATGTACTACTAAAATAAGTTGCATTCACATTATTCTTAAATAACCCTTCTGGGATGCTTGTTAGGCCTGTACAACCTCTAAATGTACGACTAAAATCTGCTACATTTACATTATTCTTAAACAATCCTTCCGGAATGCTTGTTATGTTTTCATTTCCATCAAAACTGCTCATTCTTCTACTTGTTATTTTCTTACTAAATAACCACTCTGGGATTTCTGTAATTTTAGATTCCATATATGTAACTGGTATTCTATCTGGCTCTGGTTCATATATCTTTGATACATTTTGAATTGTAACTAAATTTTCTTCATTTTCTTTTTCTGTTATATTCCCCCATTGTAATATTTCTATTTCATAGTCCTCAGTTATTTCTGTCGTAAAGTCACTAAATTTTTTTATTTTTACAATATATTCTCCTGGTTCATATTCCATACTTTCTCGTCCATACTTATAGTCTGTAATATCTCTACTTACACCATTCCCGAAATCTATATTCACTATTTTTTCAGGTGTTACAGTTTCGTTACCTCCACATGTAATTGCATACTCTATTTCTGTTTTTCTTAATACCTTAACCTTAAGTATCATCTTATCCTTATCTTCTTCTGGTATTGTAACTCCAGCAACTTTCTTAGGCCATGGTTTCTCTACATATTCTCCTTTCATAGATATTTCTGTATCTTCAGTTGCTCCTTTTAATCCACTTATTACATTCAATACATTAAGCTTAGTATCAATAACTGTCCCCTTCTTATCGATTATATCATCACCAACTATATCATATTTATCTCTAAACTCAGTTGTAGATAGTGCTAGCTCTGCCTGTGGACTTGGTTGTCCATTTTCTAGTGCTTTAGCATTTAAGCTCATATAACTTAATTTAGCTGTATCATATAATTCTGCTTTTGCTTGTTCTTTTTGTGCTTGAACTGACTTTGCAATTAGTCCATTTTCTCCCATTGTCATTTGTATTGCTACTCCTGCTAAAAGTAGCATTATAACTATGGTGATAACTAGTGCAAGTAATGTTATTCCTTTCTTATTCCCCATCATTGTATATTCCTTTCATCTATCTTTAATACAATTTTAATTATACAAGTATATAATTTCTAGATATATTACACTATTTTATCATTCTGTTATATTTAATCCATAGCAAAAAGATGTATCAAAGGATACATCTTTAATATTATTTCATATAATTTGGTATACTGGCATAATTTGATGCTGATGTACATCCTTCAAACATTCTAAATACTACTCCACCTCTTTCTTTAACTTTTTTTACTACTTCTATAATATCATTTGGAACTCTTGATATCTTGTTACAATTTACAAACATAAATATTGTTTTATTTATATTGTTATTATTATTAAATAAATTCTCTGGAACATTTTCTAATTTTCTACACTCTCCAAAAGCACTGTCAAAATTTTCAGCATTAAGGTTATACCTAAATAACTCATTTCCTATTATTTTTAAATTTTCACAACCATAAAATACATGTGAAAAATTTCTTGCTTCTATGTTATATTTAAACAGGTTTCCAGGTACTTCTGTTATAGCGTTACATCCTATGAATATTCCATAGAAGTCGCTCACCTTAACATTATACTTAAATAAGTTTTCTGGTATATCTTTTAATGTAGTACATTTCCAGAATGTGTTGTCAAACTCTTTTACTTTAGTATTATGCTTAAACAAATTTTCTGGAATTCCTTTTATATTCCAACATTCAGAAAAAGTATATTTAAAACTTTCTACTTTAGTATTATACTTAAATAAATCTTCCGGTATACTATTCAAAGGTGTTCCCTTAAATGTATAAGTAAATTCTTTTACTTCTGTATTATATTTAAATAGTGAACTTGGTATATTTTTTAAGTTTCTACAATCTAAAAATGTATGATTAAAATTTAACACTTTAGTATTATACTTAAACAGATTTTCCGGCAATTCTTCTAAGATATCAAATTCATGAAACATTCCTTCAAAACTTTCCACATTAACATTATTTTTAAACAAATTCTCTGGAATTTTATTTAATTTAGGTGCTGTCCTAAAAATACCCAACTTTTTATTTGTTACTTTTTTACTAAATAACCATTCTGGTATTTCTGTTAAATGTGTCCCCGTATATCCAACCAATATTTTATCTGGTTCCGGTTCATATATTTTAGATACTCCATGAATGTATATCCAATCTTCATTTGTTTCACTAGTTTCAATTTTTCCCCATTGTAATATTTCAATTTCCATACTCGGAGTATATGACATACTACCGAAACTTGGCATTATTCTAAAGTCTCTAAAATCAGATGCTTTTAATATATATTCTCCTTCTTGGTATTCTATCGTTTCTCCTGTTCTTATATCTACACTCTCTCTTTTGATACCATTTCCATAGTCTACACTTATTCTTTCACTCCTAAAATTAATAGGTAAGCTTCCTGTCAGTATCTTAAGCTTCAAGATCATCTTATCTTTGTCTTCTTCTGGTATTGTAACTCCCCCAACTGTTTTAGGCCATGATTCTGCTGGAGTACTTCCTCCTGGAGTTGTACCTGCTGTAAATCCACCTGCTACTGTACCTTGTATAATGTTTAAAACATTTGCTTTAGTATCAATAACTGTCCCCTTCTTGTCAGTAATATCATCTCCTACTACATTGTACTTGTTTGTAAACTCTGTTGTAGATAATGCTAGCTCTGCTTGAGGGCTTGGTTGTCCGTTTTCAAGTGCTTTAGCATTTAAGCTTGTATAACTTAATTTTGCTGTATCATATAGTTCTGCTTTTGCTTGTTCTTTTTGTGCTTGAACTGATTTTGCAATTAGTCCATTTTCTCCCATTGTCATTTGTATTGCTACTCCCGCTAAAAGTAACATTATGACTATGGTTATAACTAGTGCAAGAAGTGTTATTGCATTTTTCTTCTTCCTATTTTTCATTAGTATTCCCTCCTGATATATATACCTTTATCTTAAAATATCTTAATATACTATATATATTACAGAAGTTTCACAAAAAATATTTACTTTTGTTACATAAAAAAAGATGCATCCACATAGATACATCTTTAATATACTATTATTTCATATAATATGGTAGACTACTATAGTTTGAGGCTGATGTGCATCTATTAAACATACCCTTGACCTCTCCACCTTTTTCTTTAACTTTTTTTGCAGCTTCTATAATTCTATCCGGAATACTTGTTAAGCCTGTACAATTGCTAAATACCTCATTAAAAAAGTTTACATTCACATTATTTTTAAACAAGCCTTCTGGGATATTTGTTAGACCTTTACAATGGCTAAACACCCTATAAAAATTTGCTACATTCACATTATTCTTGAATAATCCTTCTGGAATGCTTGTTAGGCCCGTACATCCATTAAATGTACTAGAAAAATCTACTGCCTTCACATTATTCTTGAATAATCCTTCTGGGATGCTTGTTATCGCATCACAGAGTGCAAATAAAAAAATAAATCTCTCTGTCTTCACATTATTCTTAAATAAGTCTTCTGGGATACTTGTTAGACCTTTACAATGGCTAAACACCCCATTAAAAAAGGTTACATTCACATTATTTTTAAACAAGCCTTCAGGGATACTTGTTAGACCTTTACACTCTCTAAATACTTCTACAAATTCTGTTACATTTACATTATTCTTGAATAATCCTTCAGGGATACTTGTTATACCATCACACCCTCTAAATACATAATAAAATTTTATTACATTCACATTATTTGCAAACAAGCTTTCTGGAATACTTGTTAGACCATCACACCCGCCAAATACATAAGAAAACTCTGTTACATTCACATTATTTTTAAACAAACCTTCTGGAATACTTGTTAGACCTTTACACATGGCAAATACATTAGAAAATTCTGTTACATTCACATTATTTGCAAATAACCCTTCAGGAATACTTGTTAGTCCATCACACCCGCTAAATACAAAAGAAAATTTTGTTACATTCACATTATTTGCAAACAAGCCTTCTGGAATACTTGTTAGACCTTTACACCCGCTAAATACTGCTGCAAATTCTGTTACATTCACATTATTTTTAAACAAGCCTTCTGGAATATTTTTTATTGCAGTATTCCCCCCAAATACACCACTAAAAACTGTTATATTTAAACTATGCTTAAATAATCCTTCTGGGATAATCTCTATACTATCATTTGGCCCAAATTGACTCATTTTAGTACTTGTAACTTTTTTACTAAATAACCACTCTGGTATTTCTGTAAACTTTGGATTTTCATAGTAAATAGGAATTCTATCTGGCTCTGGTTCATATATTTTTGAAACATTTGGAATGTTAATAATATTTTCTTCATTTTTTTCTAATATCTTGCCCCATTGTAATATTTCTATTTCGCAATTTTCATTCCCCTGCATTCCAAAATCTTTAACATTTTTTAATTTTAAAATATATTCTCCTACATTATAATGCTTGTTATTTGAATTGTATAAATCTGTAATATTTTCTTTTTCTCCATTTCCATAGTCTAACTCTATAGGGTCAATTTCCAGTAAATCGTAAATATTAGTAGTAAAATTTACTTCTGTATCATTTTTTACCTTAAGCTTCAATATCATTTTGTCCTTATCTTCTTCTGGTATTGTAACACCACCAACTGTTTTAGGCCATGATTCTGCTGGAGTACTTCCTCCTGGAGTTGTACCCGGTGTAAATCCACCTGCTACTGTACCTTGTATAACATTCAATACATTAAGCTTAGTATCAATAACCGTCCCCTTCTTATCAGTTATATCATCCCCTACTACATTATACTTGCTTGTAAATTCTGTTGTAGATAGTGCAAGCTCTGCACTAGGACTTGGTTGTCCATTTTCAAGTGCTTTAGCATTTAAGCTCATATAGCTTAGTTTTGCTGTATCATATAGTTCTGCTTTTGCTTGCTCTTTTTGTGCTTGAACTGATTTTGCAATTAGTCCATTTTCTCCCATTGTCATTTGTATTGCTACTCCCGCTAAAAGTAACATTATGACTATGGTTATAACTAGTGCAAGAAGTGTTATTGCATTTTTCTTCTTCCTATTTTTCATTAGTATTCCCTCCTGATATATATACCTTTATCTTAAAATATCTTAATATACTATATATATTACAGAAGTTTCACAAAAAATATTTTCTTTTGTTACATAGCAAAAAAAGATGATTATTATTAACCATCCTTTCTTATCTAGTATTATAATATTTCTAGTACAGCCATTTTAGCATTATCTCCACGTCTTGGGTTTAATTTAACTATTCTAGTATAACCACCAACTCTTCCTTCTTGGTTTTTAGCTATTTCTCCAAAAATCTTAGCGATTACGTCTGTACCTTTAACCTTATTAACTTTTTTCATTATTTGTCTTCTAGCATGTAATCTTGAAGGTAAATCTTTTTCTCTTTTTTCAGTAGTTTCTACTTTAACTACTTTGTTATATTCTTTACCATTTTTACTTACAGCTTTTTCTGTTACTTTATGTCCATTAGCATCTAACTTAGCTTTTATAACTTTTTGATCAACTAGCTCAAAATTATCTTTTTCTTTTACTGCTAGAGATACAATGCTATCTGCTATTGCTTTAACTTCTTTAGCTCTATCTTCTGTTGTAGTTATTCTACCGTGTAAGAATAGATCTGTTGTTAATGTTTTAAGCATTGCTAATCTTTGATCTGTAGGTCTTCCTAGTTTTCTCATTTAATTATCCTTTCCTTATTTTTCTTCTTTTTTAAATTCTAATCCTAATTCTTCAACCTTATTAACTATTTCTTCTAAAGATTTAGCTCCTAAATTTTTAAATTTCTTAACTTCTTCTTTAGTGTATGAAATTAGATCTCTAACTGTTTTTATTTCTTTAATTTTTAAACAGTTCATTGGTCTCTTACTAAAGTTTAGATCTTCAACCTTTTGATTTAATACTTCTAAATCTTCTTCTTTTTTAGGTTCTAACATAACTTGAACTTTTCTAACTATTTCTGTTAGGTCTATAAATAGTTCTAGGTGACTAGACATTATCTTAGCTGCTAAACTTATTGATTCTTCTGTTGTTAAGCTACCATCTGTCCAAACTTCTAGTACTAGTCTATCATAGTCTGCTCTGTCTCCAACTCTTGTATTTTCTATAACATAGTTAACTTTTTTAACTGGTGTAAATATTGAATCTACTGCTATATAATTAATATCTTCATTTTCCTTTTTATTTCTTTCTACTGTATTGTATCCTCTACCTTTTTCTACAGTAAGTTCCATTACAAGGTTTGCTCCTTCTGAAGCTGTTGCTATTAATTGATCCTTATTTAGTACTTCTATACCATCTACTGTTTTTATATCACCTGCAGTTATAATTCCTGCACCTTTATGTTTTAAAGTTAGTTTTTTTGGTTCTTGTGTATCCATTTTAAATCTAATTGATTTTAAATTTAAAATTATTTCCATAACATCTTCAACTATATTTGGAATAGTAGTGAATTCATGTTGAACTCCTTCAATTTTAACCCCTGTTATTGCTGCTCCAGGTAATGATGATAATAATACTCTTCTTAAAGCATTTCCTAGTGTTATACCATATCCTCTTTCTAATGGTTCACATACAAATTTTCCGTAATTATTTACTCTATCATCTACTAAGCATTCAATATTTGGTTTTTCAAACTCTATCATTATTCCTCCCAAACTCAAAAGTTATTATTGTTAAGTTATTAGATCATAATTATTTCTTTCTGTCTTAATGAAATAATACTCCAATAATACTTTTAAGCAAATTTCTATATATCTTTTTAAAGTTAAGCACAAGTACCTATTTTGAGTAAAGCTCAACTATTAAGTGTTCTTCGATTGGAAGATCAATTTCTTCTCTTTCTGGTAATCTTAAAACTTTTATACTTAATTCTTTTTCATTAACATCTAACCATTCTACAACTGATGCTACATGCTTTTCAGTTAAGTTTAGTTTTATCATTGGATGTTCTTTTTTAGCTTCTCTTACTGCTATAACATCACCTTGTTTTACTAGGTATGATGCTATGTCTGTTTTTACTCCGTTTACTTCTATTGCTCCGTGTGAAATCATTTGTCTTGCTTGTGGTCTAGTTTTAGCAAAACCTGATCTAAATAATATATTGTCTAATCTACTTTCTAATATTTGAAGTAACACTTCCCCTGTTATTCCTTTTCTTCTTGAAGCTTTTTCAAAATATCTTCTAAATTGTTTTTCGCTTACATCATATATAAATTTAGCTCTTTGTTTTTCTCTTAATTGCACACCATATTCGCTTAACTTTTTGAAAGATTTTTTAGGTTTTCTTTCAGAAGTTTTGTTTATTCCGATATATGTTGGACTAATTCCTAAAGCTCTACATCTTTTAAGAACTGGAACTTTAAATCTTGCCATATTTTTCTCCTTTTCTTATTTTTTTATTATATATATTTTAATTAATTTTTAGTTATAATTTTTTTACTTATTACTACCTTATGGTCTTCTTCTTTTTGGTGGTCTACATCCATTGTGTGGAATTGGTGTAACATCTTTTATACTTGTTATTTCTAGTCCAGCTGCTGCAATTGATCTAATTGCTGTTTCTCTACCTGAACCTGGTCCTTTTATAAATACTGCTACTGATTTTAATCCCATATCAGCTGCTTTTTTAGCTGCTGATTCAGCTGCTTCTCCAGCTGCAAATGGTGTACTTTTTCTTGAACCTTTAAACCCTAAGTCTCCAGCACTTGCCCAAGTTATTACATTTCCAGCTTTATCTGTAATTGTAACTATTGTGTTGTTAAAACTTGCATGTATATGTGCTGCTCCTGCATCAAAAGTTAATTTCTTTTTTCTAGTTGCTTTTTTCTTTGCTACCTTAGCCATTATTTACTTTTCCTCCTATATTACTATATTAGTGCTTATTTCTTTTTAGATCTACTTACAACTTTTTTAGGTCCTTTTCTAGTACGAGCATTTGTCTTAGTTCTTTGACCTCTAACAGGTAAGTTTCTTCTATGTCTTAATCCTCTGTAGCATCCTATTTCTTTTAATCTTTTTATATCAAGTGCTACTTCACGTCTTAAATCACCTTCTACAGTGTAATTAGTTATTTCTTTTCTTATTTCATTAACTTGTTCATCAGTTAAATCTTTTACCCTAGTATCTGGATTAATATTCAATTTTTCTAATATCTTGTTTGATAATGTTCTACCAATCCCATAGATATATGTTAATGATATTTCCACTCTTTTTTCTCTAGGTATATCTACTCCCGCTATACGAGCCATAAATTTAATCCTCCATTTTTATAATTAAAATTTATTTTATTTTCTTTTTAAGTATATATCATTTAAAATCAGTTTGAAATGTAGAAAATATATAGACAAATAACAAAGGATGAGGTTCTCTCTTATTTATCTACATAAATCCTAGTACCAACTTTAAACATATATTTACATATACAAGTCCTAGCCGCAAACTCATATATTCCTAAAATCATATAAACATTTTATTTTATTATTATATTATATTTATTATTTTGTTATTATATTTTTTGGTTATTGTTATTATCCTTGTCTTTGTTTGTGTTTTGGGTTATCACATATAACTCTTACAACACCTTTTCTTTTTATAACCTTACATTTATCACACATTGGTTTTACTGATGGTCTTACTTTCATTTCTTCCTCCTATTTTCCTCTCCAAGTTATACGACCTCTATTTAAGTCATATGGTGAGATTTCTAGTTTTACTTTATCTCCTGGTAATATTTTAATATAATGCATTCTTAACTTACCAGATATATGTGCAAGCAGTTCATGTCCATTATCAAGTCTTACTTTAAAAGTAGTATTTGGTAATGTTTCAATCACTGTACCTTCTAACTCTATTAGTTCTTCTTTTGGCACTTTATCCCCCATTTTAGTTTGTAATTTTAAGTAGCTATAATAACTACTACATAACTTATTTCATGATACCATTTTTCCCCTTCTAAGTCAATATTTCTGGCTCATTATCTGTTATTAAAATTGTATTTTCATAATGTGCTGACATTTTTCCATCTAAAGTCACAACAGTCCATCCGATCCTTATCATTGTCAAGGATTTCTGGTGATCCTTCTACAACCATTGGTTCTACTGCTAGCGTCATTCCTTTTTGTAGTCTTGGACCTACTCCTTTTTTTCCATAATTTGGAATTCCTGGATCTTCATGCATACTTTTTCCGAATCCCATGTCCTTGATATTCTACTATAACATCAAAACCATTTTTCTGAACATAGCTTTCTATTGCATGTGATATATCACCAACTCTGTATCCCACTTTAGCAAATTTTATTCCTTCATAAAATGCATTTTTTGTAACTTCTAGTAACTTTTTAGTACTTTTGCTTACATTTTCTCCTACCTCATATGTTCTTGCCATATCTACATGATATCCATCTTTTTCTATAACTAAATCTATAGTTACAATATCACCATCTTTTAATATTACTTTTTTAGATGGTACTCCATGTATTATTTGGTCATTTACAGAGATACATGCATGTCCTGGAAATGCTGGCTTTCCTTTATGAAAGTTTGGATAATTATACTCTGCTGATCTTGCTCCATTTTTTTCTATTATTTTTCTTATTACAGTATTTAATTCCCATGTAGAAATACCAGGCTTAATAAATTCTTTAACTTCTTTTTGAATTTCTTTCATTATTTTCCCGTTATTTCTCATGATATTAATTTCTTTTTCTGATTTTATTTCAATCATTTTTTTTACCTTCTATATACCAAACTATTTCTTTTAATAAGTCTTTACTTGTCTTATTAAGTGAACTTGTTGCATTTACTGTAAATAATTTTCCAGTTTTTTTATAATAGTCTACAAGTTCAAATGTTTTTGCATAATATTCTTTTAGTCTTTCAACTATTTTTTCTTCTGTGTCATCAATTCTTTTTATCAAAGGAGTATCACATTTATCACAAATTCCTTCTGTTATAGGAATTGCAGTCTTTAGATTATATACCGATTTACATTTTGGACATACAATCCTATTTTTTATTCTTTCTATTATTTCTTTTTCTGGTGTTTCCAAGTTTATAACAGCAGTTATATTTTTCTTAATCTTTTTAAGAAGATTATAAAATCCATCTGCTTGTTCTTTTGTTCTTGGGAATCCATCTAGTATAAATCCATTATTACAATCGATAAGTTTTAATCTCACCTCTATAATCTTATACATCAAATCATCTGGAATAAGTAATCCTGCTTCCATATATTCTTTTAGAAGTTCTGCATCTTTGTCATTTCTTCTTATTGCATCTCTTAATATATCACCTGTTGATATATGTGGTATATCATAATATTGTGATAATAGTGTACTTAACGTACCTTTCCCTGTTCCTGGTGCTCCTAACATAATTATAACCATTTGTTTCCTCCTTTGTATTTTTGGATATAAAATTTACTTTAGCAAGTAGATAAAATTACCCTAATGAGCTGATTTTACACTACTTGCATAAGTCATTTAATATTATTCTAAAAATCCCTTATAATGTTTTAACATTAATTGTGATTCTAGTTGTTGTACTGTTTCTATAGCAACACCAACTATAATTAGTATTGATGTACCTCCAAATCCTATACTTACTGAAGTAAAGGCATTTGCAAGTATTGGTGCAATTGCTATAAAACATAGGAATAGCGCTCCAAATCCTGTTAATTTTATAACAACATTACTTAAAAAGTCTGTTGTAGGTTTCCCTGCTCTTATTCCTGGTATATATCCACCATTTTGTCTAATATTCATTGCTATTTCAGCTGGATTAAATACTGCAAGTGTATAGAAGAATGTAAATCCTACTATTAGTATCATATATAATACTGCATGTCCTACAAGTGCCCAAACATTAGCATGTGATAATGATGTTGCCACACTTATACTATATAACCAATCTGCAAATGATCCTGTTCCAATTTGTCCTGAAAAGAAAATTTGGATAATCATTGCTGGAAAAGCCATAAATGATGATGCAAATATTATTGGCATAACACCTGCCATTACTGGCTTGATTGGTATAAATGTATTTTGTCCTCCATACATCTTTCTTCCAACGATTTTTCTTGAATATTGTACTGGTATTTTTCTTTCTGCAATATGTACATATACTACAGCAATTATTAATACCATTACTCCGATTATAATTGATATAGCTGTTATCATATTTTGAACATTAATTTGTCCTGCAGAATTTGTTATTCCGAGATACAAGATTAATAACTTGGTTTGGTAATGTTGCAACAATACCTGCAAATATTAGCATTGAAATTCCGTTACCAATACCATTTTTAGTAATTTTTTCTCCTAGCCATACTAAGAATGCAGTACCTGCTAAGAATGACATTACAACTGTAATACCTGTCATCCATCCTGGATTTACAAATAATCCTTGTTTACTATATGCAATATATAGTCCTGTTCCTTGTATTAATGCTAGTATAAAAGTTATTATCTTTGTATATCTGTTTATTTTTTGTTTTCCTTGTTCGCCACCTTCTTTCATCATCATTTCTAGTGATGGTATTAACATACCTAATAATTGCACTATAATTGATGCTGAAATATATGGGCTTATTGACATTGCAAAAACTGATAGTCTTGCAAAAGCTCCCCCTGTTATTAAGTTAATCATACCTAAAAGTCCATTATTAGCTGTATTCATAACTCCATCAAGTCTCGCAAAATTTACAAATGGTACGCTTATATGTGTCCCAAATCTAAAGATTATTAATAATAAAATTGTAAATAATAATCTTTTTCTAACTTCTGGGACCTTCCACGCGTTTATAATAGTCTTAAACAATTAGATCACCTCTATCTTTCCTCCAGCTGCAACTATTGCTTCTGCAGCTTTCTTTGTGAATCTGCTTGCTTTAACACTAAGTTTTTTGTCTAATTTACCTGTTGCTAATATAACTATTCCATCTTTTTCTTTAGAAATAATTCCATCAGCTATTAGAGTCTTAGCATCGACTTCTTCTACTGTAGATAAATTTAACATATTTAGTGTAACTTCTTGCATATCTTTCTTAAAAGGAATATTTTTAAATCCTCTTTTTGGTAATCTTCTGAATAATGGAGTTTGTCCCCCTTCAAATCCAGGTCTTACTCCTCCTCCTGATCTTGCTTTTTGTCCTTTATGTCCTTTACCTGAAGTCTTTCCTAGCCCTGAACCAGTTCCACGACCAACTCTTTTTCTGGCCATTTTTTTAACTGCTGGCTTTAAATTGCCTAATTCCATACTGACCTCCCTCTTTATTTACTTAATTTTATCATTATAATATTTCGTCTGTTGATTTGTTTCTCATAGCTGCAACTTCTTCAATTGTTTTCATTTTTGATAATGCATCTATTGTAGCATTTACAACATTTCTTGGATTGTTTGTTCCTATTATTTTAGCTTTAGCATCTCTGTATCCTGCAAGTTCTAATACCGCTCTTGCTCCTCCACCTGCTATAACCCCTGAACCTTCTTTACCTGGTTTAACTAAAACTTTAGCTGCACCAAATTTACCTAAGTATTCATGTGGTACTGTTGTACCAACTATAGGAACTTTTACTATGTTTTTCTTAGCACTGTCGATTGCTTTTTTAATTGCATCTGGAACTTCTGCTGCTTTACCTGTTCCAACACCGATATGCCCGTTTTCGTCACCTACAACTACAACTGCTGAAAATCTAAAGTTTCTACCACCTTTAACAACTTTCGCAACTCTAGCAATATCAACTACTCTTTCTTTTAATTCTACTTCCATGAATTAATTATTCCTCCTTGTTTTGGTTTTTTAGAATTTTAATCCTTCTTCTCTTGCTGAATCAGCAATTTGTTTAACAACACCATGGTATAAGTGTCCTGATCTATCAAAAACTACTTCTTCTATTTTAACTACTTTAGCTCTTTTAGCTATTAATTTTCCTATTTCTTTTCCAGCTTCTATATTAGATGCTTTTACTGGAAAATCTTTTTCCATAGTTGAAGCAGATGCAATTGTAACTCCATTTTGATCATCAATTAATTGAACAAATAAGTTTTTGTTGCTCTTTGACACACACATTCTTGGTCTTGTTGGTGTTCCTGAAATTTTTCCACGAACTCTTCTTTTTCTACGTTCTCTTGACTTATTTTTATCAAATGCGTTAATCATTCCTTTTGTCTCCCTTCTGGCCTTAAAAGGCATATATAATTCCTTGCTTTAAGGGATTATATATACCCTTTAAAGCACTACTTAAAGTTACTATTTACCTGATTTACCTTCTTTTCTTCTGATTACTTCATAATCATATTTAATTCCCTTACCTCTATATACTTCTGGTGGTCTCTTTTCTCTAATGTTTGCTGCTGTTTGTCCAACTAATTGTTTGTCGATTCCTCTTACAATTATTTTTCCTGCGTCTGGTACATCAAAAGTTATTCCTTTTGGTGCATTAAATTCTACAGGGTGTGAATAACCTAAAGATAATAATAAGTTTTCACCTTGTTTTTGAACTTTATATCCAACACCATTTATTTCAAGAGTTTTTGTAAATTCATTTACAACACCTTCTATCATATTGTTTATAAGGGTTCTTGTTAACCCATATAGTCCTCTTGTTACTTTGTTATCAACTGCTTTAGTTACTATAAGTTCATTGTTTTCTTGTTTTACAATTATATCTTCTGATATAGTTGTTTCTAATTGACCTTTTGGTCCTTTAACTGTAACTAAATTTTTTTCTAACTTAACTTCAACACCTGCTGGTACTACTATAGGTTTTTTCCCTATTCTTGACATATAGTCCTCCTTAATTTAGTGTACTCTATTTATTCTAATTATAATTTTAAAATTTTTTTAATATTTTAATATTTAAAATTACTTTTTTAATTATTCAATAGCTTAGATGTATAAGCTATATCTGAACTATCTTTTATTTTTAATTATACATATATAATATACTTTTTAAATTGATATTACCAGATATATGCTATTACTTCTCCACCTAATCCTATTTCTCTTGCTTTTTTATCTGTTACTAATCCCTTAGAAGTTGATACTAAAGCTATTCCTAATCCGTTTAATACTTTTGGAAGTTCATCTTTTTTAGCATAGATTCTATGACCTGGTTTACTTATTTTTCTTAATCCTGAAATTACTCTTCCACCTTTTTCGTCATATTTTAATTCTACTTTTAAAACAGATTGTACTTCATTTTCTTCTATATTAAATGATTTTATATATCCTTCTTCTAATAATACTTCAGCTATTGCTTTTTTCATATTTGAAGATGGTATTTCTACAGTTTTAAATTTCGCCTTATTTGCATTTCTAATTCTTGTTAGCATGTCTGCAATTGGATCTGTCATTTTGGCCTCCTTATCTTAAATTTTTACCAACTTGATTTTTTTACACCAGGTATTTCACCTTTATGTGCTAATTCTCTAAAACATATACGGCAAACCCCATATTTTCTTATATATCCATGTGGTCTTCCACATATTTGACATCTATTATATTCTCTTGTTTTAAATTTTTGTGGTTTTGCTGCTTTAATCTTTAAAGATTTCTTTGCCATTATATCCTCCTTTGATCTTATGATCTGAATGGCATTCCTAATAAAGATAGTAATTCTTTTCCTTCTTCATTAGTTTTTGCTGTTGTTACAAAAGTTATATCCATTCCTCTTAATTTGTCTACTTTGTCATATTCTATTTCAGGGAATATTAATTGTTCTTTTATTCCTATAGAATAATTTCCTCTACCATCAAATGATTTTGGTGATACTCCTCTAAAATCTCTAACTCTAGGTAATGCTAAATTTACAAACTTATATGCAAATTCATACATTTTTTGTCCTCTTAAAGTAACAGAACATCCTATTTTTGCCCCTTCTCTTAACTTAAAGTTAGCTATTGATTTTTTAGCTTTTGTTACTATTGGCTTTTGTCCTGATATTAATGTTAATTCTTCTAATGCATTATCTAATGCTTTAGGATTATCTTTCACATCACCAAGTCCAATGTTTATAACTATTTTGTTAAGTTTTGGAACTTGCATTATTGACTCATATTCAAATTTTTTCATTAATGCTGGAACTGCTTCTTCTACATATTTTTTTCTTAAAGCTTCCATTTTAGTCTCCTTCTTAAAATATTTATTATTTTACTTACTTAATTTAATTAATTTTACTTAATTTTGTTTAGCTCAAAGTCTTATAAGTTTAACAAAATACTATTAATACATATATTCATATATATATATGTACATATTTTTATATTTTCTATGTGTATTTTTTAACTATTTTGCTTTCTTTTCTTTTAAAACTTCTCCGCTTTTTTTACATACACGTACTTTTTTACCATCTACGATACTATATCCAACTCTAGTTGGTTTACCTGTCTTTGGATCTACTATCATAACTTTTGATGCATTAAGTGGTGCTTCAAATTCTACTATTCCACCTTGATCTGCTTGGCTTCTTGGTTTAGTATGTTTTTTTCTTACGTTAACACCTTTTACAACTACTTTGTTGTCTTTAGGCATTACTTTTAATACTTCTCCAGTTTTACCAGCATCTACACCTGATATTACTTGTACATTATCTCCTTTTTTAATTTTCATTTTTCACCTCTTTTAAGATTTTTTCTTCTAATTATAATACTTCTGGTGCTAATGATAATATTTTTGTATAGTTATTATCTCTAAGCTCTCTTGCTACAGGCCCGAATATACGTGTTCCTCTTGGGTTTCCGTCTTCTTTTATGATAACTGCTGCATTTTCGTCAAATTTTAAGTATGATCCGTCTTGTCTTCTTACACCTTTTTTAGTTCTAACTACTACTGCTTTAACTACATCACCTTTTTTAACAATTCCGCCTGGTATAGCACTTTTTACAGAAGCTACTATTATATCACCGATATTTGCATATCTTCTGTGTGATCCTCCAACACATCTAATGCAAAGTAATTCTCTTGCACCTGTGTTATCAGCAACTTTAAGTCTGCTTTCTTGTTGAACCATTTTAGTCCTCCTTTTTTCTTGCTATTTACTCTTTAATTTTTGCCTTTTCCATAATTTCAACTAATCTCCATCTTTTATCTTTTGAAAGTGGTCTAGTTTCCATTACTTTTACTTTGTCTCCAATTTGACAAGCATTATCTTCATCATGTGCTTTAAGTTTGTAAGTTCTTTTAACAACTTTTCCATAAAGCTTATGTGTAACGTTTGTTTCAACAGCTACTACGATAGTCTTGTCCATCTTATTTGAAACAACCTTTCCTATCATTGTTCTACGAAGCTTTCTTTCCATATAGGATCTCCTTTCTTTCGCTTTTCAATTTTTAAATAGTTTCTTTTAATTTTTTAATTACTTATTTTCTGATTATTTGTTTTCTTCTAATTTTCTTTCAGAAATTACTGTTTTTACTCTTGCAATTGTTTTTTTAACTTCTTTTATTTTTTTAGGATTTTCTAATCCATTTGTTGCAAGTGCAAAATTTAATTTAAATAATTCTTTTTTTAATTCAACAACTTCTTTTTCTAATTCTTCTGTTGACATTTCTCTTATCTTATTTATCTTCATTTATGTCACCACCTTTAACAAATTTTGTTTTTATAGGTAGTTTGTATGCTGCAAGTTCTAACGCTCTTCTTGCTACTGGTTCTGCTACACCTGACATTTCGAACATTATTCTTCCTGGTTTAACTGGTGCTACCCAAAACTCTACAGCTCCTTTACCTTTACCCATACGTGTTTCAGCAGGTTTTTTTGTTACTGGCTTGTCTGGGAATAATTTTATCCAAACTTTACCACCTCTTTTTACGTGTCTTGTCATTGCAATACGTGCTGCTTCAATTTGGTTAGAGGTAATCATTCCAGCTTCTAAAGCTTGTATTCCATATTCTCCATATGAAACTTTATTTCCTCTAGTTGCTTTACCTCTATTTCTACCTTTTTGAACTTTTCTGTATTTAGTTCTCTTTGGCATTAATGGCATTTTCAGATACCTCCTTTTCTCCTTTATTTACTTTTTTTGTATTGTTATTATTCTTTTTATTAAAATTTCTGTTTTCTTTTTTTACAGATTCATTTTTTCTTTTTCCATAAAGTCTTTCTTTCTTATTTCCTAAGATTTCACCTTTATATATTAAAACTTTGATACCTAATTTTCCATATGTTGTATCTGCTTCTGCAAATCCATAGTCAATATCTGCTCTTATTGTTTGTAGTGGAACTGTACCTTCACTGTAGAATTCAGTTCTTGCCATTTCTGCTCCACCAAGTCTTCCTGATACTGCTATTTTAATTCCTTTTGCTCCAGCTTTTCTTGTTTTTTGAATAGCTTGTTTCATAGCTTTTCTAAATGACATTCTTTTTTCTAATGATGCTGCCACTGTTTCTGCTACAACTTGTGAATCTAAATCAGGTTTTCTTATTTCAACTACATTTATTGAAATTTCTCTTCCTAATTCTTTTTGTAATTTTTTCTTTAATTCTTCTAGTTGAGCTCCATTTTTTCCTATTACTAATCCTGGTTTAGCTGTATGTAATGTTACTCTTACTTCTGAATTTGTTCTTTCGATTATCATATCTGATATTCTTGCTTGGTATAATTCTTTCTTTAATTCTTTTCTTATTTTGTTATCTTCTACTACGAATTTAGCAAAATCTTTAGAATCTGCATACCATTTAGAACTCCAATTCTTTATTACACCAACTCTCATACCATGTGGATGAACTTTTTGTCCCATTAGTGTCTCCTCTCTAATTTCTTTCTTTTAATACTATAGTTATATGACTTGTTCTTTTATTAATTCTATTTGCTGTACCTTTTGCTGCTGGTCTTATTCTTTTAAGTGTTGGCCCTTCATTTGCATATATTTCTGCAACATATAGTTTTTCTGTCTTCATGTTGTGATTGTTTTCTGCATTTGCCATAGCTGATTTTAAAAGTTTGTATAATAATATTGATGCAGCTTTTGGTGCATAGTTTAGTATGTTTAAAGCATCTTCTACATTTTTGTTTCTTATTAAGTCTGCTACTATCTTAACTTTTCTGTTAGATATTCTAACATTTCTTAAGTGCGCTACTGCTTTTAAGTCTACTATTTCGTTTGTTTTTTCACTCACTTTGTTGCTCCTCCTTATATTTTTTTAAACTTTAAGTTCTATTACTTTTTACCTAATTTCTTGTCTCCAGCATGTCCCTTAAATGTTCTAGTTGGAGCAAACTCTCCTAATTTATGTCCTATCATTTCTTCTGAAACATATATTGGAATATGTTTTCTTCCATCATGAACTGCTATTGTATGTCCAACCATATCTGGATATATTGTTGAAGATCTTGACCAAGTTTTTAAAACTTCTTTTTTGTTTTCTTCGTTTAGCTTAATTATTCTTTTCATTAATTCTGGTGCTACGAAAGGTTTCTTATTACTTGACTTTGACATATCTTCCTCCTTCTTTTAGATTATCTTTTAACTTATTTTTTTCTTCTAGTTACTATGAATTTATTTGATTCTTTATGTTTCTTTCTTGTCTTGTATCCTAGAGCTGGTTTACCCCATGGAGTAACTGGTCCTGGTTTACCGATAGGTGCCTTACCATTACCACCACCGTGTGGGTGATCTACTGGGTTCATTACAGAACCTCTAACAGTTGGTCTTATACCCATATGTCTTTTTCTTCCAGCTTTACCAATTTTGATATTTTCATGTTCAATATTTCCGAAGTCTTCCTATTGTAGCTCTACATCTTGAAAGAACTAATCTCATTTCTCCTGATGGTAATTTAATATGTGAATATTTTTCTTCTTTAGCCATTAATTGTGCTGAGTTACCAGCTGCTTTAGCCATTTTACCACCTTGTCCTGGATGTAATTCTATATTATGTATTAATGTACCTACTGGTATATTATATATTGGCATACAGTTACCTGGTTTAATATCTGCTTCTTCTGCTGATATAACTTTATCTCCATCTGTAAGCCCTCTTGGTGCTAATATGTATGATCTTGTTCCATCTTCATATTCTATTAATGCTATATTTGCTGTTCTGTTTGGATCATATTCAATCCCTATAACTGTTGCAAACATATCGTCTTTTCTTCTCTTGAAGTCTATTATTCTATATTTCTTTCTATTTCCTCCACCTCTGTGACGAACAGTTATAACACCTCTTGCATTTCTTCCTGCTGTTTTAGTTTTTTTAGCAAGTAAGCTTTTTTCTGGTGTCTTTTTTGTTATTTCTGAAAAGTCTGATGTTGTCATCGCTCTTCTAGATGGAGTTGTTGGTTTATATGTTTTTATTCCCATTTTTCCCTCTTTTCATTTATTTTCCTAGTTATTCTTCTAGATACTTTTAAATTTATTAATTTATCATATTAATTTTTGTTTATTTTTTTTATCTTTTAACTATGCTCCTAAAAATCCTTCTATTTCTGAATTATATTTCTTAAGAGTCTTTCTTGTCTTACCACCTTTTTCCTTAAATTCTGCTTCTTTAGGATTTAAATCTATAGTGATTATTGCTTTTTTGTATTTAGCAGTCTTTCCTGCTTTTCCTCTTTGTCTTTTTACTTTTCCATCATAGTTTAATGTATTTACTTTTAATACTTTTACATTAAATATTTCTTCTATAGCTTTTGCTATTTGTACTTTAGTAGCTCTTGTATCTACTTTAAAAGTATATTTACCTTCTGCTAAGTCTCCGTGTACTTTTTTCAGTTACTATTGGTTTTAAAATTATTTCTTCTGCTAACATTATGCGTACACCTCCTCTAACATTTTTACAGTATCTACAGTCATTATTATACATTTTGTATTTAATAATTCGTATGTATTTGTGTGACCTACATATGATACTTTAGTTTTTTCAATATTTCTTCCTGCTCTTAAAATATTTTCGTCTTTTGCAGGTAATAATATTAATTTTCTTCCTTCTGCTTTAACATTGTTTAATACTTCTACCATATTTTTTGTTTTAGCTTCTTTTAATTCTAATTTATCAAGCACTACTATTTTACCTTCTGCAAGTTTTGAAGATAATACCATTTTAAGTGCGTTTTGTTTTTCTTTTTTGTTTATTCTGTATTTGTAGCTTCTTGGTGTTGGTCCTAATGCAATACCACCTTTGATCCATATAGGTGATCTTGTACTTCCGTGTCTTGCTCTACCTGTACCTTTTTGTCTCCATGGTTTTCTTCCACCACCGCTAACTTCAGATCTAGTTTTTGTACTTTGTGTACCTTGTCTTTGATTTGCTAAATAATTTACGATTACTGTATGTATTAATACTTCATTTAGCTCTACTGCAAATATTGAATCTTTAAGTTCTATTGTACTTACTTTCTTTCCTTGCATATTTACTACATCTATACTTGGCATTTTTGTTCCTCCTTCTTAAATTTTACCCTTTTACTTTAACTATTGTTCCTTTAGGTCCTGGAACGCTACCTTTTACTAATATTACATTTTTTTCTGTGTCAACTTTTACAACTTTTAAGTTTTGTACTGTTGCTGTTACATTTCCCATATGTCCTGGTAATTTTTTACCTTTAAGAACTCTTGATGGTGTTGCACATGCTCCCATTGAACCTGGTCTTCTGTGGTATCTTGAACCGTGTGCCATTGGTCCTCTAGCTTGTCCGTGTCTCTTAATTACACCTTGAAATCCTTTACCTTTAGTTGTACCTTGTACATCTACTATGTCACCTTCGCTAAATACATCTGCATTTAGTTCTTGTCCAACTTCATATCCTGTAACATCATCTAATCTAAATTCTCTTAAATATTTTTTGTATTCTATTTTGAATTTATCAAAATGTCCTTTTTTAGGTTTGATTAAGTGTTTTTCTTTAACTTCTCCAAATCCTAATTGTACTGAAGCATACCCGTCTACTTCATTTGTTTTTATTTGAACAACCTTATTTGATGTAACATCTATAACTGTTACTGGTATTACTTTACCATTTTCTCCAAATATTTGTGTCATCCCTAATTTTTTACCTATTAATCCTTTTTTCATTTCTTTCCTCCTAACTATTGGCTTATAACTTGATTTATTCAATTTATTCATATTATTCTTATTTTTGTATTAATTAATTTACTATTGATGATATTGAATATTATAAGCATGGTCTTTATTATTTTTTAAATAATTAATGGTATTATATTTTCATTTCTATACTAACACCTGCAGGCATTTCTAGTTTTTCTAAGCTAGTTAATGTTGTTGCTGTTGGATATAATATATCTATTACTCTTTTGTGTGTTCTTATTTCGAATTGTTCTCTTGAATCTTTATGTTTGTGTGGAGAACGAATTACTGTCACAACTTCTTTTCTTGTTGGAAGTGGAATAGGTCCTGAAACTTGTGCTCCTGTTTTTTTAGCAGTTTCTACTATCTTTTCAGCAGATTGATCTAAAATAACATTATCAAAAGCTTTTAATCTTATTCTTATTTTTTCACTTCCTTGTATTTTTGTTGCCATGTTACCTCCCTTTTAGTATTGATATTTGTCTAGCAACTATTTCTTAAAGTATCCCGGGTGTTCTATTTTATTTCCATAAAAAAAACTAAGCTAAATTTGCTTAGATAAGATACTTATTTAAGAACTTATCGCCTGGTCTATGCCATGACTTCTCCATAAGAGTTCCCTGCATCTAATGTGCAGCCACATCTTACTTCATCGCTTGACTACTTAAGTATAGCATCTTATGCCTTGTATGTCAATTGTTCTAAATATCTTTTTTTTATTTTTTTATTATTTTAATTTTTATTTCATTTTCATTTTATTATATATTGTTTCAAATTATTTTTTAATATCTATTTCCATTTCTTTTTCTTCATAAAATGTTTTAAATACTATCCTATACTTCCCATCACCTACATATGGTGCATATATATTTTTAATTGTCATCTCACCTTTTGCTATTTTAGGGCTATTTTCAAAAGACTTATCCTTAAATATACTTCCTGTTTCTCTTAATTCTTTTCCATCCTTATCATATATTGTTACATATCCTATAGAAAAGCTATTTTCTATTTGTTGACTATTCTTTACTTGTACAGGCAGTTCTATTACTTCTTTATTATTATCTTGCACATTTTTAATTATTTTATAATTACCACTTACTGTAATATCCAAATCATCAAATACAAATTGCTTATTTACATATACTTTTTCTATTGCAGAATTATTCTTTCCATTATTATAATTCTTCTTTTCATTATTTTTAATATATAGGAATATTGATGCGATAACCATCATTATTAGTATTATTATTACAATTATAGGGAATATATTTCCTTTTTTCTTATTTTGTTTTGTTTTTTTCATTTCTTTAATTTCTTTCATATTCTTTTTCTCTTATCTTTCCTATTTTATTTCCTTCTATCTTTTCTTTTTTCCTATCATTAATATAGTATAACAATATTTATACATATTCAATATTATTGAATATAACTATGTATGTAATAATCTAATATTAAAAAGAATTAGATATTCTTTAGTCATTATTCCTAAACTTTATCTAATTCTCTTTGCTAACTTTTCTCTTTGTTATTAGATTTCATAATCTTTTGCATATTTTTTAAGTACTTCACTACATCTTTTACATATTGTAGGATTTTCTTCATCTATTCCTACATTTTTAGTGTATTTCCAACATCTTTCACATTTTTCGCCTTCTGCTCTAGATATAGTTATAATTATTTCTTCGTTTTCTTTACTGCTATCTTCTTTTAATTCTAATTCTGATACTATTAAAACATCTTCTATTAAATTTTTGTTATCTTTAATCAGTTCATATAGTTCGTTTTCTTTGTTAGCACTTACTGTTACTTTAGCTTCTAATGTTTGTCCTATTAATTTTTCTTCTCTTGCTTCTTCTAATTTCTTACTTGCAAGTTCTTTTATTTCTATAATCTTCTTAAATTTATCATCTAATTCTTTGTTATATAGTTTTTCATCATATTTTGGATAATCTTCAAGCATTATACTAAATGTATTTTCATTTTCTGTTTTTGGCATATATTTCCAAATTTCTTCTGCTGTAAATGATGTTATTGGTGCTAATATTCTTACTAATTTAGATAATATTATATACATCGCAGTTTGCGCTGCTCTTCTTTCTTTTGAAGTTTTTCCTTCTACATATAGTCTATCTTTTATAATGTCTAAGTAGAATGTACTCATATCATGTACTAGGAATGAGTTTATTCCATAATATGCTTTGTTAAATTGATATACATCATATCCTTCTGTTACTGTTTTTACAAGTTCGTTTATTTTCATTATTGCCCATTTGTCTATTTCTGGTAATTCATTATATTCTACCATATCTTTGTTTGGATCAAAGTCTGAAATATTTCCTAATATATATCTTGATGTATTTCTTATCTTTCTATATGTTTCTGCAACTTGTTTTAATATATTGTCAGATATACTTATATCTGATTGGTAGTCTGATGATATTACCCAAAGTCTTAATATATCTGCTCCATGTACTTTTACAACCTTATTTGGATCTATAACATTTCCGAAGACTCTTACTCATTTTTCTACCTTTTTCATCAACTAAAAATCCGGTGTGTTATAACTTGCTTATATGGTGCTTTTCCTGTTGTTGCTACAGATGTTAATAATGATGATTGGAACCATCCTCTGTATTGGTCACTTCCTTCTAGGTATAAGTCTATTTCTCCTATTCCTCTTTGTTTAATTACAGATTGGTGTGTGCTTCCGTGAGTCAAACCATACGTCCATTATGTCTTTTTCTTTTAAATATTCTGATTTTGGTTTTCCTAAAGTTAATACTTCGTCTGGAAGAAGTTCTTCTACTGATTTTTCATACCATGCATTTGTTCCTTCTTTTCCAACTATTTCTTTAACTTTTTCCATACTTTCTTTTGTTATATATTCTTTTCCTGTTTCTTTGTCATAAAATATTGGTAGTGGAACTCCCCATGTTCTTTGTCTTGATATACACCAGTCTCCTCTATCTGCAATCATTTTTCTTATTCTTTCTTCTCCCCATTCTGGGAACCATTTTACAGTTTCTATTGCTTCTAGAGCTTTTTTTCTAAATCCTTCTACAGATGCAAACCATTGATCTGCCGCTCTATATATTATTGGATTTTTACATCTCCAGCAGTGTGGATATGAGTGATTTATTTCTTCTAGTTTTATTAGGTTTCCTTGTTCATTTAAGTGTTCAATTATTGCATCATTTGACTTATTATATCTCATTCCTGCAAATATTCCTGCTTTTTCTGTTTGCATTCCTTTTTCATCAACTGCTACATACATTTCTATTCCATATTTTTTACCTGCTAAATAGTCTTCATTACCATATGCTGGTGCTGTATGTACAAGTCCTGTACCTGAACCTTTTTCTACAAGTATTGTATCATCTGATCCTAATATTACTTTTGATATTCTATCTAAGAATGGGTGTTTGTATTCTACTCCTGAAAGTTCTTCATTTTTAATAGTTTTAACTTTTTCATATTCTTCTATTCCAAATGTTTTCATTAAATCTTCTACCATATCATCCATTAAGATATAGTTTTCTTCTTTACCATCTTTTTTAGCTTTAACTAATGCATAATCATATTTATCTGATACTGTTATTGCCATATTTCCTGGTAGTGTCCATGGTGTTGTTGTCCAAATTACTAGATATGTATCTTTTTTATCAAATAATCCTTTTGAATCTGTAACTTCAAATTTTACATATATACTTTTTGATTTGTGATCTGCATATTCTATTTCTGCTTCTGCAAGTGCTGTTTGGCATGATGCACACCAGTATACTGGTTTTAATCCCTTATATATATACCCTTTTTCATACATTGTTCCGAAAACATCTAATTGTTCTTTTTCTATTTCCTTATTATATGTTATATATGGTTTTTCCCAGTCTGCTAATACTCCTAATCTCTTAAATCCTTCTGATTGAAGTTTTATAAATTCTTTGTTAAATTCTTTACATGTATCTCTAAATTTATTTACTTCTATTTCTTCTCTATTTAATTTTAATTTTTCAATTGCTTTTATTTCTGTTGGAAGTCCATGTGTATCAAATCCTGGTATAAAATCTGATCTGAAACCTTGCATTGACTTATATCTTACTATTGTATCTTTTAATATCTTATTAAGTGCATGTCCTATGTGGATTGGACCGTTTGCATATGGAGGTCCATCATGTAGTATAAATGTTTTTCTGTCTTTGTTTTTTGCTATTATTTTATTATATAGCCCATTTTCAAATATATTTTCTAATATTTCTGGTTCTGTATTTGCTAAGTTTCCCCTCATTGGGAATTCTGTTTTTGGTAAGTTTAATGTTTTACCATAGTTTTTCTTTTCTTCTTCCATTTTTCCTCCTTATTCTTTTCTATATTCTTTTTTCTTTTTTAAAGTATTGTATTATCTTCTATTACTGTTCCATCTTCTATAATAGTATTTTCACTTATATATACATTATATCCTATAATACAATCCCTACCTATTTTAACTCCTGATTTTATAACCGTCTTAGGTCTTATAACAGTATCTTGTCCGAATTTCTACATCATCATATATATATGTATCATTTATATTTTCTATTGTAACTCCACCATTTATCATATGATTATAGTTTATTCTTCTTTTTAAGATTTTAGATACTATTTCAAGTTGTATTCTATCATTTACTCCGAAGTATTTCTGTATTATCTTTTACAGGATATCCTGATACTATTTCTCCGTCTTTCTGATATTATTCCTATTACATCTGTTAAGTAGTATTCTTTTTGATTATTATTTGGTTTTATTTCTTCAATTGTTTCCATAAGTGTTTGTATATCAAAACAATATATACCTGTGTTTATTTCATTTATCCTTCTTTGTTTTTCTTCTAAGTCTTTTTCTTCTATTATCTTTAATATCTTTCCATCTTTATCTCTTATAATCCTTCCATATCCTGTAGGATTTTTTATTCTTGATGTTAATATTGTTGCTTTTTCATTTTTTTCTATAGACTTATTCACAAGCTCTCTTATAGTCTCTTCTCTAATAATCGGAACATCTCCATATAGTATAACCACTTTTCCGACTTCATCTTTTAAGATTTCTTTTGCTTTTTTTACTGCATCACCTGTTCCGAAGTAATTCTTCTTGATATACATATGTAATATTAAAATCTTTTAAAGCTTCTTTTATTTCTTCTTTTTTGTAACCTACTACTGCTATTACATTATCTCCTGAAATCTTTCTTGCAAGTTCTGCTACCCTTACTATCATCTCTTTATCATATATCTTTTGTACAACTTTTGAATGAGCCGTATTCATTCTCATACCTTTTCCTGCCGCTACAATTATCGTATATATTTTTTCCATAATACACCTCACATTAATTTAAAAGTTATTATACCAAAATTCCCTTTAAATTACTATATTTCACTATAAATTTACAATATTTTGCTATATTTCAATTATTTTCTTCATTTTTGTTGAATATATTAGCTTACTATAAGTATAATCATCGCCATATTGTTTAAATATACTATATTCATATATTCCTATCTGTACATTATATCTTTCCCTATAATACTCTTCTTTAAACACTTTATCTGTTTTGTAATCTACTATATATATCTCCTTATTTTCTTCATCTATAATATATAGGTCTAGCACTCCTTGAAGTATTTGTCCTTCTACTAAGTTTTCATTTATCATATATTTTGTTTTTAAAGTTTCAATATCTTCTTTTGTTAATTTTAAATATATTGTTTTTTCCTTATATACTTTTATTCCATCTTGTTCTACGCTTTTTGCCAAATATTCATATATATATGTATTAATATAGTTTAAAAGTACATCTATATCTACAACTTCTAGTTCTTCCTTAGTATATATTTTTTCATTTTTAAGCTTATCTATATATTTAAAAATAATATTTTTCTTTTTATCAATACTCATTTTTTCAAGCTTTGAAAATGGTATTATATCAAGTAATTCTAATATACTGTGTAGTATTGTTCCTTTTTCTTTACCTTCTATTTTTTCACTTCTTAAAAACTTAGGTTTATCATATGATATTATACTTGAAATATTTTCTTGTTCATTTTCTAGAACATCTATAATATTTTTCTTTTCCATTGTAGTTATTGCACTTACAGATACTTTTTCTAATACCTTTTTGTCATTATCTTCAATATTTTCTTTTTCTTCTATATATTCCTTATATCTTTTTTCTAAGATTTCTTGTATATCTTTATCCACATTTTCACGATTATATGTATATCCTTCCTTATTATCTATATCATAATCATCTAAACTATCACTATTTAAAACATTATCATTATTAAAAATATTTCCGATTATTTTTATATATTCTTCTTTTAATGTTTTTTCTTTTTCTTCTAATAAACTTATATTTATTATATTTTCTTTATCTAATTCTCTTTCTAAATTATTAGTATTTTTAATATATATATTCCCTAAATCAAGTATTATATTATCATCTTTAAAATTTGAATTTGAATTTAAAATTGAACATGAGCTTGAACTTAAACTTTCATTTAAAATATCTTTTAAATATATTTCTATATTACCACCCTGTTTTGATATTTTTAAATTATTTCCTTGTTCTTGTACTATAGCTGCTTCTATTAGCGCGATTATAACCATTTCAATATAGCTGTCTACTCTCATTATATATTTAGATGATAACTTATTATTATATATGTTTATATATGTTTCCTTGTTTATCTTTTCTAAAAAATCTTTTACTGATTTTATCTTAGCTGTCATTATAAGTTTTTCTTTTGCTCTTGTCATTGCAACATATAGTATTCTAAATTCTTCTTCTTTCTCTTCCTTAGTTTTTTCTAAGTTAATTATCTCTTTATATATACTTGGATACTTATACTTTAGTTCTTCATTTATAATATCTATACCAATACCCATCTTTTCTGATGTACGTACTGTTTCTGTTTCTGACCTTATATTCCTTTTCTTATCCATTCCTGCGATTATTACTACTGGGAATTCAAGTCCTTTACTTTTATGTATTGTCATTATTTTAACAACATTTGCATTTTCATCAACTACTTTATCTGCTTCTAATTTAACATCAAGTTTGGTGCTTTCTTCTATTTGTCTATTAAAATCTGATATATGTGTATTTGTTCCTTTTTCAAATTCCATAGCTTTTTGAAGTAATTTATCTATGTTTTTCTTTTTAAAATCTGCTTCTATTTCTAGACTAAGTGCTGTATAATATCCGGCTTTCTATAATTATATCTTTTAATACTTCATATAGTCCTTTTTCTTCTTCTAATTTTTTTAACCTATTAAGTTCTTCTATAAGTTTTTTACACTTACTATATACCATTTTTTCATTTAATGATATCGGAATATTTTCTTTTGCTTTTTCATCTATATACCCAATATATATTAATATACTTTCATAAAAATTGTTTTCTTTTTGTCCATTTGTTATTTCTTTTTCTACAACTTTTATTCTAGTAAACTCATCAATATCCATTTTAAAGAAATATGACCTTAGTACTGCAAGCATGTTTATATCATTAAGCGGATTTTCTATTATATCTAAATAACTGCATATAAGGGATACTTCTGGTATTTCTAAAAAGCTTTCATTCACATCTGTATAACATGGTATACCAAATTTTTCTAATATCTCTTGATATCTTCCTGCCTTATTACTTACACTTCTTAATAATATTACTATATCCTTATAATCTAATTTTTTCCCTCTTCTAATATATTCTTCTTTTAATGCAATTATTCTTTTTGCTATTCCTATTGCTTCTTTTTCTATGCTTTCTATTTCTTCTAATGTTTCATCATTAATATCTTCACTCTCTTCTGTCAAAGCATTTTCTTTTTTTTGTTCATTTTTATTTTCTTCTTTATTATCCTCTGTATCTTCTATATCATCAGATTCCTCTTCCTCTTCTTTTGTGTTTATAAGAAGTATTTCAGGTTTAAAAAAGTTTATTCTATCTTGTATTTCTTCTTCTGATAATGAAGATATTTCTAAATCATCTAAAGAAGATATATCACTATTTTCTTGTAATCTAAATTCTCCTGTTATATATCTTCCTTTTTTAAGATAATGATTCTCATTATAGTCTATAATCCCTGTTTCTTTAGTCATTATTCTTGAAAATACATTATTTGTTATTTCTAATACATTTTCTAAGCTTCTAAAGTTTTTATCTAAATATATAACCTTGTTTTCATTATCTATATTATTTTCTTTTTCTACAAATAGTTCTGGTCTTGAATTTCTAAATCCATATATACTTTGTTTTGGGTCTCCAACTCTAAATATATTCTTATTACCTACAGCTCTTATTATATATTCTTGAAGCATATTAATATCTTGATACTCATCTACTGCTATTTCTTCTACATCTTCTTTCATAGATTTTGCTATATCTGATAACTCATACTTATTATTTAAGCTTTCAGTATAATTTGCAAATCCTGATTCTATTATTTCTACTATATTACTATATATTTCTTCTAACTTTTCTATATCATATTCTATTTTGATACTTTCTCTTAAGTTATCTAAATCTTCGTATTTTTCTATTATTTTACCTATTATGTTATTTTCATTTTGTTTAGATATTATTAAAGATATACCTTCTTCTTCTTTCTTATCATACAACAATTTTAATGTATATTTTTCAAGGTCAATATAGTCTAATAAGTTTTCCTCTGTTTTCGCTTTTTCAAACTTTTCATAAAACTTATTTGTTATATATTCTATCATTTCTAAAACTTCTTTTGTTTTTTTAGTCTGAAATATTATATCTTCATCATCTTCTAAAAATGACATTCCTAATATTTCCTTACTAAACCCATCTTTTATACTATCTCTTCCGAATTTTTAACTCTTCTAAAATATCTTTAAACTCTTTTGTTGTTGTCCATCTTTCAAATTTTATGCTTTTAATATATTCATATAATTTTTCTGTTGTATCTTTTCCAATTAGAATACACATACATATTTTAACAATATCAAAAAATATATTTTCGTCAGAGATTATTAGCTTTCTTTTATCTTCATATGTTTTAGTATTAATTTCTCCTAAATTATATAATTTTAAAAGATTTTCATTTTGTTTTTTGCATAATTTAATATAGTACATACATGTTGTTACAATATGATGTATGTATAACATTCCGTGGTCTGCTTGTGTAGAAATTATATGGATTTAATATAATCCTTGAATATTCTTCTAAATTTTGTTTTATCCATTCTTCATAAAATGGTATACTTCCAAAAAATGATATATTATTGAAAATCATTTTCTTTAAGTCTTCATCACCATTCTTATTCAAATATTTTAAAACAATATCCCTGTACTTATTTTCTTCATCTTCATATATTTCTTCTAATACTTCATCAATTACCTTACCTTTTAATACATTAATTTCCTCTTCACTTCCTATTTGTATGTTTGAATTTAATCCGAAGGTTAAAGAAATTATTCCTAATTATTTTAAAACAGTATGAATGAAGTGTTGATATATTTGCTTTTGGTAGTTTTTTTAGTTGTTTTCTTAAATAGCTTTTTTGCATATTATCTAAAGAATCATCTTCTAATTTTTCTGTTATTTTCTTTTGGATTCTTTCCTTCATTTCCTTTGCTGCTGCACTTGTAAAGGTTACTACAACTATTTTTTCTATATCTACCCTTTTTTCTAATATTATTCTTATTATTCTTTCTACTAATACAGCAGTTTTTCCGTGATCCTGCTGCTGCAGATACTAATATTTTTCCCTCTTCTTCTATTGCTTTTCTTTGTTTATCTGTCCACTTCATACAAATCCTCTGTTTTTAATTTTAATATTTTAATCTATTATATTTTTTATATTCACTACACTTATTTTATTATAATAGCATCAAATCTATTTCTCCACTATCTAAATTAACATTTTTTACTACAACATCCACTATATCTCCAATAGTATATTCTTCTTTTTGCTTATCTTTTTTTAGTATTTCTTCATTTGTTACAAGACCTTCAATTTCCTTACCAATATCTACAAATATTCCCTTACCAATTTTACCTGAAACTCTACCTTTAAACTTACTTCCAACAAATCCTTCTACATATTCTGCAATTTTTATCTTATCATATTCTCTTTCCATCTTTTGAGCAACTCTTTCAGTATCTGAAATATGTTCTGCAACTGATTCTAATTCTACAATATTACCAAAATCTTGTATTCCTTCTAAATATTTAGATATTGTTCTATGTGTATATAGGTCTGAATACCTCCTTATAGGTGATGTAAAATGTGAATAATAGTCACTTCCGAAGTCCAAAATGTCCTAAGTTTTTCATAGAATATCTTGCCTGTCTCATACTTCTTAAAAGTATATATTGTAGGTAATTAAAATCTACATCTTCTTTAGTAATTAAATTTTGTTCTTCTTTTTCCTTTAATGCTTCTATAACTCTTACATATTCACTTTGTGGTACATAATAGTTAACAAAATTATCATCCTTATCTTTTCCGAAATCTTTCGTTTGATACATCTTTTTTGTTTAAAAGGTGTTCATCTATTCTAAAGGTATTTAACTTAAGTCCAAACTTTTGTAATGTTAAATTTACCTCTTCTATTTTTTCTAAACTTGGATATTCATGTACCCTATACATTACTGGAATATCTTTTTTAGTAAATGTTTCTGCTACGACTTCATTTGCTGTAAGCATCAAATGTTCTATAATACTATATGCAAAAATCTTTTTCTTGTTTTCTACTCCAACTGTTTTACCATTTTCATCTAATATAATCTGTACTTCTGGCATATCAAATCCAATATATCCATTTTTTTGTCTTCTTTTTAAAAGTATATTTGTAAGTTTTTCATATAGTTTTATCATATTTAATTTTTCTTTATCAAACCCTACATTTTCAATTGTTTCTTCATCATTTTCTATAATATTTTGTATTTCATTATATGACATTCTCTTATCTACCTTTATCACAGACTTATACACATCTGACCATATAACTTTTCCGCGCTTTGTCTATTTCTGCCTCTACAGTAAGGGCTAGTCTATCTTCTCCTGCATTTAATGAACATATTTCATTTGAAAGCTGGAATGGTAACATTGGTATAACAGTGTCTATAAGATAGATGCTGTTTCCGGCGTTTTTCTGCCTCTTTATCTAAAAAACTTCCTTCTTTAATATAGTGTGATACATCTGCTATAGATATCCATACTCTGTAGTTTTCTTTTTTTTCAATTGCTACTGCATCATCTAAGTCTTTTGCATCTTCACCATCTATTGTTATTGTATATATATCCCTTAAGTCTTTTCTTCCTACAAGTTCATCTTCAGATATAGTTTTAGGCATATTTTCTGCCTCAGATATAACCTCTTCTTTAAACTCTTCATCTATTCCATTATCTGCAAGAAGGCTTTTTAGTTTTAAATGTGTATCACCATTTCTTGCTATTATCTTAATAATTCTACCTTCACTATTTCTTGCTGAATCTTTTTTAGCTAAATCCCTATTTGCATATTTAGTTATACTTACTAAAACCTTATCACCATTATTTGCTCCAAATATTTCTTTTTTAGGTATAAATATGTCTGATGGGAATGTTTTATCATCTGGTACTACAAATGCATAATTTTCTGAAATTTGTGCTGTACCTACAATCTCATTTTTCTTTCTTTGTACAACAAAAATAATTCTTCCTTCTTTATTTGCACCACCATAATCTACATCTTTCTTTCTTACAAGTACAATATCTCCGGTCTGCCGCTGTTAAAAATCCATTATTATGTATGTACATACTTTCTTTTAAATCTTTAATATTTTGTACATTATATTTTTCTTTTTTTAAAAATGCACTTAATTCTTCTAACCCTTTTACCCTTTTCTTATCTTCTTCTTGTATACTATCTACAAAACCAAATCCTTCTTTTTTAGAAAATCTCCCTATATATATTGGTAATTCTTTTTTTAATTTCTTTAGCTTCATATTTCTTTTGTTCTTATTATTCTTACTCAAAATCTCTCCTTATATATATAACAATATATATTATTACATCATTACATTTTTCTATTATTTTCTTTTTTCTAATATGTTTATACTATCATATTTACACTCTTTTTTATACCTTTATATATAAAAAATAAGCTCAAATTTAATAGGTGTATCAATATTGTCAATTATAATTTATAACAAATTTGATACACCTATTATATTATTAATATTAAAATTCTGATTTGCTAATTACATCTCCAAAAAATGCATTCGCTTCAAACTTTCCTGCATAATGTAAATCTAGGATTTTTTTCTTGTCTGCCCACATAACATCATTAACTTCTTCTTCTTGAATTGTTATTTCTGATATATCTGCATCTGATTTAAATAACCATACATCTAAAATATCTGGACAATTTTTGTAATATCTAATAGTTGTTCCTATATGTCTTGCTGTTTTCACATCTATATCAAGTCCAACTTCTTCTTTAATTTCTCTTACACATGCATCTAATGGATTGTCACCTTCTATTGCTGAACCTCCTGTACATTCCCACATAAGTGGATGTGGCTTAGTTGCAACTCTTTGTGTTATTAAAAATTCTCCTTTAGAGTTTACTATCCATGCATTAATAACTAGATGATATTCATCATCTTCTAACTTGTCTCCTCTTTTAACCCTTTTGTTTATTTTTTCAAAGTTCTTATTATATATATCCCAATATTCTGCCATGTATTTCTCCTTTTTATTATTTATTACATTTCATATATTTACTTAAGTTATAGGAAATATCATATTATCCCTATTTTCATCTACTTTAAACTCTTTCTTTTCTATTATCTTGTTAGTTTTAACATCATATATATACATATATGTTTTATCCTTTGTTCCTATATTCATATATAGCTTATCATCTTTAAAATATGTACTCCTAATATATCCATCTATTTTTTCACTAAATACTTCTTTGTTTTCTTTTAAGTCTATTACTTTAAACTTATCTTCTTTATCATCATATACATACATATTTTTATCTTCTACTCGTAAAAGGTTTCCCATAAGTTTTTTACCATCTACTACTATATCTTCAATAGTATTATTATATATATTTAACTTACTTATATACCTGTCATAAAGTTCCTTATTTTCTTTCTTTGGTTTATCTAATTCTTCATCAGTTAATCTACTTTTTAATGTTTCTACATATATATTATTTTCATTATCTTTTCTCATATTATATGTTTCAATATATTCATCATGTTTACTTACTTTCTTAATCTTACCTGTATTTTTATCTAAAATTATAATATCTGATTTTATATTCATAAGATCTTCAAATCTATCTGCCGTTAATATTATTTCATCTTTTATTATACACATGTTTCTAATATCATATGGTATTTCTGTAAGTTTTTTACCTTCTTCTTTTCCTGTCATGTCTTTTACATATATATCTGTTTTACCTACTAAACTATGTGTCATATACATTTTATCGTCATCTATGCACATTCTATCAACATATATTCCCCTATTATCTTTCTTGAATATATCCTTTTTTATTATCTCAAAATCTTTAAGACTACCATCTTTCCCTATCTTTAAAATATTATTATCCCTATTGCTTATATACATATCTCCATTATGTTCAATATAACTATAACTTCTATACAAGTCTTTGTTTACAACCTTTACAGTCTTACCATCTTTATCTAAATAGTTTATCTTCCCATTTGAATTAAAAGGCAAACTACTTATAGCAATATATTTAGCTTCATTATGATTATTTAATAATAATGTTTCTACTTTATCTCTAAAATTCCATAATAATGATAATACAATAATTATTACTCCAATTATACAAAGGTCTCTCACCCTTATATACACATATCTTTTATCTTTTTCTTCATTTTTCATAATATGCTCCTTTTTAAACAATTATTATTTTCTTAAATATATTTTCTATCGTCTATAATATCATAATGTAGTTCTCTCTTACCTATTACATTTTTAACTATATTAGGCACAAGTTTAAAATCTTCTTTTAAGACCTCTTCTTTTGTCTTCCATACAAAAGTTACATGTGGTTTTTCAAGCTCTGTAAATGATTCTTTTTTAGTAATATCATAACTATCATCTAATACAATATTATATATATATGAGAGTTCATGTACATTTTTTACCTTCTCATTATCTAAATAATCAAAAAAGTTTTCTGCTATTTGAACAAGCTTTAAATTATCTTTATCTACCTTAATTCCTAATTCTTCTTCTATCTCTCTTATTATTGCATCTTTTGTATTTTCCATTAGATGCACTCTTCCGACCTGGAAGTCTAAAATTTTCATCCCCTCTTTCCTCTTGAACTAATATTTTTTCATTGTATTCAACAATTACTGCAACCCTAAAATTGAATTTACCTTCTTCAAATTTAACTGTTATATCACTCATTTTAAACCTCCTTAAAACTATATATCTTCAAGTATAATATATAATCTAAAAATAGTTTTTGCAACATATCATATATATAGCAAATAGAGATGTAATAATACATCTCTACCTTTTACTTTTTTAATCTCTTTTGTATTAATTTAAATCCATATCCACCATGGTCTTCATCTCCAACTTTTGCTATTATTTCTTCCAAAGTATAATTTAATTTCTTAATAATACTTTCAATATCACTAGTATCTTCTCCCTTGTATTCAATTTCTATATAGTCTCCTAATTCTTTCACAGTATCTATTGAAATTTCATATTCTCCATATATCCATGAATTCCTTAATTTATCAACAACTATAAACACTTCAAATCCTAGGTTACACAATATTTTTTTCATTTCTTCAGCTGATGAAATAGTTAGCTCATTTTCCTCACAATATGTACGAATAACTTCTCCTTCTGGTAACCAATGTTTGTAATTAAATGTAACTTTCCCATTTGATTCTCTAACTCTCAACCAATCATAAATATGTTCTGGGTCTTTTGCAAATGAATTTAATTTATTATCATAATATGTATCTATTTGATGGCTTGTATGAATAAGTTTTGCTTTTTCATTTAACAATTTTTCCAATTCATTCTTATTTTTTAATTCATATCTTATTTCTATTTCTTTTCCCATATAATTATAACTCCTTAAAACTATATATCTTCAAGTATAATATATAATCTTAAAATAGTTTTTGCAACATATCATATATATGCAAATAGAGATGTAATAATACATCTCCATCTACCCTGTTAATTCATATCTTAGGCAAACAATAAGCCGGGTTCTGTCATGCATGGTCATTTATCTCGAACTAGTATTACTACTAGCCTCTAGCCGCACAGTACAAGGGATATTTAAAGAGCATAAATCCCTCGAATTACAAGGCGTTGCTCCAGATAGGGTTTACACAAGAAATATATCACTATATCTCTTAGTGAGCTCTTACCTCACTTTTTCACCATTGCTATATAATAGCTGTTTTTTTCTGTTGCACTTTCCCTAAGATTACTCTCGCTGGACGTTATCCAGTATCATTGCTCTTATGGAGCCCGGACTTTCCTCATATATTAGTTTTCACTAAATATACGCTATACCATGTAGTTTACCTATAACTATATTAGCATATTTTAACATTAATTCCAATCTTTTAGTATATTTTTATCTATACACATATTGCCATATCCTATTCCTATTTTCCTATCTTTTTTCTTTTCTCCGATGGCAATCTGTTCCTCCAGATATTAGTAAATTATTTTCATTACAATATTCTAATAATTTTTCACTTTGTTTTTCTGTAAAACTTGAATGATATACTTCTACACCATCAATTATTTTATCATTTTTAAGCATATCTAAAAATGCTATTTCATCTTCTAGATTATACCTATATACATGTGCTACAAATGTTTTACCACCTGCTTTTCTAACCTCTTCTGCTACAAGTTTAGCATTTGGATAATGTATTTCAAAATTTACAGCAACAGGAAAATTCTTATTTGTTACACACGAATTAAAAAACACATCTATATCATTCCATTCTTCATCTTTAAAATATTTCCTATTTTCCTCATATTTAGTAACTGCAGGATATATAATGTCTATAGGCCATCCTTTTTTCTCATCATATATTATTTCATCTATTTTAAGATTACTTTTCTTAATGCTTTTCATCATTTCTCCAAACTCTAATCTTAAATCAGGTTTTCTTAAATTATAGTACTTATGAACAAATGGTTGTAACTTATGGATATCAAAATCATATGCAAGCATATGAAAATGAACACCATCATATACAGTATTAAATTCTATACCTGTTTTAATCTTTCCTGTAAATGTATTTCTTAAATTCTCATCTTTTCCAAGCTCAAAATGTGCATCTAATGTATCATGGTCTGTTATAGCTAAAACTTCCAACTTTGCTTTTTCTGCTTCTTCTAATAATCTTTTTGTATCCCATGTTCCGTCTGAATAATTTGTATGTGTATGTAAGTCTATCATAATTTTCACTATCCTTTTCTAATCTTATTAATCTTCCATTGGCTTTTCTAAAAACCTTATTTCTTTTTTATCTAAGTCAACTTCTACTTTTAGCCCTAAAGGTAATATTGCCATTGGTGATGTATGTCCAAAGTTTACATTATATAATATTGGTAAGTTTTTTTTACCTGCTTCATATGCAATATTCTTATACACCTGCTTATACTCTTCATAATATTTCTCATTTTTAGGTTTTCCGTACTATTATTCCGAGATATTTCTTCAAATATTCCCTGTGCTACTAAATTTCTTAAAATATATTGTAGGTATAGTGGTTTTATCTCATCTTCACTTGTTTCTAAAAATAATATCTTATTCTTCCATTCTTCTTTTTTAGGCCAAATTTTTGTTCCTACCATCATAGGAAATACATCAGTACATCCACCTAAAAGTTCTCCAGTAAATGTTCCGTTTCCTTGAAGTACCTCATATCCATATTTTTCTTCATTCATCTTTCTAGATATATTATCATTTTCTTCAATAGCCCAATCAAGATATTCACTAGTCCACTTATCACTTGATTTAATTACTATATCTTCCCTATTTTCCAATAATACTTCATTAATATATTTTAATGTATATGTATGTATATTATTATTTTCTGCAAAATCTGTCATTACAGCAGGTCCATAATATGATACAACTCCTGCTTTTTGCATTATAAAATGGTTTATTGTTGTATCTGAATATCCCATAAATACTTTAGGATTATTTACTATAGCTTCAAAATCAATATATGGTAATAATCTTATCGTATCATCACCACCAATATTACATATTATCCCTTTAATATCTTTGTCTAGTATAGCTTCCATAAAATCTTCTGCTCTTTTTTCTGGATAATTATACAAATATTCTATGCCTTTTAATGCATTTTTCATTGTAACTACATTGAATCCTAACTGTTCTAACCTCTTCTTTCCTAGTTCATATCTATGTCTAAACATTTCTTCTCCTGCAAGTCCACTAGATAGACTTACAATTGCAACTTTATCACCTTTTTTAAGTTTCTTTGGCTTTATCATTTTTACCTACTTTCATAACAATATATATTAAAATTATTATATCATATTTAATTAGTTAAAATAGCAAAAACACCTAAACTATTAGATAAAACTAATAATTTAAGTGTTTCTTTTGTTATAAAAACTTGTCACAGGATTCTTCCGTTCCATCCTGTTTCTTTTATTTCTTTCCCTTTAAAATGTTCTTCAATGATATTTTCAAAGTATTTCTTTATATCTGCATTAAAGAAATCCTTACAAAATCCATATTCTTCTTTAATTTCATTTATGAATTCTTGTTCTTTTGATACTCTAAAATTATCTTCAACAAAGGAGAACAATTCATCTACTCTTTTCTCCCATTTAGTATCAAAAAATTTCTTTAATGCATCTACTCCATGATGAGCAATGTAATTATCATTATACTCTTTATTTGCTTTGTCCAAAGCTTTATCCACTTGTATTTTACCTTCTTCTACAAGATTAATAAATTCTTCTTTAAAATTTTCTCTTGATAACATTTCTCTCTCCTTTTAACTCACACATTTGTGCAAGTTATCTTATTTTTATTACAATAATATTATATCGCCCTTTACATAATTTGTCAACATCTCACTTATTTATTGTCTGTAATCACTTACATCATATCAAATATACTTGACTGTGCTGTTTCTTGTATACCATCTAAAAGTCCAAATTGGTCTAATAATGTAATTGTAGATGTACCAATCTTACATTTTAACTTAACCTCTTCTTTAGTAAAGAATGTTTGGTTTTCTTTCTTTATCTCTTGAGCTGCTTTAAATATGTTTTCTGCAGCAATTTCACCGAAGTCCTGGTATTGAACTTATAGGTGGTAATATATGATTTTCATCTATTAGTTTAAACTTTTTAGCATCTGACTCATAAAGGTCAATTGGTAAAAATTCTATTCCTCTTTTGTTCATTTCATATACTATTTCACAAAGTGAATATATTCCTTTTTCTTTTACTCCTTGTTTAGGTAGTTCTTTTATCTCATCCATCTTTCTTTTTAGTTTATCTAGTCCATAAATCATATATGTTGCATCAAAATCTCCACCACTTCTTACACTAAAAAATGCTGTATAATATGCTGCTGGTTTATGTACTTTAAACCATGCAATTCTAAAAGCATTTGTAACATATGCCGCTGCATGGGCCTTAGGGAACATATATTTTATCTTCTTACATGAAAGGATATACCATTCTGGAACATTATTTTCTCTCATTGCTTCTTCCCATTCTGGTTTTAATCCTTTTCCCTTTCTTACACTTTCCATTATGGTAAATGCAAGTTCTGCTTCAACTCCCTTATTCATTAGATATATCATGATATCATCACGTGTACAAATTGCCTCACTAAGTGTTGCTGTTTTGTTATTTACAAGATCTTGTGCATTATTTAACCACACATCTGTACCATGTGAAAGTCCAGAAATACGTATAAGTTCTTCAAATGTTTTAGGTTTTGTATCTACAAGCATATCACGAACAAACTTAGTACCAAATTCTGGAACACCAAATGTTCCAACCTTTGAACCAATATCTTCTGGTTTTACTCCAAGTGCTTCTGTAGAACTAAATATACTCATTGTTTCCTTATCATCAAGTCTTATCTTTGTAGGATTTATCCCTGTAATATCTTGAAGATGTCTAATCATTGTTGGATCTAAATGTCCTAATATATCTAGTTTTAATAGGTTATGGTCAATTTTGTGATAGTCAAAATGTGTTGTGATTATATCAATATCTGAATTATCTGCGGGTTTTTGTACTGGACAAAATTCATATATTTCTCTTCCTTCTGGTACAACTATAATTCCTCCAGGGTGTTGTCCTGTTGTTCTTTTAACACCTGTACAACCTTTAGCTATTCTTGCTATTTCTGAGTTTGATACCTTTTCACCTTTGTCATCAAAATATCCTTTAACATATCCGGAATGCTGTTTTTTCTGCAATTGTACCTATTGTACCTGCTTTAAATGTTGTTCCTCCACCTATTATTTCTTCTGTATATTTATGTGCTGTTGATTGATATTCATCTGAAAAGTTAAGGTCTATATCTGGCTCCTTATTCCCTGTAAATCCTAAGAATGTTTCAAAAGGAATATCTAGTCCATCTTTTACAAGTTCTTCACCACAATTTGGACATTTTCTATCTGGAAGATCATATCCGGTTTAATACTCCAAAATCACTAAAATCACTAAATTTACACTTTTTACACCTGTAATGTGGTTTAAGTGAATTTACTTCTGTAATACCTGTCATATATGCAACAAGACTTGAACCTACAGACCCTCTTGAACCTACAATATATCCATCTTCATTTGACTTATGTACCAATTTTTGTGCAATTATATACATAACAGAGAAACCATTATTGATTATTGAGTCTAGTTCTTTTTTAAGTCTTTTTTCTACAATCTCTGGAAGTGGATTTCCGGTATAGTTCTTCTGCCTTACTATATGTTATATTCCTAATTGTATCTTCACATCCTACAATATATGGTGTTGCCTTATCTTTAGATATAGGTCTTATACCTTTTTCTATCATTTCATATATATAGTTTGAATTATCTACAACTATTTCTTTTGCTTTTTCTTCTCCTAAGAATCTAAACTCTTTAAGCATTTCATCTGTTGTTCTAAAATATGCCTTTGGTTGTATGTTTGCATTTTTCTTCTTTTGTCCTACATGTAATATTTCCCTATATATCATGTCTTGTTCATCAAGTACAAAAATATCTCCTGTTGCTACAACCTTTTTATTTAACTTTTTACCAATTTCTACTATTTTTTCTATAATCTTTTCTATATCTTCTCTTGATTTAAATATTCCGAAGTTCTATCTTGTATTCATCATTTTCTGGTGGTTGTACTTCTAAAAAGTCATATGTTTCTGCTATTTCTTCTATCTCTTCATCTGTCTTTCCGGTTTTCAATCGCCCTGTATAATTCTCCGTGAGCTATTTCCGAGAACCGATTATAAGGCCTTCAGAATTTTCTTCATATATACTTTTTAATATTCTAGGCTTCATATAATAATGATTTACATGTGAATATGATATAAGTTTATATAGGTTTTTGATACCTATTTGTTTTGTTACAAGTATTGTTGCATTATACATTGGATATTTTTTGTATGCATCTTCATCTACTTTCCATTTTTCTTCAAATTCTTTCCATGTAGATATATTTTCTTTTTCAATCCTTTTAAGCATTTCATTAAATACATGTATAAGTGTTTTAACATCATCTAATGCTCTATGTGCTACAATTACTTCTATTCCTAAATATTCTGCAATTTTTCCAAGTTTAAATCTATTAAGCTCTGGAAATATTTGTTTTGCAAGTCTTAATGTATCTATATACATATTTGAAAACTCATATCCGTAGAAGTTCTGCATTATATCTTATAAACCCGATATCAAAGTCTGCATTATGTGCAACTAAAATAGAATCACCTATAAACTCCATAACTTTTGGCATTATCTTATCTATTGTTTCTGCATCTTTTACCATTTCATTAGTTATATTTGTTATTTTTACAACTTCTTCTGGTATATCCATTTCTGGATTTACAAAACATTCAAACTCGTCTATAATCTCTCCATTTTTCACTTTTATAATACCAAATTCTGTTATTTTATCTGTTCTAAATGAAAGCCCTGTTGTTTCTATGTCAAGTACACAATATTCATCTTGTATATTTCTTCTTTCATCTAAAAAACTTATAGCAGATGTACTGTCTATTGCAAGATATGCATCAACACCATATATTGCTTCTACTTCTGTTTTTCCGTGATACATTCATTGCATCTGGGAATGACTGTACAACTCCTAAATCTGTTACTGCAACTGCTTTCATCCCATAGTTTTTAGCTCTTTCAAATAAGTCTTTAACAGGTATTACTCCGATCTAATTGACTCATCATTGTATGTGCTCTAAGTTCTACCCTTTTTACAGGTGCATTATCTTTTTTAAGATTTTTTTCTTTTGTTCCATCTTCTATCATTCCGAAGTGCTGTTATTGTTATCTCTTTTGCGAATGTATCAAATCCGTGGTTTTCCATATATCTTAAAAAGTCCATCTTGTGACATATGTTCTTTTATTCTTTTTTCTACATCTTCTATTTCTTCTTTTTTTAAGAACTTTTTAACCATAATACTTGAAGTTCCATCATATACTGCATAACTTGCTAAGCTTAAGTCTTCTCTTATCTCCCTTATTTCCTTATCAATAATTTCTCCAACTATTATTATATCTCCAAGATTTTCATGTATACCTTTTACTTTAACTACTGGTACTTCTTTACCATACGGCATTCTTCCAAAAATATGTTTCTTTTCCTTATCAGTTCCACTTTTACTTGTAGCTTTCTTTTCTTGCAAATTATTCATATTTTCACTTTGTTTAATTTGTTGTTTTTCCTTATTTGCTTTAACACCATTACTACTATTTTCTTGTATATTTTCTTTAGAATTTTCTTTATCTTTTTCTCTATTTTCCCTATTTAACGCACTTTGTAATATATAATTTCTACTTATTTCCTTTTTATCATTTTCATATTGTTCTTCTTCTTTAAGCTTCTTTTCTCTTAATATATCTATATCATTTCTGTTTGATTCTATACTAATATTTATCTTACTATTATATATTCCTTCTAAAAGATTTTTTAAAACTATTTCAAAATTCTTATTTTTTAAATATAGTACTGGATTATTTGCAAATGCTATTACAATATTATATTCATTAACCTCTTCTAAATCTTCTCCATTACTAATCTTATTTAAATTAAAAGGTATTGAATTTTTTACCATTTGATAAAATAATGGTTCTCCTATAGAAATATATTTTAATATATTATCCCAATTTTCTTTTAAAATATCTTCTAAAATTTCAGAATTATTATCACTATTTTCATTAATAATCTTAATCTCAAAATTTCTATCTTTATTATATTCCCTTATTATATTTTCTTTTAAGAATATAATATCTGTTAATATGTTTAATATATTAGCATTTCTATCTTCAAGATTTAAATAAAGATTTAGTATATTTAAATCTTTATCAGAATTTAATATATCTAAATCTTCTTTTAATATATATATGTTTTCATTATTTTCTTTAAACCACTTTTCAAACATATTGTTCTCCCCAATTTTATTTATCCATTCTCTTCTACTACTATTATTTTTTATTTATTTTTACTTGTTTATCTATTTCTATTTGTTGTTCTTCTTATTACTCTTAATATTATTATTATTTTCTTTTAAAAGTGAATTCTTTATCGTAACAAAACTATCTTTTAGGAGTTCTTCTACTGTTTTTGTTGCTCCTCCTTTAGGTTCTGTATATCCTGTTATTCCTACAAGAAGTGGTGCAAATTCATCAAGCTTATACACATCTTCAATACTTACTCCCCTTGTAAATATTCCTGTTTTTCCTTCTTCTTCAAAAAATAATGTTGTTGGTAAGAAACTGAATCTCTTGTATTGTTTAATATCTAGTATTTTGGAATATTCTACTTTTTCCCTTTTATCTATTATAAGTTTTGTTGATTTAATCATCATGTTAGAAAAAAATCTTATTACCATCCCTTTTTTCTTCATCTTATAATATTCATTTTTAAAGTAGCATACACCCCCATAAATTAGCATCATTAATATAGCAAGTACTATATTTATTTCATACATTTTAGAAATTAATATCATAAAAAGTGCAAGAAGTATAAATGTTATATCTATATTCTTAATTAAATTATCTCTAAAATAATTATATACATATGTCATCTCTATATATGATATTCCTGTTTTTTCATCCACTTTTTTTTCATAATGATTATAATTATTAGAAAGTTCTTTTAAGAATTCTTCTGAAATATCTTCTATATATACATTTTTTTTATTTTCTTCATTATATTTTTTTATATCTGTATAGCATTTAGTGCAGAACTTTTCCCCTTTTTTTATTTCTCTACCACATACTATACACTTATTTATTTCCACTTTTTTATCATTATTTTTTTTACTGTTTTTTCTTCCTGTTCTTATCTTTTGTTCCCTTATATCATTTTTTTTGTTCATATATTTTATCCTGCTCCAAATCTTCTATTTCTAGTATTATATTCTGCTACTATTTCTTCTAAATCTTCTATTTTAAAATCTGGCCAATGTTTATTAACAAAGAAAAACTCTGCATAAGTAAGCTGCCATGGTAAAAAGTTGCTTAAACGCTTTTCCCCACTTGTCCTTATTAATATATCTGGATCTGGTATATCACTTGAATATAGCTTTTTAGAAAACATTTCTTCTGTTATATCTTCTACTTTTATCTTACCATTTAATACATCTTCTGAAATCTTTCTTGCTGCTTCTGTTATTTCTCTTCTTCCACCATAGTTAAAACATAAGTTTATTTGAAGTCCTGTATTATTTTTACTTATTTCTTCTATATCATCTATCATTTTTATTAAATCTTTTGTAAGTCCATCTCTACTACTAAAAAACTTTATCTTAATATTATAGTCATTAATTCTTTTTAATAGTCTTTTAAAATATATTGTAAATATCTTCATAAGATATGTTACTTCTTCTTTTGATCTTTTCCAATTTTCTGTTGAAAATGTATATACAGTAAGATATTTTAATCCTTTTTCATTTGCTTTTTTAGCAAGCTCTTCTAAATTTTTAGCTCCTTCTTTATGCCCTAAATATTTATCAAGTCCTCTATCTTTAGCCCATCTTCTGTTCCCATCTAAGATTATAGCAATATGATTTACATCCATTATATTGTCATTATCTCCTTACATTTTTTTTCATATTTTTCTTCTGCAATTTTAACAAACTTATCTGTTACTTTTTGTATTTCTTCTTCACCTTTTTTTAGATCATCTTCTGATATTTCTTTATTTTTTTCTTCTTTTTTTATAGTTTCTATAGCTTCTCTTCTTATATTTCTTATTAAAACTTTTGTATTTTCTGTTAATTCTTTTATTTCCTTAACTATATCTTTTCTTCTTTCTTCTGTAAGTTCTGGGAATACTAATCTTATACATTTTCCATCATTTTGTGGATTAATTCCTAAGTTTGCTTCTATTATTGCTCTTTCTATTGCTTTTAAAATAGTCATATCCCATGGTTGTATAAGTATTTGTCTTGCTTCTGGAACAGATACTGATGACACTTGGTTTATTGGTGTTGGCGTTCCATAATATTCTACCATTACTCTATTTAATATTGCTGGATTTGCTCTTCCTGCTCTTATTTCTGATAAACTTTCTTCAAAAAAATCTATTCTATCTTTCATTTTATTTTCTACTTCTGCTATTTTCATTTTTACTCCTTTTTATCTATAATTTTTTTTATTACTCTTGGTTTGTTATAAGGGTTCCTATTTTTTCTCCCATTGCCGCTCTATACATTGCGCCTTTTTCTCTAAGCCCAAATAACAAAACATCCTTATTCCATTCTCTACATAAAGTAATTCCTGCTGTATCTACTGCTTTTAAATCATGTTCAAGAACTTCTTTAAATGTAATTTTTGATATCATGGCAGCATCTTTATATTTTTTAGGATCTTTTGTATACAATCCATCAACATTTTTAGCAAGTAATATAATATCTGCTTTTATTTCTATTGCTCTCATTATTGCTGCAGTATCTGTACTAAAAAATGGATTACCAGTACCACATGTAAAAATTGTTACAACATTTTTAGATATAAGTTCATTACTTTTCTTAGTATTATATACTTCACCTATTTTTCCCATAGTAATTGCTGTTTGGATTCTTGTTGCAATACCCATATTTTCTAATGTATCTTGAAGTGCAAGTCCATTCATTGTTGTTGCAAGCATTCCCATATAGTCTGAAGTTGTTTTTTCAATCCCAACTCCTTCTCTTCCTCTCCAGAAGTTTCCGGCCCCCTACAACAATTCCTACTTCTACACCTTTTGATACTATCTTTTTAATTTCTGATGCAACTTCTTTTAAGATTTCAAAGTCAATTCCTTTTCCTTTTCCACCTCCTAAAGCTTCACCACTTATTTTAATTAATACTCTTTTATACATAATTTAACCTCTCATATATTACATATAATTCCATAACAATTATATCTCACAAAACATTTTTTTTCTACTAATTATTATCTAAAATAACCTTAAAGAAATTTCTTTTACCTACTTTTAATTGATTCTCCGATTTTATAATAACTTCCTCTGTTACATTTTCTATCTTTTCTTCATTTAAAATTACTCCTCCTTGAGCTATAAGTCTTTTTAAATCAGCTTTAGATTTACTGTTATTAAAACATATATTTAACAATTCTATGATATTAATTTTATCTACTTTTACAGTTACAACTTCTGCATCTTCTGGAAATACTTTGTCAGAAAAAGTCTTTAAAAACTCTTCTTTTTCTTTATCTGCTATTTCTTTTCCATGATATTTTTCTGTAATTGCATGTGCAAGCATTAGTTTTGCATCTCTTGGATTATATTCCTCATTTCTTATACTTTCTTCTATCTTTTCAATATCTTCAAGAGATATATCTGTATATACTTTCATCCAATCTATAATTCTGTCATCTGTTAATTTCATTGCTTTTCCAAATTTATCTTTACTTGTGTCTTCTAAAGCTATATAGTTACCAATACTCTTACTTTGTTTTTCTTCTCCCCATAATCCTTTTGTTATTTTCGTTGTTATAATTATTTGTTTTTCTTGATTATATTTTTCTTGAAAGAATCTTCCCATCATTTCATTAAATAATTGGTCTGAACCTACAACTGTTAAATCTGAATCAAGGACTTTAGAGTCATATCCTTGTAATATAGGGTATAATATTTCATTCATATGTATTTCTTCATTGTTTTCCATTCTTTTTTGAAACATATCTCTTGAAATTATTCTTGAATGTGTTGTCATTGAACATAATCCTAAAAAATCTGCTAAATGCATATTATTATACCATTCACCATTTCTTCTTATTTCAAATACTTCTGGATTATCTGTTATAAGGACTTTACCCACTTGTTTTATAAACTCTTCAGCCGCATAATTTATTTCTTCATCTGTAAGAACTTTTCTTGCTGTCATTCTACCTGTTGGGTCTCCTATCTTACTTGTAAAATTACCTATTAAGAATATTACTTTATGCCCATCTTCTTGAAATCTTCTCATTGTCCAAAGATTTACTGCATGTCCTAAATGTAAAAATGGTGCTGTACAATCAACCCCATATTTAATTACAAGTTTCTTTCCTGTAGCTAGTTTTTCTTTTAATTCTTCTAAAGATATTACTTCATCTACAAGTCTTGAAATATCTTTTAATAATTTTTCATTTTTTTCTTTCAAATTTTCCATTTCTAACCTCCGATATATAAATTATGCTTTTGTTATACACTAATATATCACACTTCCACTATTATTAAAATCTTTTTAAATTATAATGTCCATAAATACTATATCCAAATAATATATATAGTAACTTTTTTAATCATCATATAACTATTTTAATATTTTAAATAGTTCATTATTTTCTTTTTTTAACCTCTCCAAAAGCTTTTTATTATTCTTCAAATATATATATTTCTGTGGTGGATAAAAATTATAATCTTCCTTAAGTTCTTTAAAATATAATGGAGTTTTTAATATATGTACTTTTTTAATATGATATGCATATATACTTTCTTTTAGTCCATTATTAAATTCTAGATTTCCGTATTCCATCTTCCTCTATCTTCTCTGGATATTTAATTATCTTATCTATTTCCATCATATATTCTAATTTTCCGTACAGGCATTCCTGTATATACCCATACTCTTCTTATACTACTTTGGGGAATATATTTTCTAAATTCATATGTTTTTATACCTTTTAAGATATTTTCTGAAGGCTCCCTTTTTATAGTTATTATAATATCATTTGATATATCAAATCCTTTTATCTCTTCCATAATATTCTCCTTAAAAATTATAATATAATTATTTCTATATAATTATTACCTATCCCCTATTATATTTATGCCATTATTATATTATAATTATTACATAATATATATTAAAAATATTTAGAATTTGGAGAATTACATGAAGATAAAAATAATATGTGTTGGTAAAATCAAAGAAAAATATATAATAGATGGTATAAATGAATATGCTAAAAGATTAAGTAAATATTGTAATTTAGAGATTATTGAAGTTATGGATGAGAATTTTGTTCAAAATCCCAATATGGAGGAAATAGAAATTATTAAATTTAAGGAAGAGAATAAGATATTAAAACAGATTGGTGATAAGGAATATATTATTTCTTTAGCAATTAATGGTAAGCTGTTCTCTTCTGAAGAACTTTCAGGTAGTATAAATAGTGTAACAATTGCTGGATATTCTACCATCTCATTTATAATAGGTGGCTCTTATGGACTTTCTGATAATATATTAAAAAAGTCCAATCTGCTTCTTAGTTTTTCTAAACTAACATTCCCACATCAATTATTTAGACTTATACTATTAGAACAAATATATAGGAGTTTTAAGATTATAAAAAAAGAACCATATCACAAATGATATGGTTCTCAACACAATATTGATCTTTTTAAATTGTATTGAATCGGCGGAGCTATGCTCCGAAAAGAAAAGTATGATGGGCTTTTCGCCCTAAATAAAATTAAAAATTAATAATAGTAATACTATTACAATAATTTTTAGCAAGCTATATTTTCTTGCAATTTTTACATTCTCCTTTTAGGTGAATGTTTTCAGAAAGCGAGAAACCGTAATTTTGCAAGCGTTTTTTCTGCTTCCTTTAAAGTGTCTTCTTGTATTTCTACTGTTTTATGGCATTTTTCACATTCTATTTCAGCCCTGCAGCTGTTTTCTCCTTTTAGAATGTACATATATGATCCGTCTTCATTAAAAGTTCTTTTTAGAATTCCAACATCTTCCATGTTTTTAAGATTTCTATATACTGTTGACAAGATCATCTTTTTTCCTGTTTTTTCAAACATTATTTTTACTATTTCTTCAACTATCAGTGGTTTATTACTATTTTGAAAGATTTCTAATATAATCTTTCTGTTCGCAGTATTATTTAACTTTTTAGCCATATAGACACCTTTCTATATATTGTTCATATAATATGAACATCTTTATTATACCATATATTAATTATAATTAAAACATTTTTTTGCAAATTTCTAGCATTTTTATTTTAGTTTAATATTTTTTTTTAAATATTGAATTTTAACATAATAACCTATAATATTAATTATATAGTACTTATTTTAAAGTAACTATAAACTAAAATAATTATATTTTTTGGAGGTAAATATGTATATTGGAACTATAGTAGAAGATACTTTAAACTCAAACTGTTCCTTTTTAAAAAATGAACATGGACTTTCACTATATATTAAATATAATAATATAAATATTTTATTTGATTCTGGTCCATCTGATGTATTAATATCTAATGCTTTAAAAATGAATCTAAATATATCTGATATAGATTATTTGATAATTTCACATGGTCACTTTGATCATGGAGGAGGAATTATTCCTTTTTTAGAACATAATAATAAAGCAAAAGTATTTATGCAAAAACATTCTAACAAAAATTATTATTTTGAAGATAATAAAGATAAAGAATTTATAGGACTTGATCCTTTAATCTTTAAAAATTATTCTGATAGAATAGTCTTTACAGATAAGTCAATAATTAACATATGTGAAAATGTTTTTTTAATACCAAATATTGAGGTAAAAAAAGAACTTACATCTAATAATAAGGCTATATTAATAAAGCAAAACGATAATACTTTTATTCAAGATAATTTTGAACATGAACAAGCTATGGTTATAAAAGATAATGATAAATATTATCTATTTAGTGGATGTTCACATAATGGCATTATTAATATAGGAGATACTATAAAAAAAGCTTTAAAAATTGATAAAATTGACTTTTTTATTGGTGGATTACATTTAGTAGATGATCCTATATTAAAAACAAGTATTAAAACTTCTGATTTAGATGATGTTGCTAATTATTTAAAAGAACAGCTAAATGATAAAATTGAATATTTACGTACTGGAAGTGAACTTAATATATAATGAAGCGAGGTTTAACCTCGCTTTATTTTTATATTTGTATCAATTTCTTAAATATAAATATTCTTAATTATTATATTTTAGTTTAAATTACCATATATTGTTTCTAAATTTTTCTTCATAGCTTCTACATATTCTAAACTTTCTGCAGGATCTTCCATTATATATACTGGAAGTACTTTTGCTCCTGTTTCTCTTGATACAGTATTTATAACATCTTTGTTTGCTGTACTTTCTGCAAGTATACCTTTAACATTATTTTTCTTGCAATATTCAACAAGTGCTTTCATTTTTGCTATAGTTGGTATTCCTTCTCCAAATACATCTTCAACACTTAATTGTTTTAAATTAAATTCATGTGCTAAATATGCAAGTGCTGGATGCCCTATAACAAAATTCTTCTTAGTTGATTTTGCAAATTTTTCTGAATATTCATTATATAATTTGTCTATTTCTTCTGTTACTTGTTTTGAATTTTTTTCATAGAATTCCTTATTCTTTGAATCTACTTCTATTAAGCTTTTTTCTATTTTTTCTACATATTTTTTTGCATTTTTTAAAGATAACCATGTATGTGGATCTTTCCCATCATGATGGTGATGATGTCCTTCTTTCTTTTCTTCTTTGTCATCATGTTTTTCTTCTTTTTTATGCTCATCATCATGGTCATGGTCTTTATGTTTATCGTCTTTATCATCATCTAAAATATCATTTTCTTTAACATCTAACTTATCTAATCCTTTAGCAAGTTCAACAACTTTTAGATTTTTGTTATTAACTGATTCTACCGCTTTATCTGCCCAAGTTTCTAGTTCATCACCATTATATATAAACAGGTTTGCATTAGATAGTTTTAATATATCTTGTGCTTTTGGTTCAAATTCGTGTATTTCTGTACCATCCGGAACTACCTTTTGTATTTCAACCTTATCTTTTCCTACTGCTTTAACTAAACTTTCTACCGCTTTTATAGTTGTAGCAACTTTTATTTTTTTTTCAGAAGTTTCTTTCTTCTTTTCTTCTTTTTTACCAATAATTTGGTCTTTAATACCATCAGTAATATTTGTTATTTTAGTCCATTTCATAGTATATGCACATACTACAAATAATGCTAATAATACAATTAATGAAAGTACTGCTAATAATATCTTTTTCATAACATCTCCCTTTAAATATAATATATTCTAAATTGCAATTTATTTGCAATTATATTATAATAGTATCAGTATTAACTATTAAAGTCAATGATATTTAATGAGAAAATGCAAGTAATTAGCATTTATTTATTAATATTAAATAATATATATAATATATATTAACTAAATTTTAATAATTAAAAACAATTAAATAATTAATTATTTAAGCTTAAAGGAGGAGTTTTGATAAAATTAATAAATGTTTCATTTACTTTTAACAACACAAGTAAAACACCTGTATATATTTTAGATAATATATCTTTAAATATACCAAAAGGTGACTATATTTCTATAATAGGTGATAATGGTTCTCGGTAAAAGTACTCTTATTCGTCTTATTTTAGGGTTCTTAAATCCTACAAAAGGTACTATAACATTAAACACAAAAAATATACGGATATGTTCCACAAAAAAAAGAAAGCTATACATCAGGCTTTCCTATAACAGTAGAAGAACTTCTATCTTCATATGCTAAAATAAAAAAGGCATATACCAAAACAATTGTTGAAGAAACTCTAAAGCTTGTTTCTCTTGAATCAAAAAGAAAAGAACTTGTCTCAGACTTATCTCGGACGGACAATATCAAAAACTTTTAATAGCAAGAAGTCTAATAGGAAATCCTGATATTTTAATTTTAGACGAACCTTCTACAGGTGTAGATGTCTCATCACAGGCCGAAATATATTCTTTTTTAAAGAAATTAAATAATGAAAAAAAATTAACAATAATTGCAGTAGAACATAATTTAGATGCAGCAATAACAAATTCTACAAACATTTTTCATGTTGCAAATTCTAAAGGACATCTTTGTAGTCCTGAAAATTACATTAAAGAGTTTAGAGGAGGTATAAGATAATGTTTCAATACACGTTTATACAATATGCATTCATAGTATCTATTTTCATATCTATATTATGCCCTACGATTGGTATATTTTTAGTTTTAAGAAAGTATTCTATGATTGGTGATACCCTTTCACATTCATCACTTGCGCGGAATAACTCTTCGGACTTCTTACAGGTATAAACCCTATAGTTGGAGCATTTGTATTTACATCAGCATCAGGATTATTAATTGAATTTTTACGTACATTCTATAAGAAACATACAGATATAATCTTAAGTATTATATTTTCTTTAAGTGTTGGTATTGCAATAACAGTTATAAGTTCGCGGAAAACTACGCGTAAATGCTGATTCTTTTATGTTCCGGTAGTATTCTTACTGTTACTACAAGTGATATATATATTGTAGCTTTTTTAAGTATAATTTCACTTTTAACTGTATTTATCCTTTATGATAAGCTTATATATATTGCATATGATGAAGATACAGCTAAAATAATAGGTGTTAAGGTAAGATTAATACAATATATATTCTCAATATTAGTTGCTTCTGCAATAGCAATTTCTATTAGAATTGTTGGGGTACTTGTTTTAGGCTCACTTATATCAATCCCTGTTGCAACAGCTCTTCAATTTAAAAAAGGATTCAAGAAAACTCTTATCCTTTCAATTATCTTTAGTTTTATAGATATTATGCTTCGGTCTTATCCTTTCATATTATCTAAATGTTGCGCCAAGCCGGATTTACCGCTATGCTTTCAGTTATAATATTAATTATAACTATAGTATTAATACAAAGTTATGGATTTATTAGTAAGAAATTAGTTAAAGGTAATTAAAAACTTTAAGTAAAAACAGAAACTATTAACTCTACATATGAAATAACCAGAAACTATTCTGGTTATTTTTCATTTTTAATTATTATTTAATTTCAAATTCTTTTTCGATATAGCTCTTACTATTATTTTCTTTAATATTATGACTTATAAATATAATTCTATATTTTCCTTTTGGTAATCCCTTTTTAGTATATTCACTAAAATCTTTAAAAATATTATATTTAACATTTGTATTTAATGATACTTCTAAAGTATCACTTTCTAAATATTTTTTGCTTTTTATTCCTATTGGTTCTATTTGATACCATTTTCCATTAATTTTTCTTTCCAAAATATAATATCTTGTTGAAACATTAATATATTCTTCTCCTCTTTTACTTAAAAGTTCAAGTATAATTGAATCTTTAGTTATGCTATTTTCTTTTATTTTTAATTCTGTATCTTTTAATGGTAAACCATAATCCATAGTTTTAGACTGTGATAATATCAAATTATATCCTTCTTTTCTTAACTCTTCTATATTTTTTTCATTATTATTTATTATATATTCTTTATTTTTCTTTTCTTCTTCTGTTCCTAACTTATAACCAAAACATCCACTAATGATTAATATTATTATCACAAATATGCATATTATTAAACTTTTATTAGACTTTATCATATGTCACTCCCATCATTTATTTCAAATTCTACCTCTTTATATCTTAACTGATATTTCAATTCTTTATCAGTAGAATTCGAATATATTCTAAGTTTATATCTTCCATTTGGTAAACCATATTGTCTTTCTGAATTTTGAACTAAAAAACTAAATTTCAAATCATATTGTTTGCCCAATATTATTTTCTCATTTTGAGCAATAATATTAACTGTAGAAGAAATTCCCATAAATGGTGTATTTGCCTCATACCAATCTTCACCAACTTTTTTTAATAAGTAATAAGTATCAAACATTTTTAAAGTAGCATTTCTTTCTTTTTCATCATAAGTAGAATATGTAACTTCAATTTCTTTTCTACTTTTATTCTTTACTATTAACTTTGTATTTAATATCTCTTCTTGTTTTTTATTACTATTTTTTATAACATCTAAATAAAATCCTTCGTTTCTTAAATTACCATTTGCTAAAATATTTTTCATTTCATTTTTTATATTCTTTTCTTCAACAATTTTCCCTATTTGTATTCCTATAAAAAATACTAATACAATTAAAATTATTGTTATAACTATTAAAATTATCTTATTCTTCATATCTCTCCTTTACTTTAATAGTTATTTACTATATATATAGCCGTTTTAAGTAAATCTTGTGTTATCCATTGTGCAAAATTATATGTATATTGTGGTGCACTATGTTCAAATGAACATATCCCATGTGCATAATATTGGTCATTTCCATATCTATGCATAACTGGACCTCCACTTGACCCACCTATTGTATCATTTGTAAAATATACTTTTTCTCCATAGGTATCAAGTCCCGCAAATTTTCCTGGAGAATATATTTGAACAGCATATCCATTTTTAAATTTATCTCCCGGGTATGATGAAAACCCGCAATTATTCCCTATATCAGAAGTTGCTCCTAACCATCCAGAATTATTTCCTATATTTTTGTCTAATATTAAAATTGCCCAATCATAAAATGGTTCTTTTATGTCTTTATCTTTAAAATCAGTATATCTTTGATCAGTTAATATCATACTTGCTTGAGCTCCTCCAAAAGGTGCATACCCTTTACTGTACCCTGGATATATATTTATTGATTGATATCCTTTTACACAATGAGCTGCAGTAATCGCAACATTGTCTGATATCATAAAGGCTGTTCCTGTTGACTTTAAATTCCCATGCGTATCTCTAGCTTCCAAATATGCTATCGCTGAATATGGATATTTGGTATTCTCTGCTTCATATCTATCATCATCATTTATTATTTTTTTCATATCTATTTCTTTTTCTTTAATCTGTCTTAAATTAGCTGGCTTATATCCTTCTATCTTATCAAACTTACTATTTAATAATTTTTTCATACTTATATTCATATTTAATGTTTCATTTTTTCCTGTTTTTAAATTAGTTATAATTATGTTAGAAGTATTATCTACGTTAGCATAAATATTACCAGTTATATACACAGTAAAAAAACATAATGTCATTAATAATACTATTATCTTTATTTTCTTCATATTTCTTCTCCTTTTTATCCACATAATATTAAAAAAACAGCATGGGTTAGCCAATCTCCTAAATTTTTTTTAAATTTTTTCAATTTAATACAATTCATAATGACTACCTCCCTGCTGTTTGGTTTATACTTATACTATATATATACAAACAATATAATAGTTTTGCAATTTTATTCACATCTTTTTAATATACTTTTAACACTCCTGTTATAATAAAAAGATAGCTATTTAAGCTATCTTAATTCTAAATTTCTTTACCCACTTTAATTTCTGATAATTGATGTTTTATCTTATCTAGTTTTATATCTTCTCTAAATATAACTACTGCATTAAATAGTATTACACTACTAATTATTATAATTCCTAATATTTTTCTAATTTTATCATTTCTTTCCATACTATTTTCCTCCTATTATTTATTATTTTAATCTTATCTTTTATATTTTTTCTTTTTTACTTACTTTTCTTTTTATTCTTTTATTAATTTTATTTTTATTTACTTTTTCTTTTCTTATATAATTATACTCCATATCCCATGTCCCAAAGTACAACATCATTTTGTTTTAAACTTTGAGGTACATCTATAATCCTTTGATTTGATGATCCTCTAAATCTTAATCTTAAATCTAAAAGGTCTTCTTCAAATCTTCCATCTACCATCACATCAATATTATCAAGGATTCTTTTTGTTGTTGGTATAAACCTATACATACTTTTCATTATTTCTTTATCAAATACATATCCGAGAATAACACCATATAGTTTTATCTGGTAATTCTTTTCTTACTCTTTCTACAAGTTCTGCAATTTTCTTTTGGTTATTAGGGTGCATTGGTTCTCCTCCGAAGAAGTGATAACCCTTTTATATATGGTCTTTTTAATGATTCTATTATTCTATCTTCTACTTCTTTTGTATAGTCTTCACCTTTTCCGAAAATCCCAAATGTCTTCATTAAAGCAACCTTTACATGCATGAGTACAGCCTGATACAAACAGGCTTACTCTTACCCCTTCTCCATTTGCAATATCATATTCTTTTATATCTGCATATTTCACCCTATAACTCCTTTATAAGTGCATAACTCTTCTCTTAATTTCTTTTGTCTTTCCTTCATTCCAGAAGTTTTCTCCTAGATATCCGGCAAGTTCTTCTAGTTACACTCATCTTACTTTCATCTTTATTGTGGCAACATGGACATTCCCATTGTAATTCATCATTTATAATTATTTCACCTGTATGTCCACATACATTACATACATCTGATTTTGTATTAAATTCTGCATATTGTATATTATCATATATAAACTTAACTATTTCTTCTAATGCTTCATAATTTTTTTCCATATTTGGTATTTCAACATATGATATACATCCACCTGATGATATTGGTTGGAATGAACTTTCAAATTTAAGCTTATCAAATGCATTAATATTTTCTCTTACATCAACATGATATGAGTTTGTATAATATCCCTTATCTGTTATATCTTTAATACTTCCAAATTTTTCTTCATCAATCTTAGCAAATCTGTAGCATAAGCTTTCTGCTGGTGTTCCATATAATGCAAATCCAATGTTAGTATCTTTTTTCCATCCATCTACAACTTTTCTCATATATTGCATTAATTCTTCAACAAATTCTTTTCCTTCTTTTTCTGTATGGCTCTTTCCTGTCATTAATTTTGAAACTTCATAAAGTCCTATATATCCAAGAGACATTGTTGAATAATTTCCATATAAGTATTTATCTATCTTTTCACCTTTTCCGAAGTCTTGCTATTGCTCCATATTGCCAGTGAATTGGTGAATAGTCTGATGTTACTCCTTTTAAAGCATTGTGTCTACACATACATGCATCAAAACATAATTCTAATCTATCATCTAAAATCTTATAGAATTTTTCCTTATTCCCTGATGCCATTATAGCTATTTGTGGAAGGTTTATACTTACAACACCTTGGTTAAATCTTCCTTCAAATTTGTATTCACCATTTTCATCTTTGTATGGTGATAAGAATGATCTACATCCCATTGGGCTAAATACATTTCCTTCATAGTTTTCTCTCATTTTTTTAGCTGATATATAGTCTGGATATAATCTCTTAGCTGAACATTTAACTGCAAGTTTTGTTACATAGTCATATTTACCTCCAGATAGATTGTTACATTCATCTAAAACATATATAAGTTTTGGAAATGCTGGTGTTATATAATGTCCTTCTGAATTTTTTATACCTTTTAATCTTTGTTTTAATATTTCTTCTATTATTTGTGCAACTTCTTTTTCGTATTCATCACCTTCTACAATATGCATAAATAATGTTACAAAAGGACTTTGTCCATTTGTTGTCATTAATGTATTTATTTGATATTGAACTGTTTGTATACCTGCAACTAAATCTTCTTGTTTTCTCATTTCTGCGAAATCTTTTGCTAAAGTTTCTGCTTCTTCTTTACTCTTACCTTCTTCTATAAAATGGTTATAATATTTTTGGTAATATTTATCATATGTTTTTCTTAAATATTTACCTAAATGTGCTACATTTACTGATTGTCCACCATATTGGTTACTTGCAACTGCTGCAATTATTTGTGTCATAACAGTACATGCAACTTGGAAACTTTTTGGTGTTTCTATTTTTTTACCATTCATAACTGTTTCATTATCAAGCATATCTTTAATGTTTATTAAACAACAATTAAACATTGGTTGTATAAAATAATCTTTATCATGAAAATGTAATACACCTTCTTTATGTGCTTTTACTATTCTTTCTGGTAATAATAATCTATCTACTATATCTTTAGATACTTCCCCTGCAATTAAATCTCTTTGTGTTGATAAAAGTATTGCATTTTTATTGCTATTTTCCTTGCTTACTTCCTTATTAGTATTTCTAATTAAACTTAATATACTTTCATCTGTTGTATTTGTTTGTCTTATTATACTTCTTTTTTCTCTATATAACATATATCTTTTTGCAAGTTCATATTTACCAAGTTCCATTAATTTTCTTTCTATTTGGTCTTGTATTTTTTCTATTCCTATTTCATTTAATTCTAATTTTTCTATTGATTCTACAATATAGTTAATATTTTGTATTGAAGCCTTTTCATTTCCTATTACTTCTCTATTTGCTTTACTTATTGCTGCAACTATTTTATTTGGATCAAATTCCACTTTTTTTCCATCTCTTTTAATAACCTTCATTTTGCTCCCCTTTTCATATATACCTTTAAAAATTATTTTTTTATAGTTTTATAAAAAACTTTTTTTATTAAATAACCTTTTTTAATATTTTTTATTCATTTCTTTAGTCTGAAATAAATATACCACTTTAAATATATTTTGTAAAATTATATTTTATTTTATACTTTCTTGAATTATAGGCATTCGTAACCATTATACATAATTAATATACATGTTATTCATTGAAATTATAGCATTCTAATTTTAAAAAACTTTTTTTATTTTTTTACACTTTTGAAATATTTTTATTTTTAAAAATATAATAAATTACATAATATTATTTATTTTCACGCTTAATTCAAAAAAGCAAGTAAAAAGAGTAAAAATATGTAATTAATTTAAACAAAAATACCTCCAAACTATTAAGTTTCTTGGTTTAGTTTGAAGGTATATATTCTTATAATTCTTTTATTTATTACCATATAATATTCTTCTTATCTCCTTTTTTATAATTATTTTTTTCTACATGTTTGAAGAATATATATATCTACTGAACATTTAATATTCAATTAAAAAACTGCTACAAACAAATCTGTAACAGCTTAAAATATTATTATAATTTTATGTTTTTTTCTAAATATTTACGGAAGCCTTATTATACCATGATCCATTGTTAAATTAACGAACCTAAACCTTTGTTGAAACATATTAGGTTGTGAATAATGCTTATAATTTTCTACTTGTTTTATTTCAATATCATTTATAAAGCCCGCATCTCCATTATATTCTACATAAAAACTCCAATTTCCGGCTCCATCTACATTTACAGCATGTTCTGTATTTAATGGCCACATATTTCTTGAATTATTATAAATTTTAATTAGTATTCTACTACCTGGTATTCCTGTTCCTCTAAATAAGAAATAATTATACACTTGTTTAACTTGTGTAGATCCTGCCCCTTGTACCCATCTATAACTAGTTGTATTTTCTTTTGTTGTAACCTGTGGTATCCTTGACATACCTTTTCTAACACTTATATGTGTTTCTTGACTATTAGGTCTACCTGCTTTTTCTTGTCTTATATGTACTCCTCTTCCTTCTGGAATATTTAAAAATACTTGTGTCTCTATTCTCCAGTTACCGTGCTCCATCTACAGTTGTTCTTAATTCACCTGCTCCATCTATTCTTACTATTATTGTAGCACCTGGTTCACCTCTTCCTGTTATTTGATAATGATCATTATATAATGGATCTACTTGTGGATTTACAAGTGGTTCTGGTGCTTTTGTTACTGTGATTACTATTTCGTCACTTGGTGCCCTTCTTGGTTGTTCTTGCATAACCCTTATTATCTTTCCTTGTTGTTGTACAGGTATTGAAACAACCCAATTTCCAGAATCATTTACAATTGTTCTATATTCTCCGTACTCCATCTATTTTTACTATTATAATACTTACAGATGTACCTGTTCCTGATATACTTGTATCATCACTATCTACTGGATTTACAGATGGTTGTGTTCCTTTTCCTTTTTGTACAACTATTGTTTCTATATCACTATCTTCTTTATCATTCATACTTTGTAATACTGATATAATTGTATCTTCTACTACATTTGAAATATTTACACTAAATCTTCCTTCTGAATTTACTGTTCCTGTTCTTATGTTTCCGAAGATTATCAATTGCCTTAATTGTTGCTCCTACTACTCCATATCCTTCAACTGTTGTACTTGTATTATATATTGGATTTACTATTACTTTAGGTAATTTTTCCTTTTGAACAACAACTTTTGTATCTATACTTTCTACTTTTCCACCAGATTTTTGCACTATTTTTATTTCTGTTCCTACTGATTGTTTTCCTATTTCAACTCTCCAATTACCACTACCGATCAACTACTGTTTTCTTTTCAACTCCGTTTACAGTAACAATTATTTCTGCTCCTTTTTCTCCAACACCTGTTAACTCTGTAGAATTGTTATTTATAGAGTTTACTAAAGGTTTTTGTGTTTCTTTTCCAACTTTTCTAAATTTTTCTCTAAATCTTTCTTCAAATTCTTCTTTAGTTATTATATTTTCTTTTATTCCTTTATCATATATTTTTCCATCCCTAATCTCATACTTTCCTTTAAAATCACTACTATTATATAGGTTAGTAAAATTTAATGTATCTTTACTTTCTACAGCATCTTCTATACTCATATTTGAAAACTTTAATGATGCAATATCAAACAATTCTGATTTAGCATTTTCTCTTTTAGTTTTCTCTGCTTTTTGAATAAGTCCATTTTCACCTATAGCCATTTGTATTGCTACTGCTGCAAGTAATAACAGAATTATTATTGTTATTACTAATGCAAGAAGGGTTATCCCTCTTTTTTCCTTTTTATTCATACTCTATCCTTTCTTATTTTCTTATATAAAGCAACAATTATTTCACACAATAATTCAATCTTATTATTATAGATTTTTTTTACTTTAACAATAATATTTATATATTTGTTATTAAAATGACATAACAAGAGCTTTAGATGTATTTACACTTTAAGTGCAACATTTAGACAGTCCTTAAAAATAAAAAATACCTCAAAACTATCAAATTTCTTTGTTTATTTTGAAGGTATATATTCTGATTTTTATTTTATATTTACTTACTTCTCATCTATCATCTTTCTCAGGTTAAACAGCTCTGTTAATGCTTCTATTGGTGTTAGTTCATTTAAATCAATACTCTTAAGCTCGTTTATAATCATGCTTTCTTTTAAGTCTCCGAAAGTCTTGTTGCATTGCATCTATTTCTTCTTTTTCTGATATGTTTACTATTTCTCTTCTACTTTCTATATCTAAAAGAAGCCTATTTGCTCTTCTTATTACATCTTTAGGTACTCCTGCAAGTTTTGCTACATGGATACCATAACTTTGATCTGTTCCACCTCTTAATACTTTTCTTAAAAAGATTATATCTTTTCCTATTTCTTTTGCTTCTACATGATAATTTCGTATATTTTTAAATCTTTCTTCAAGTTCTATAAGTTCATGATAGTGTGTTGCAAATAATGTTTTTGCTCCTATTTTTTTAGATATATATTCAATAACTGCTGTTGCAATACTCATTCCATCATATGTAGATGTTCCTCTTCCTATTTCATCTAAAATCACTAAACTTTTGCTTGTTGCATTTTTAAGTATGTTTGCAACTTCTACCATTTCCATCATAAATGTACTTTGTCCCATACTTAAATCATCTGCCGCTCCTATTCTTGTAAATATCTTATCTACAATACAGATATCTGCTTTTTTAGCTGGTACAAATGCTCCCATTTGTGCAAGTATTGTTATTAGTGCAACTTGTCTCATATATGTTGATTTACCAGACATATTAGGCCCTGTTATAACAGAGATGGTGTTTTCTTCATTGTCTAACATACAATCATTTTCTATAAACTTTTCATTTTTAAGCATCTTTTCTACAATTGGATGTCTTCCAAGTACTATATCTATTTTTCCATCTGTTGTTATTTGTGGTTTTACATAGCTATTTGTTTCTGCTACTTCTGCAAGTGATACAAGCACATCTATTATTGCTACATTTGAGCTTGTATTTTGTATTCTTGCTATATTTTTAGATATATGTTCTCTAAGTTCTGTAAAAAGTGTATATTCTAGTTCTGCTATTTTTGTTTCTGCTTCTGATAATTCTTCTTCCATTTCTTTTAGTTCTGGAGTTATATATCTTTCTGCACCTACAAGTGTTTGTTTTCTTATATAGTCTTCTGGTACTTTATCTTTGTATGAGTTTGTAATTTCAATATAGTATCCGAACACCTTATTATATCCTATCTTTAGATTTTTAATTCCTGTTTTTTCTTTTTCTCCTGCCTCTAAAGATACTATCCATTCTTTTGCCTTATTTCCTAAATGTTTTAACCTATATAGTTCTTCATTATATTCTTCTTTAATAACTCCGACCTTCAGTTATTGTTACAGGTGGTTCTTCTACAATCATCTCATCTATAATACTATATATATCTTCTAATGTTTCTAGTTTTAAATAGATTTCTTTTAGATAATCACTTTTAACAATACTTAATTCTTTCTTAAGTTCTGGTAGATATCTTATAGAATTTTTTAATGATATCATATCTTTCCCGTTTATATTTCCGAAATGCTACTTTTCCTGCTATTCTTTCAATATCATATATCTTTTTTAATATTTCTATAATACTTCCTCTTAAGATTATATTATTATATAGTTCTTCTACAGCATCTTGTCTTTTTTCTATTTCTTTTTTTGATATAAGTGGGTCATTTATCCATCTTGTTAAAAGTCTTGCCCCCATTGATGTTTTTGTTTTATCAAGTATTCCGAAGAAGACTTCCGTCTCTTACTTCCGGTCTTTCATTCTTTGTGTAAGTTCTAGATTTTTTCTTGCAATACTGTCTAAAACCATATACTTATTCTCAGATATTATATATATATTATTAAGATGTTTTAATTCTTGCATTTGTGTTTCTTTTGTATATTTATGAAGATATGCAACTGCATATATAATAGTAATTGGAATATCATTACTATTTTTTATTATAGTTTCTTCTTCACTTATTTCATTTCTTTCTATAATATTATATCTTGTTACTATTTTTTCTGTTAATGCTTTTTCAAATTCTTCTATTTGTTCATCAAGTTCATCTTTTTTAGTATTTTCTTCTTTTATTTTATTATTATTACAACCATTACTTTCTTCATCTACTAAATCATTAATATATGTATCTTCTTTAAATGTTATATATATATTTAATATTTCTTCTATATGTGATATATGTTCATCTTTTAATACACCTTTTGGAACTATTATTTCTTTTGGCATATATCTTGCTATTTCATCATATATTTTTTGATATACACTACTTTTATCATTTTTTTCTTTTTCTATTTCAATTCTTGTAGCATAAAAATCTGCTGTTGTTACATCAAGTACTGCAAGTCCGAAATGATTCTTCTTTTTCTACAATACTCATAATATAACTATTCTTTTTTTCATCTAATAATTTAGTTTCTGTAACAGTTCCGAGGTGTTACTATTCTTACAACACCTCTTTTTACTATTCCTTTTGTTTTTTTAGGATCTTCTAACTGTTCACATATTGCAACTTTAAATCCTTTTTGTATCAATTTTGCTATATATGTGTCTAATGCTGCTTGTGGCACTCCACACATTGGTGCTTTTTCTTCTAGACCACAAGCTTTTCCTGTTAATGTTAATTCTAATTCTTTTGATACTGTTATTGCATCTTCAAAAAACATTTCATAAAAGTCTCCGTAGCCTATATAGCAGTATACAGTCACTATATTCTTCTTTTGTCTTTATATATTCTGCCATCATTGGTGATAGTGCCATTTTTCTTTCCTTTCCTTAAGATCTTGTAAGTCCCATTTTTTTAGTCATTTCTATATATTTATCTTGTGCAAGTTTTTGTACTTTTGCTTTTCCTTCGTCTAAGATTTCATCTAAAATACCAGATGTTATAACCTCATTGTATTTTTCTTGTATTTTTCCTATTTTCTTAACAAGTATATCTGCTACATATTCTTTAAATTCCTTATAGCTTTTCCCTTCAAACTTTTCTTCTATTGTTTTAGCTGTTTCTTTTTCATCTGAAAATGCTATAGCTATGTTTATAAGATTTGAGATACCTTTTTTGTTTTCTTCATCAAAATATACTTTCATTTCTGAATCTGTTGTTGCAGACATTATTTTCTTTCTTATTTCTTCTTCTGTATCAAAAAGAGTTATACTTCCATTTGGATTTTCTTCTGATTTACTCATTTTCTTTTCTGGATTTCTTAAGTCTTTTATCTTAATTCCTTCTTCTTTTATCATAGGTCTTGGTATTTCAAATGTTTTTCCATATTTTTTATTAAATCTTTCTGCAATATCTCTTGCAAGCTCAACATGTTGTTTTTGGTCAATCCCTACTGGTACATATTTAGAATCTAAATATAGTATATCTGCTGCCATAAGTATTGGATATGTTAAAAGTCCAACTGAAAAATTATTATTTTCCTTACTCTTTTCTTTAAATTGTATCATTCTTGATGCTTCACCATAATATGTATTACATTCTAAAAGCCATGAAATACCTGCAATGTATGGATTTTCAGATTGTAGATATATTACATTTTTATCTTTATCTACTCCGGCATGCTATATACATTGCTAAAAACTCTCTTATTCTTCTTTTTAATTCATCTTTATCTTGCATTACTGTTATTGCATGAAGATCTGCTATAAACAGGTATGAATCATATTTTCCTTGCATATCTATCATTGGTTTTATAGCACCTACATAGTTTCCTATAGTAAGTTCACCTGTTGGTTTTAATCCTGTTAATACTATTTCTTTTTTGTTGTTTTCTTCCATCTTTACCTTCTTACATTATAATATTTATTATTAGATTAATTTCTTAAGCTTATTCTTAACTTATCTTTTCTCCTACTAAATACCAAGTATGTGTTTCTACTATCCTTATTTTTATATAGTCTCCCATTTTCCATCCTTCATATTTTTCAAATACTACCGGCTTATTTGCATCTGTTTTTGCTACAAGCATTTTAGCACTTTTCTTACTTATACCATCAACTATTATCCATTCTTCTTTTCCTAAATATTTTTCATTTAGTTTTTCTGCTTGTTTATCATACATTTCTTTTAATCTTTGAAATCTTTCTTTTGCTATATTTTCATCTACTTGTTCCATCTTTTTAGCTGGTGTATTTTCTCTTGGTGAATATATAAACATGAAAACTTGTTCAAAATTCATCTTTCTTACTACATCTAATGTATCTTCAAAATCTTCTTCTGTTTCACCTGGAAATCCTACAATTATATCTGTTGTAAATGTTACATCTGGTAATTCTCTTTTAATATTTTCTGCTCTTTCTAAATATTGTTCTTTTGTATATCTTCTATTCATTTTTTTCAATATATTGCTAGATCCTGATTGAAGAGGATAATGTAATGTTCTTGATATATTTTCATGTTTTTTCATTACTTGTACAACATCTTCTGTAAAATCTTTTGGATGTGGTGACATAAATCTTACCTTTTTTATACCTTCAATACTTGCAACCTTATCTAATAATTTTGCAAATGTATCTATTTCTCCTTCACCTCTGTATGAATTAACATTTTGTCCCAAAAGTGTTATTTCTAAATATCCTTTTTGTGCTAATTCTTCTACTTCTTTTAATATATCTTCTGCTTTTCTACTTCTTTCTCTTCCTCTTACATATGGTACAATACAAAATGTACAAAAATTATTACATCCATACATTATTGTAACACTTGCACGAAGTCCATCCATTCTTTTTACTGGAATCCCTTCATATATTTCACCCTTAATGTCTATAACGTCAAATATTCTTTTTCCTTCTGTTAATACTTGATATAGTCCTTTTGGAAAATTGTGTAATGTATGTGTTCCAAATATTAGCTTAACAAATGGAAAACTTTTTAATACTTTTTCTTGCATTTCTTTTTCTTGCATCATACATCCACCAATTGCAATTATTGTATTTTTTTCTACATTATATTTTTTAACTTCTCCGTAGTACTCCAAATAATGTTTTTTCTGCATTTTCTCTTATACAGCATGTGTTAAATACAATTATATCTGCATCTGCTTCTTTTTCTGCTGGTTGATATCCACATTCTACTAACATTCCTGCTATTTTTTCACTATCATTTTCATTTAATTGACACCCAAATGTGTTTATATAATACTTAAGTCCTCTTTCCTTTGTTATTTTTTTTACTTCTTCAATATAGTCTATAACCTCTTTTATTTTAAACATTAATTATTTTCTCTCCCCATCTTTTCTGTTAATTCTTCTATTATTCCTGCTTTTGCATATTCTTCTGCTTGTTTTAATGTATAGTAAAACGCTGTTTTGTTACTATTTCCATGTGCTTTTATTATTGGTTTTTTTACACCTAAAAATACTCCACCCCCAAGCTTTCTATAATCCATTTTACCCATAACTTTAGACATTTTATCTTTTATAGGTAGTAGGAATATTTTAGACATTCCCATATCATCAACCATATTTTTAAATGTTGATAATATCATCTTTCCGAAATCCTTCCAATGTTTTTATAAATATATTTCCTGTAAAACCATCTGAAACAACTAGGTCTACATCTCCTGTAAATGGATCTCTTGCCTCTATATTCCCTATGAAATTTAAACCTTTTTCTTCATAGTGTTCTTTTAAATACATATATGCTTCTTTATGTATTTCACTTCCTTTGGTTTCTTCTGTTCCTATATTTAAAAGTCCTATCTTTGGGTTTGTTTTCTTGCCTGTTTTTTCTAAATATATTTTACCCATTTCTGCAAATTGTAAGAAATTTTCCTTCTTACAGTTTGTATTTGCTCCTGCATCTATAAGCATATATTCTTTGTCTATACATGGAAGTATTGCCCCTATTGCCGGTCTTATTATCCCTTTTATTCTACCTACTATAAGAGTTGCACCGAGTTAAAAGTGCTCCTGTATTTCCTGCAGATACTAACACATCTGCTTCATCATTTTTAAGCATATTTAGTGCAACAACCATTGATGAATCTTTCTTCTCTTTTATAGCTTTTGTCGGTACATCTTCCATATCAATTGTTTCTCTTGCATCACTAATTTCTATATTATTATATTTTTCATTCCAATTAGAACCTGCTATACTTACTATATTTTCTTCTATTACTTCTTTTTTACCAACAAGCACAATCTTACTTGTTGTATCTTTTGCATATTCTAATGCCCCTTCTATTGTTGCCTTTGGTGCATTATCTCCTCCCATTGCATCTAATAATATTCTCAAACTTCTTTCTCCTCTTTTTTCTTATTATCTTTTGTATTATATCATATTCTAAATACATATAAAAGAGAAGGGAATATATCAAATTCCCTTCTTTACATTATTAAATCTTTCATAATCATTTGACATAAAAGCATTATATCTTTCAATACAATATCCATTAATATTAATTATTAATAAAGTTAATATTGTTATTACTATTAATTTAAAATTATATTTGTCTTATTCATATTAAAATATTCCTCCTTGTAAAAAGTCTCCTCCTATAACTTCTCCTGTAGTTACATCTATATATACTCTGCTTTTATCAGTATTATTAAACCAGACCACATATGCTTTTCTCATTCCTTTTATTTCTTTATATATTTTGCCTTTTTCTTCTTCAAATAATAGATTTGGTTTTATTATTTCTATAGTAACTTTTTCTATGGCTGTAGCTTTACTTCCTTCTAAATATTTAGAAGCTATTTTTTTTGCTTGTTCTTCTGTTATTTTTATTTCATTATTTTCAAATTTATCATCTCTTATGGTTAATGTATTTAACTCTTTTGTTGCAGGGCAGATGGATAATGCTACTGCTTCTCCAGGATTTCCGAAATCCATTATAATCTTTAATAAATGTTACTCTCCAAATTTCTTCATCAAATTCTTCAGCTGATATATGTTTATATTCTTTAAAATCATCTACTATATTATCAATATTAATATTTTTTAATATATCTTTTGATATTTTTATTACTTTTTCTTTGTTAAAGTTTTTACTATTCTTATAGTTCTCATTATTGTTTACATATCCGATTATTTTTCTTGTTTTAGTATCAATTTCAACAGCACCTATTTTATTACTAACAAGAACTTTATCCCTATCTTCAAGTTCATTTTTTATTCTTTCTATGTGTTCTTCTTTATTTTGTAATATATTTTTACTTCTTAATACTTCCATTTTTTCATTGTTTAATTTATTTATAAAATTATTAGCTATAGATTTTGCCTCTTCATCTGTAATATTACTACTTTTTTCATCAACTATATCAATCTTTTTACTAATATCATCCATGCTACTTATTTCTTCTTTTTTTAAAATTTTTTTATTTCTGTCTCCGTTTACTGAGTATACTGCTATACATCCTAATAATATTACTAACATTATACTTAATACCACTATTGTTTTTACTTTTTTATTCATTCTATTTTTCATTTTTCCTCCTTTATTATTCTTATTATTTACTGCTTTAAATATATTGGTATTTTTATTTTTTTCAAAATCTTCCACCTTTGAATATCAAAAAAGCAGCAAAAGAATAACTTATATAAGAATTTATTATTTTTCTTATACTTACTACTCTTTTGCTGTTTTTCTTAAAACTTTTTTTACATCCTAATTTAATCATATTTACAGTCTCCTTCAATATCAAAATATTTAAGACCTCTAATCTAACTTCATTCTACCACTATGAATTCTTATATTCAATATTTTTTTAGTATTCTTCACATTTTTTAAGCTCAATATCAAGAATGCAAGTATACAAATTCCTTAACTAGGCTTATAGCCTAAATTTTTCCATAACTTTTTCCTTTATATATTATGTCCTATTATTGATTTAATCTACAAATATTCGAGGTCGGACACTACTCGGACATTTTCTTATATCGTATATTAGGATCATTTTTATCTCTACCTTGATATGTAATAAGTCCTTTTTTTAATAATGCAGATACAATTCTTCTTGCTGTTCTATCTGCTTTTCCTAAATATTCTGCAAGTTCTTTTGTCGAACCCAACTCATTTTTATATATATAATCTAGTGCTTCTTTTTCAGTAGTATTAAGGGATTCTACCTCATTATTTTCACTATTTTTAGACCTTTTTAATAAATCTTCTATAGTTTCATCTATTATTTTAAGCATAAATCCAATAAATATTGTAGAGTTTCCTAATTTATCACATTCGTTTATAGTCTTGTAATATTCTTGTTGATGCCTTTTTATAATATTCTCAATCGGCATATATTCAAACATAACATTCCATTTAGAAAGTATCGCTGTTTGCCATAATCTTGCCATTCTTCCATTTCCATCTGAAAAAGGATGTATAAACACAAACTCATAATGGAAAACTAATGATAATATTAATGGATGTACTGTATTTTTAGAATTATTCATCCATTCAAATATATTATCCATAAGTTCTAGTACCCTTTATATCTGATATATAATTTATCATCATATTTGTTAATGTATATGATGGATATTTTTTTCTTTCATATTTGCTCCATTATCTTTATCTATATATTAAATTATATCATTTATCACTGATTTTTTTAAGTTTTCTTTTGCAATCATGTTTCTTTTCCTCAAAAATTATTATATAATTTATTCAATATTTATTAATTATATCTTAATATGTTAACTTTGATTCTAATTAGAGTAAAGGAGTGATAAACATGATTACTTTTAAAAATAGTACAACAACCTATTCAGGAAAACGAATAGAAGTTTTTGACGGACAGAATATATTCAATATAAATATTGAATATTATGAAAAAGATAATATTTTCGAGATGGATAATCTTAAAATTCTTCATTTACAAAATTCATTATTACCACTACATTATGAATTCCGGTGTTTTAAGGCTCTAAATGATATGAAAAATATTACATACAATAAAAAATTAACCATGTGCTCTGCTCCAAAAAGAGTACAAAAATTCGAATTATTAATATTTTTTAAAAATGGACATTTGCAATTATTAGAAAATATAAATAATAATAATTTTCTTGATATTGGTTGGATTTTAGAAGAAACATCAGGATGTTTTATAATATCTAATATTTTTGAAGATATTATAAAAAAGAGTAAAACTCTTAAAAAATCTATGTATAATGTATTAGAAGATATTGTTTTAGATACAGTATTGCCATTAGAGTTAACTTTTCTCGTTAAAGTTAATAGTTTTAACCAAATTACTGATATCTATTACACAACAAATAGAGTTTTAAAAAAAGAATTTTACTCCAATAATTAAAATAATTAAGGCATGATTCATTTTATCATGTCTTCTTTATTTTTATCCCATCCTGTTATATAATTTACCTATACTATTTTATATATATAATTTTAACAAATGTTAATACTAGTAGAGGAGATGATTTTATGAAAAATAATCAAAATTCAACACGGAATATAAATGTAGCTGTTGAGTATTTTAATAATGATAATTTTGAGTCTATTAATTTATTAAAAAAGATAGATTCAAATAAATATTCAGAAATATTAAAACCAAAAGTTACACTAAAAGTAACTGGGGTTTTTAAAAAGATAAAACTGAATAAAATGCCAGTTAAGACCGGTCTTGATTCTTTTATAGTTTTGAATAATAACTCGATAGAGTTATATACAAGCAAAATAAAAAATCCAATATTCTTTTTAGGATATAAAGAATCTATTCTTACTTCCAGAACTTTCATAATAAAATCATTGTTTAATGATGAGTCAAAAGTAGTTAAATTAAAAGATTACAAACTTATTAAATCTTTTAAAATTGATGATTTGTATGATTTAATTTTTTTAATTAAATTAAATAAAGATTATACTGTTAATTCAGTATATCTACATTATGGAGATGTTAATAAGATTTATCTAAATATATAAGGTGATGAATATGAAAATAAAAAAAAATAATATTATTAAATCTTCACTTATTAAACGGATTTATTATGGTATTAAAAGTATAAAAATATATATAGATTTTTTTAATGATGATAATCTTTATATAACTAGAATATGTAAGATGTTCAAATGGTGGACGTTTGATCTATATTTAAACAATTTTCGAGTAATTAAGGACTTACATTTGAAAGAAAGGCCTCTTGAACTTGGAAATAATGTATTACTTTATTATAATAATAAAAATCATGTTTTAAAAATTTATGTACCTAATCAAAAAAGTGAAGATGCTTTTTTTGGTACTATAAAACATGATAGTAATAAAAGTCTTATTAAGGCTAAAAGTTTAATAAATAATGATTCAAGGTTAATTTTACTTGAAGATTACTATATTATTAAATCTATTGATATTAGTACTTTAAAAGACAAACAGTTAAATACTAAATTGAATTTTTTTATTAAAATTCAAAAAGTAGAAACTCCGAAAAAACGTAATAAAAAAAATTATAAGAAAAACGAATTTTCTATTTTAGGAATATATTTTTTATTAAATAATGGTACTAACATAAAAAAAACATATATTAACAGATAGTAGAATTTTTTAGAATTATAAAACACAGGAAATAGAGTATATTATTCTTAATCCTGTGTTTTTCTTTGTTCTTTTACCCTTACTCTTCTGTCTTTATCTTTGTACCATTTACATCTTTGTATTTTCTATTTTTGTTTATCTGAACCTTGTTTTTTATCTCTTCTTCTAAGTCTTTACCAAGTATTTCAGAAAGTCCTAGTAGGTATATAGCAATATCTGCAAGTTCTTCTCCTAAATCATCTTTGCCTTTTCTATATGCATCATATGCTTCTCCTACTTCTCCATATAATAGGCAAAATTCTTTATTTACATCTGTTGTATTAAAGCCTTTATCTACTTTGTTTTGATATATTTCTTTTTGTAACTTTTTTAAATCCATATCTCCCCCCATAACATTATTATACTAATATTATATGATATATTTTTTATTTATTCTATTTTTTTATTTATTATATATTTGTGATTATATATTTTGTGGATTTAAATCTACAGATATAAGTGGATCTTTATCTGTTCCCATCTTTTCTACAACATAGCTTATAGCTTTTGCTATATATGTATTTAAATTACATTTTATAATTATCTTCCAATAATATTGGTTCATAATCTTATCTATTCTAAAGGGAACTTCATCATATATTCTCATATTTTTTAGTTTTAGTATATTATCTTCTATTATTCTTCTTTTCCTTATATCTTCATCAATATTCATATTTTCTAAGATTTCTCTTTGCTTTTCTAAGAGTTCTTCTTTCATTTTATCAAATGTTAATTTTAATTTTCTTGCTACTTTTTTAACTTTTTCTTCATTATATGAAAGTATTCTTACTTGTAACATATCCATATATGGTGGATAATTTAATGCTTTTCTTATAATATTTTCTGTTTCATACATTTCTTCATAATTATTTTCTTTTGCAAAATTTATAATACTATCATCTTTAGAATATGTTTGTATTACTCCGAAGTCCTTTCTTTTCTCTACCAGATCTTCCGAATTACCTGTACAATATTTTGATATGCAACTTCTCCTGCCCTATAGCTTTCGAAATTTATCATACTATCTGCTAAAATTACTGCAGATAATGTTACATTAGGAAAATGATGACCTTTTGTTATCATCTGTGTCCCTATTAGTATGTTTATATTTTCATCATTGAATTTTTTTAATATTTCTTCATGTGAAACCTTATGTTTTGTTGTATCTAAATCCATCCTTATTGTTGTTGCATTTGGAAACATTTCTTTTATCTTTTCTTCTAAACTTTCTGTTCCAATCCCTATCTGCTTATATTCACCTGTTTCACAATTTTTACACTTATTATTTTCTCTTATTTCTGTATATCCACAATAATGACACTTATATCTGTTATCATGTTTATGATATGTAAGTGTTATATTACATCTCTTACATTTTATAGTATCTCCGGCAATTTGTGCATACACTTAATGCTGAATATCCTCTTCTATTTAAAAATAATATTGTTTGTTCTTTTTTGTCTATCCTATCTTGTATAAGAGTTTTTAGTTCTTCTGAAATTATATCTTTTTCTTTACTTAAGTCTATTATCTTTACTTCTGGCATTGTTATATCTTGTACTCTTTTTGTTAGCCTATTCATTCCAATTATTCCGATTATTTGCCCTATAATATGTTGATATTATTGGTGTTGCACTACCTAAAATAAGGAGACTTCCATATGTTTTTGCAATATATCTTGCAATTTCTTTCGCATCATATTTAGGAATATTATCTGATTGGTATGACATATCATGTTCTTCATCTATTACTATTACTCCAACATTATCTATTGGTGCAAATATTCCTGATCTTGTCCCTATAACAATTCTTGCCTCTCCTCTTTTTATTCTATTCCATTCTTCATATCTTCTTCTATCCCCTAAATTACTATGAAGTATAGAAATGTTGTCTTTTCCGAAATCTTTCCACAAATCTTCTTACAGTTTGTGGAGTAAGTGCTATTTCTGGAACAAGTACAATTGCATTTCTTCCCATATCAAGTACATCTTTTATTATTCTTAAATATATTTCTGTTTTTCCGTGAACCTGTTACCCCATATAGTAATTCTTCTGAAAATAATTCTTCAGATACAATACTTTTAAACTTATCATACACTTCTTGTTGTTCTTCATTTAAAACAATTTCTTTTTTCTTTTCCCTATTATTTAATTTTTTCTCATTTTCTTTTGCTTTTCTTTCCTCTTCTTCAAGCTGTTCATCCCAGAAATTATATTCTTCAAATTTTACTTCTTCAAATTCTTTTTTAAGTATCCCTTTACGTATTAGGAGCGACACTCTTGATGCTGAAAATTTTTCATTTAAATCTTTAAGTTCAATTGTACTGTTTTCACTACTATTTTCATTTAAGCTTTCTAAATATTTAACAATTTCTTTTTGACCTTCATTTAGTTTTGTATTTTCCAAAATCTCCTTATAGTTTTCTGCAAGTACAATAATATTTTTCATCTTATTTTTCATTATATTATCAATATTTTTTGTATTAGTTTTAGGATTTAGCATAAGTTTTATACATTCTGATAGATTACAAAAATATCTTTTACTCATTATTTTAGCAAGTGCTAGTTTTTCTTCTGAAATTTCTTCTGTTGTAAGGACTTCTAAAATTTCCTTACATTCAAAGTCTGACTTATCTTTAAAGCCTATAACATATGCATCTTTTGTACTCCTACCAAATGGAACAAGAACTCTTGAACCTATATTTAAACCATCTTTCATATGTTCTGGTACAATATAGTCAAAAGTTCTATTTAATATTTTTACCTTGTTGTTTAGTATTACTTCTATATACAATTTTTATTGCTCCTGTTCCCTTTTTATAATATCTAATATTATGTTTGATGTTTTTTCTGCATCATAGTTTTTTATAACATAGTCATATATACCTATATGATTCATTTCATAATCATATCTTTCCATTCTAAGTTCTATTTCTTCTTGTTTTAACTTATCATCCCTATTTGTTAATCTTCTAAGCATTTCTTCTTTAGATATATTTAAAAATATAGATATTATCTTAATCTCTGTTCCTCTAAATATCTTAAGTAGGTCTTCTGTTCCATTTACATCAATATCTTTTAAAACTATATTATTTTCAATTCTCTCATTTAATAGTTTCCTATTTGTCCCATAATAATTTCCATGATGCACAGAATATTCATAAAATTCGTTATTATCTATCATTTCTTTAAATTTTTCTTTTGATACATAATAATAATTTTGTCCTTCTATTTCATTAACTCTTTTTTCCCTTGTAGTATAAGATGGAAGAGTTTTAATTCTTCCATCTTTTTCCATTAATATTCTTTTTATTGTATCTTTTCCAGCTCCTGATACTCCTGATAATATTACAATCATTAGCGTCCCCTTTTCTTTAATATATCAATATTTAATATATAATGTCTAATTAATATGAAATTATATTTTTCTTATATGCAGGTTTTACTAATCCTTCTTTTACTTCTTCTGCCGCTACTGTCAAATTATTTGGATGTTCAAATATTGTAAGTCTATCCTTACCTCCACGTAGTTCTCTTGCTCTTTTTGCTACTGTAAGTATAAGTTCAAATTTATCTGGCACTTTGTCCATTAATTGTGATGTTGTTGGTTCTATTATCATATTATCTCCTTAAATCTTTACTATACATTATATA